>CAIMWA010000127.1 GCA_903845045.1 uncultured delta proteobacterium | reverse complement strand
CCGTCGCAAGACCCGCTCGCCAAGTACAAGACCCCGGTGACCTCGGTGATCCGGCACGAGGCGGGGCACAACTTCTTTCTCTGCCACGCCCCGGCGGAGCGTGGCCTGGATCCGGCCGGTGGCCAGTCGCCGCTCCTCCACGACGCCGCCGACCTCCGCTGTTTGATGAACTACGACCAGCGGAGCGACCACCTCTGCGGGTTTTGCCACTTGAAGCTCCGCGGCTGGGCCACCATCGCTTCGGGCGATCACAGCCTGACGTCCATGTCGCCTGGACACGGCACCGTGAAGGTCTGGGCCAGCGGACCCAAGAATCGGGTGCCATGAGTCCTCCACCGGTCGCCCTCCGCACGTCGATCGCACGCCCGCGCTGGCTCGCCGGCGAGCCCCTCGTCCTCTCCGTCGAGGTCGCCAACCTCGACGAGCGGCAGGCCGTGAGCGTTCCGTCGTCCTTCGATCCCGCCACCGACGGCGTGCGGATGCTCGTGCGAGGTGCGCCGGGCACACCGCTCGTGGTGCTCGACGTGCCGTCGCCCGTCGGGTGTCCGATGGTGCAGCTCGCGCCGGGGGCCACGCAGGAGCGTGAGGTCTCGCTGCACCGCTGGCACGCGTTCACCCCGGGCGCGTACACGGTGACGCTGGAGTGGACCCGCTTCGGCGCCGCGCCCATCGTCTCGACGGTGGCCTTCGAGGTCGTCGCCGTGACCGCGATGTCCTTTGCGTTCACACCGATGACGGGAGGCGAGGCCGTGGACATGCTGGCGGGCACGGCCGCCATGTCGGGAATCGGCTTCGGCGTGGTCCTCCCGCGCATCTTCTCTGCGGACATCGAAGACCCGGCGCGTTTCTCGGCAATCGCCGACGGCGCTCGCTTCACCGGGGATCGCGCGGTGCTCGGCATCGTGCCCGTGCGCGCCGCCGAGGCGCCTCGCGGGTGGGTCGTGTGGCGCGACGCGGCGGGGCTCGTGGCCCGCGCGGGCGACGCCGTCGAGGGCGCGGCGTGCAGCCCGTGGCCCGTCGACGATGGCGGCCTCGTGGTCGGACCCGCCGAGGAGACGCCCGCGGGCGATCTCCGCGCGTGGACGGTGCGCGGTGCGCCGGGCGCCCAGCACCTCGTCGAGACGGTCTTCGCAGCGCCCGTCGTCACCGTCGAAGCGCCGGTGGGACCCGACGATTGGGACGACGAGGTGCTCGTGGCCGGTCCCGTGTCGGAGCGTGCCATTGCGCACTTCGGCGAGGCCACGGTGGTCGCTGCGGAGCATGTTCGGCGCGACGAGGGGCACGCGCAGCTCGTGGTGATCGCGGCCGACGCCGGCGGGGTGATGCTGCAGGGCGCCGAGGTCGACGACGCCGAGGTGCGATGGACCTTTCGCGCGGTGCTCCCGGCGCTGCCCATGCGCGGCGCGTCGTTGGCGAAGTACGTCGGCGCCGACGGCGAGACCTGGGTGGCGATGGCGCTCGCGTCGCCGGACCCGGTGCACGCCGAGGTCGTGTGGTCCCGCGTCATCGTCGCGCGCATCGACGACGCGGGGACGCACACGGTGCAAGACCTCTGGCTCGGCGCCCTCGCGTCGGCGCCGGTGTCGGCGGCGCTGGCGTTCTCCTGGGTCGACGCCGAGCGGCCGTTCTGGCGCCTGCTCGTGGCGTGTGAAGACGGGTCGGCGTGGCTCGGCGACGCGGACGCGCGGTGGTCGTCGTTGGACGGCGCGGACCTCGTGCAGCCGGTGTCGCTGGCGACGTGCCGGGACCACGCCCACGCGGCGGTGCGCGGGTCCGATGGGCCGGCGTTGCGGAGGATCCATCCGCGGGAGTGACGGGGTGCGCGGGGCTTTCGTGCCTACACGCCGACGAGCGCGAACATCGCGCCTTGGGGATCGATGAACTGCACGACCCGGGCTCCGCCGGGCACGGGCATCGGTCCGTTGACGAGCGTTCCACCCGTCGAGGTCGCGCGGGTCATCGCGGCGTCGAGGTCCGACACCATGATGTAATAGAGCCACGCCGAGCGCGGCATCTGCGGCGGACGCTTGAAGATGCCGCCGAGCTGCTCGCCGCCGAGTCCGAAGAGCGTGTAGGTGCCCATGGGACCCATCTCCATGGCGCCCAGCTTCTGCCAGCCGAACAACTCTGCATAGAACGCGAAGGCCGCCGCGTCGTCGGATGTCGCCAGCTCGCTCCAGTTGAATTCGCCATGCTGCTTGCGGTCGCGCAGCGCGTCCGTGGTGGCGGCGTGAAAGAGCGAAAACACAGCGCCTTGCGGGTCCGCGACGACGGCGAAGCGGCCGGTCTCGGGGATGTCCATGGGCTCGACGAAGACGTGTCCGCCGAGCGTCTTTACCTTCACCGCCGCGGCGTCGACGTCGGGGACCTCGATGTAGGCGGTCCAGTGCGGCGGAGCGCCCATCTTGCGCGCCTCGTCGGGCAGGCGCATCACGCCTCCGACCTGCCCGCCGAGGTTTCGAATGTGCGGATAGGCGCGTTCGCCCTCGGTGGTGCCTTCGAAGGTCCACCCTACGACGTGGGCATAGAATGCGATGGCGGCGTCGAGGTCGAGGGTGTTGAGCTCGTGCCAGACGAAATGGCCGTTGGTCTGCGTCATGGGAATCTCCCGAGGGGTGGCGATGGAGGAATCGAAGGCGGTAACCTACCATCGCTTCGGGACGTTTGGGTTCGCGCAGGCTTCATCGAGAGTGACACGACGAAAGGGGGGGGCGATGGAACGACGATGGCTGTGGGCGGCGCTCGCGGCGGGGGTGGTGCTGTCGGGCGATGGGCGGCGGTCGCACGCGAGTTGCGCACTTCCCGTGGATCTTCACGATCTCGAGGTCGTCGCCGTCACCGTCGACGGCGTCGCGGTGCCGTCACTCGCGCCGTGGCAGCGGCATCGCGTGTACCTCCAGTCGTACGGCTACGAGCAGGTCGTGACGCTCGTGGTGCAGCGCGAAGGCGAAGCGTCGATTTCCACATCGCTGCGGGTCGCGCCGTGAGGCACCTGATGGCCTTGCTTGCGCTCACCGCCCTCGCCGGATGCCTGGAAGGCGAGTGCTCTGACTACCACCCGACGCCGGTGCTGCTGACCTCTGCAACCTACGTTGGCGCCCTCACCAGTTCGCAGCTCACCGGCGGCGACCCGTCGACGTTTCCCGCTGCGGGAGCAGGGGACGGCGGCGTGGTGCTGGTCGTCGACCGCGCCGCGGGCACCGCGCGCCTCCAATGGACCTCGCCGGACGGCCATCGCACCGTCGAGACGTACCGCATCCACTGAACAGGCTATGCCGGAGTTGCACGTCCGGTGAAGTGCACCAGCGCGCCCGAACGAGCGACGGTCACACCTTCGAGCCCCGCGTCACCGAGCCACCGTCGAAGGTCGTCTTCGGTGCCGCCGGTACCGAAGAACGCGAGGCGGCGAAAGACCGCGATGACCGCGTCGTGCCGTGCTCCGGCGCCCGCCACGGCCATGCTCCCCACGAGGCTTCCACCGGGCTTCAGGCATCGCGCCATCTCGCGCACCGCCCGCGCGGGATCAGGGAAGCAGTGCAGCCCCGCCGACGAGATGCACAGGTCGAAGGTCCCGTCGGCGAAGGGCAGCGCGCCGACGTCGGCCTCGACGAACTCGACACCCTTGAGCCCTCGTGCCGCCGCCACGCGCCCCGCCCGCGCCAGCATCTTCGGCGAATGGTCGACGGCCACGTAGCGGATGCCGCGGTCCACCGGTAGGCGCTCGAGCACCACGCCGCCGCCGCACGGAACATCGAGGATCGCGATGCTCGCAGGTGCGTTCGCGACGGCCTCCATGGGCGCGAAGAACACGCCGATGTCGGCGCCCCACAGCGCGCGCGCGCCGAGGGCCGCGATGGCAGGACGCGCGACGACGCCGTCGTAGAGCGCTCCGCCGAGGGAGTCGTAGCGGGCGCGGCTTCGGTCGAGGAAGGGGTGCACGCCGCGAGGAGAATCCCGCGGCGTCGGCGATGCAAGCGAGCTCTAGCCCTCGCGCGGCGCCCGCAGCTCCGGCGGACCGCCCTGTGCGAAGAATCGCTGCACCTGCTGCGCTTGCAAGATCAGGTATTTCGGCATGGTGAGGTTCATCAACCATGACGGAAAGAGCCCGCCCTGGTTCTCGCGATCGAGGTAGGTCAGCTCGCTCGTCACGCCGTCGTCGCGGGTGCGGCAGAGCGCGGCGCCCCACCAGTCGATGCGCTCGTGCCCCGGCTCCGGCGGCAGCGCGTCGACGGAGCGAAAGCTCGCGAGCTTCACCCCCGGCGCGACGTCGCGGAGCACCTCGAGGCTGCACAGGTCGCGTTGCGTGATGCCCGGAACGCCTGGATCGAAGCGCTGGTAGATCACCCGCGCCGAGGGCCCGGGCGACGAGACCACGCGGCCGTCGACGAACTCCTTGGTCCACTCCTTGTGGTGCGCGAGGATGCGGCGCACGAAGCCCTCGAAGACCACGTCGGCGGGCGCGCCGACCACCGCGACGCGCCAGCGGAACAGATGGTTCGGATCATCGGGCATGGGCCGGCGCCAGAGCGCGATGCCATCGGGAGCCGACAGCGCCTTCCAGCCCTCGTCGCCGGTCATCAGCGCGTGGTCCCGCGTGAGCCACGCCTCGGCGCGAGAGGACCAGTCGTTCATCGATTCCATCACGTAGCTTTCGTCGGTGCTGTGCGGTGCGGTGGCGCGAGAAAGGTGCCGCCGCCGATGCCCACGTAGTCGAGGGCCGGGTTGCCCGAGGCCAGCGCGCGACGCGCACGATCATCGAGCTCCGCGCGCAGCGCCGGGGCGTAGCCGACGCGAAGCATCGCGCGGAGCACGTTGTACGGGAGCAGCCGAGGCGAGGCCCACATCTCGCCGACCATGCCGATGAAGGGATACATGCCCACGCGCAGGGCCCGGAGCAGCGACCTCGCCACGCCGTTTCGCGCGCCGTCGTCGCCCAGCACGAAGGTGCGGATCGGGACCCAGCGCAGCGGGTCGCCCGCCCGCGGCGGAAACAACGGCTCGAAGGAGTGCGACAGGCTCAGCGCGAGGCCGGCGACGAAGAGCGCCACGCGCAGGGTGTGCGGCGTCGCCGCAGCGGCCAGGGTGCACGCCCCGAAGGCGATGCCGCCGAGCACCACGACCATCACCGCCCACCACAGCGCCAGCCGCGTCGCGCGCGCCATCGCCGCGTACCACCCGAGCAGCGACGCCGCGACGACGACGGCGCTCCATGGCGTACCGGTGGCCTGCACGAGGAGCGCGAGCGCCAGGAGGTTCACCGCCGTCATGCCGACGAAGTGCCCCACCCGCGCCGGCAGCGTCGTGTGGAACACGTCGAAGAGGAACATCTGGAGGTCGAAGCTCAGGAAGGTGAGCTGCGAGATCGGGGCTACGAGGAACGCGCGCAGCGTGCGCCACGGAAGCGACCCGCGGCCGCCGGGAGGCGTCGTGAGCGCGCCGAGGTGCCGAAGGAGCCGGTGCGCCTCCGTCGAGGGTTCGCAGAAGATCTCGGCGTCCGAGGAAGCGTGGGCGAAGCGCTCGGCTTGCGCCCGCGGAGGCAGGTGTTCCATGGACGACGCACCGTGTCACACGCGGCGGGCGACACACAAGCTGGACCGGTCTCGCGCGCCGCGACGGTCAGCTCAGCCCATACCGCTTGAGCTTCTCGTAGAGCGTGCGCAGCCCCATGCCGAGGTGCTCCGCGGCGCGGCGGCGGTTGCCCTCGTGGCGCTCCAGGGCCCGGCGGATGGCCTCGGACTCGGCCTGCTCCAGCGTCGGCGCGCTGAGCCGCGCACCGAGGTGGGTCTCGTGCACGTCACCGTCGTACCCGTCGCCGTCGAGCACGATGACGTCGCCGTCGCTCAAGATCGCCGCGCGCTCGAGGGTGTTCGACAGCTCGCGAACGTTGCCGGGAAAGGGCCGCGAAGCCAGCGACGCCGCGCCCTCGTCGGAGAGCCGCAGCCCCGGCCGGCCGAGCCGCGTGCGAAGCCCCTGCACGAGCGCGCGGGCCAGCGGAACGATGTCCTCGGGGCGCTCGCGCAGCGGCGGGATGCGCACCGGGAACACCGACAGCCGGTGGTAGAGGTCGTCGCGAAAGCGCCCTTCGGCCACGGCGCGGGCGAGGTCGCGGTTCGTCGCGGCCACCCAGCGCACGTCGGCGACGAGCGTGCGCGTGCCGCCGACGCGCGTGAACTCGCGCTCCTGCAGCACCCGCAGGAGCTTCGCCTGCAGCGACGGCGCGAGCTCGCCCACCTCGTCGAGAAAGAACGTTCCGCCGGCCGCGGACTCGAGGTGGCCCACGCGCTGCGCGACGGCGCCGGTGAACGCTCCGCGCTCGTGGCCGAAGAGCTCGGACTCGAGCAGCGACTCGGACAGCACCGCGCAGTTGATGGCCGCGAAGGGCTTGCCCGCACGACGGCTCCAGCGGTGCACGGCGCGCGCGGCGACCTCCTTGCCGACACCGCTCTCGCCTTGCAGCAGCACCGTCGCATCGGTGGGCGCCACGCGACGCAGCGCGGCCTCGACGGGCACCATCGCACGCGCCCCGAAGGTCAGCGCTGGACCGTCGGATCCTGCCGTCGCGGCGACGCGGTCGCGACCGAGCGCGCGCGCCACCGCCTCGCGCAACGCCGCCGGGCTCTCGACGGGCTTCTCGAGGAAATCGCTCACGCCGAGGCGCATCGCCTCGACGGCCTTGGGCACGGTCCCGTGCGCCGTGAGCACCATCACCGCGGCGTCGGGATGCGCGGTCCGCACGCGCCGCAACAACGCCTCGCCGTCGAGCCGCGGCATGCGAAGGTCCGTCAGGACGAGGTCGTAGCGGCGTCGCGCGAGGGCCTCGAGGGCCTCGACGCCGTCGCCCGCGGTGGTGATCTCGTGGCCCGCGGGGGCGAGGGCGCCTTCGCAGAACGCGCGCAGGTCCTCTTCGTCATCGACCACCAGGATCCGCGCCACGGGCGGGAGCGTGCCGCAGCGCCCCGGCGGTGTCACGACGTCCGCGCGGCGCCGGCGACGTCGGGAGGACGAGGGTGAACACCGCCCCGCCGCGGGGGTCGTTGGCCGCGCGGGCCGTTCCGCCGTGCAGCTCGGCGACGCGGCGCACCACCGCGAGGCCGAGGCCGATGCCGCGCGTGCGGCGTGTGACGAAGGGCTCGAAGACCGCGTCGAGGTCCTCCGGTGCGAGGCCCACGCCGTCGTCACGGAGCGTGAAGTGCAGCGCGCCGCCGCGCAGCGCGAGGGTCAGCTGCAGCGACGACGCCGAGGCTTGCAGCGCGTTCTGCATGAGGTTCGACACCGCGAGGCGCAGCCGTCGCTCGTCGAGGAGCAACGATCCAAGGTTCGGGGGGGCGTCGACGTGCAGCGCGATGCCGACCTCGGCGGCCACCTCGCGCGCGAGCACCACGGGATCGCATGCCGTGCGCGCGATGACGCCCTCGCGCACGAAGTCGAGGAGGTCGCGCACGAGCCGCTCGAGGCGCGTCGAGGCGTTCACCACGCGGTCGGCCTGCGTGCGGTCGGGGCTCCCGTCGGGCAGCGCCTCGGCGAGGAGCTGCGCGTGGCCCTTCATCGCCGCGAGGGGGTTGCGGATCTCGTGGGCGATGAGGGCGGTCATCTTGCCGAGCTCGGCGAGGCGGTCCTGCTGGAGGGTGCGTTGCTCCAGGGACTCGCCGCGCACCGATCGCAGCCAGAACCACGCCGCTGCGATGAGAAGCAACGCCGACGTCGCCACGGCGATGCCGAGCGTGCGCCGCGCCTCGCGAATCGACGCCAGCGCGAGCAGCGGCTCGAACTCCACCACCGGACGCACGCGTGGCCGCGGCGGACCTTCGTCCTGGGGCGGCGGCTCCGGAGGCGGTGGCGGTCGCCCGAAGAGGCCAGGCGGACCGAACGCTCCGGGCGGACCCGGCGGCGGTCCTTCGAGGCCAGGTGGACCGGGAGGTGGCCCTTCGAAGCCGGGCGGCCCCGCGGGACGTCCGTCGAAGCCCGGCAGCCCCGGCATGCGCAGCGGCGGCGGTGGACGCTCGCCCTGCGGCGGTGGAGCGAGGTAGCGCACCCGCGCGCCGACGTGCAGCAGCGCCGGTGCGTCGAGGTTCAACGGCGTCGCGTCGAGGGTGCCAACGGTGACCGTCGCACGGCCCTCGGAGTCGATCAGCGCGATGGCGCGAAGGCCCTCGTCGGCATGCTGCGCGAGCGTCGCGCGAAGCACCGCGGGGTCCGATGGAGGCCCCTGCGACGCACGGCGCAGCGACGTCATGAAGGCCTCGGCCATGCCCTGCTCCACGAGGCCTGCGAGGCGGAGCGACGTCTGCCGTCCGCGCCACGCCGTGGTGAGCAGCATCGCGCACGCGACGACGCTCAACGTCGCGACGACCCAGCGTCCGAACTGCGTGAGCGGGCGCCGCGGCGGCGACGGGGTCACGGGTGTCACCGGCGCGTCGTCTCCCATGGCATGCACTCGCATCGTACGGCCTCCCGCAGGGTCCGTGCCGCACGCCCCGCGGCGCGGTCGCGAGGGCACGCTGCCGATTCCGCATCACCGATGGCATGCGGGGACTGCGGATTCCGCACTCCACCTTCAAATCCAGCGGTGCGGCCGCGTGGCGCGACCATTGCGATGACCTCGGACGATGCGCCGCACCGCCCCGATCATCGCCCTCGCAGCCTCGTTCGCGTCGACCGCGGCGTCGGCGCAAGCGGTGCCCGACTACGCGTCGGCGATGGAGAGCGCCGCCCGCGACGAGCGCGCCGGACGACCGCGCGACGCCGCCACGTCCCTCGAGGCGCTCGCCATGGCGTACCCCGAGGACCACGTTCTGTCGTTGCGCCTCGGGTGGCTTTGGTTCGGCGTCGGTGTCTACGACCGTGCGCAAACGCACTACGCCCGCGCTCTCGCGCTCTCCGCAGAGCAGTCCTTCGACGCGCGCCTCGGCCTCGCGTGGACGCTGCTTCGGCTGCACGAAGCCACCGCCGCGCGCGCCCAGTTCGAGCGCCTCGCGGCGCAGCGACCGGATCGTGCCGACGTCCGCGAGGGCCTCGCGCTGAGCCGCGCCGCCGAGCCCCGCGCGGTGCGTGCGTGGGCGTCGCTCTGGATCGGCGCGCAGATCTACCAGCACCACCCGCAGCGGAGGTTCTCGCTGAGCGTCGCGCCGTCGGTGACGGTGCAGCTCTTCGATCGGCTCGAGCTCGGCGCCACGTACCGCGCGGTGTCCTACGACCTCGCGACGCCGCAGCCCGGGCGCCCGCCGACCTTCGATCGGTTCACGCAGCAGGAGTTCCACGCGTCGCTGGGTCTCGTGCGTCCGTCGTTCACGCTGCGCCTCCACCTGGGGCGGCTGTGGGACCCGCAGAACAGCCTCGCGCCGGCGACGGTGCTCGGCGTCTCGGGGCGCTTCGCGGCGCACGGACAGCTCGTCGCCGAGGCCAGCGCCACGATCTTCTCCGACGTCACGGTGCCCCGCGTCGCGCTCGCGTGGGCGGCCGCGCTCACGCCGGCGTGGTCCCTCGGACCGACGGGTTCGGTGCAGCTCGTCGACGGTGCCGTAGGCGGATCGCTGGGCGCGCAGCTCGCGTGGGCATCGCGCGGCTGGGGTCTCTCGCTCGCGGGGCGCTGGGGCGACGAGCGGCGGCTCACTTCGTTGAATGAATCGCTGACCTTCGCAACGAACGATCGCATCCGGGGCGCGGCGTCGGTCGCGTTCCGGGCACCGCTGGGCGGGGGGATCTCGCTCGCGGTGCAGTACGAATGGCTGCACCTGCTCACCGGCGACGCGACGCGCGCGACGGACGCAGAGGCGCACTTTCTCACCGCCGCCGTGCTCGGCGCCTGGTGATCGACCGCGGGCGCAGCTCGCCCGCGCGCACATCGAAGGGAGACACGACCATGCAGCGTCTCAGGGACCTCGCCATCAGCGACACCGGCTTCGTCTTCGACCCGTTCTCCGGGGCGACCTACACCGTCAACGACACCGCGCGCTGCGTGCTCGACGGCCTCAAGCGCGGGCTTCACCGCGACGAGCTCGTGGCCCTCCTCGCCGACCGCTTCGAGACCTCCGGCGAGGACCTCTCGCGGGACCTCGACGACCTCGTGCACTCGCTCCGGCTCTTCGGGCTCGTGCCCGGCGCCTTCGAGGTGGTGTGATGGTCGCGCCCCTCGTCGTCGCCGTCACGGGCCTCAACGCCACCGACAACCCCGGCCCCGGCGTCGGGGTCATCCGCTCGCTGCTGCACGCCCGGGACCCGGGCCTGCGCGTGGTGGGCCTCGCCTACGACGCCATGGAGCCCGGCGTGTACGCCGATGGACTCGTCGACGACGTGTTCCTCATCCCGTACCCGTCGCAGGGCGTGGAGCCGCTGCGCGAGCGCCTCGCGTACATCCGCCGGCGCGTGGGCTTCAACGTGGTGATCCCCACGCTCGACGCCGAGCTCCCCGCCTTCGTCGACCTCGCGCCGGAGCTCGCCGCACAGGGCGTCGGCACGCTGCTCCCGACGCGCGAGCAGCTCGACCTGCGCTGCAAGGCCAAGCTCGCCGCGCTCGGCGCCCAGGGCCTGCCGGTGCCCGCGTCGCGGGTGCTCACCGACGTCGCGGGGCTCTACACGATCCACGAGGCGTTCCCGTACCCCATCGTGGTGAAGGGTCCGTACTACGGCGCCAAGGTCGCGCACACCCTCGACGAGGCCGTGCACGCCTTTCATGCGATGGCCGCACAGTGGGGCTTTCCCGTCATCGTGCAGCAGTTCGTGGCGGGCCAGGAGCTGTGCGTGCTCGCCGTCGGCGACGGCCGCGGAGGCCTCGTCGGCGCGGTGCAGATGCGCAAGACCGTCATCACCGACAAGGGCAAGGGGTGGGCGGGAGTGGCCATTCGCGACGAGGGCCTCGACGCGCTCACGGCGACCTTCATGAAGGCCTCGAGGTGGCGCGGACCGTGCGAGCTCGAGGTCATCCGCGACGCCGCGGGCGGCTACCACGTGCTCGAGGTGAACCCGCGCTTTCCCGCGTGGTGCTTCCTGTCGGCAGGGGCGGGCATGAACCTCCCGTTCGCCGTCGCCGAGCTCGCCGCCGGACGCGCGCCCGCGGCCCTGGCCGACTACCGCGTGGGCACGATGTTCGTGCGCATCGCCCTCGACCAGATCACCGACATGGCCCCGTTCTCGAGCATGAGCACCGCGGGCGAGATCGTCCGCAGCGAAGGAGCATCGCGATGAGCCGACCCCTCTACGAGCGCCCCGTGATCGCGCGCCACCAGACCGGCGCCATGAACAAGTTCTCCCGCGCGGCGTCGATGCAGCCGCAGACGCACGTCGACGGCGTGCCCGTGGACACCCTCGTCGAAGCCTACGGCTCGCCGCTCTTCGTCTTCTCCGAGAAGACCCTCGTCGCGCGGTACCGCGAGCTCCGCGACGCCTTCGCGCGGCGCTTCGCCAAGGTGCGCGTGACGTGGTCGTACAAGACCAACTACCTCGACGCGATCTGCCGGGTGTTCCACCGCGAGGGCGCGTGGGCCGAGGTGGTGTCGGAGTTCGAGTGGGAGAAGGCGCGGCACAACGGCGTGCCCGGCGAGCGCATCCACCTCAACGGACCGCTCAAGACCGAGGCGACGCTGCGCCGCGTGCTGCCCGAGGGCACCCTCGTGCACATCGACAACTTCGACGAGCTCGCGCTCCTCGAGCGCCTCGCCGACGAGCTGAACCTCACGCCCAAGGTCGCCCTGCGCGTGAACCTCGCCGTCGAGTCCATCCCCGCCTGGGGGCGCTTCGGCTTCAACCTCGAGAACGGCCAGGCCATCACCGCGGCCAACCGCATCGTCGCGGGCAAGCGCCTCGAGCTCATCGGGCTGCACTGCCACCTCGGCACGTTCATCCTCGACCCGGCGTCGTACCGCGAGCAGGCCACGAAGCTCGCGCACCTCGCCAACGAGCTTCGCCGCGCGCACGGCCTCGTGCTGTCGTTCCTCGACATCGGCGGCGGCTTCGCGTCGCACAGCAAGCTCAAGGCGCAGTACCTCCCGGGAGACCAGGCCACGCCGAGCTTCGACCGCTACGCCGCGGCCTGCGCCGAAGGACTCGCCGCCCTCGAGTACCCCGCGGGCAAGGAGCCCACCATCGTGCTCGAGTCCGGCCGCGCCCTCGTCGACGACGCGGGCACGCTGATCTCCACCGTGCTCGCCAACAAGCGCCTCGCCGACGGCCAGCGCGGCCTCGTCGTCGACGCCGGCGTGAACATCCTCTTCACGTCGTTCTGGTACGACCACGACGTCGTGCCCGCGCAGCCCTTCGGGGGCATCGCCGAGCCCACGGTGATGTACGGCCCGCTCTGCATGAACATCGACGTCGTGCGCGACTCGGTGATGTTCCCGCCGATGCGCACCGGCGACCGCGTCGTGTTCCGCCACGTCGGCGCCTACAACGTCACGCAGTGGATGCAGTTCATCACCTACCGCCCCGCGGTGTTGATGATCGGCGCCGACGGCCGCCACGGAATCATCCGCAAGCGCGAGGAGCTCGAGACGTTGCTCGCCTCCGAAGAGGTGCCTGCGTGGCTGTGAGCGCCACGCAGGCTGCGGTGGCCGCGGGGTGGCGCGCCGACGTCCCCCGCGCCGAGGCCCTCGCGGTGGACCTCGCGTCGACGGTGCTGCGCAGCTACGCCCAGCTCCTCTTCGCTCGGTCGCGGACCGTGGGCGCGCTGCTCCTCGCGGCCACCCTCGTCGCTCCGGGACGCGCGGCCCTCGGGCTGCTCGCGGTGCTCGTCGCACTGGGAACAGCCGCGGCGCTGCGCCTCCCGCCGGAGCAGGCGCGCAGCGGGCAGCTCTCGTACAACGCGCTGCTCCTCGGGCTCTGCCTCGCATCGTCGCCGCACGTGACGCCGGGCACCATCGCCGCGATCGTCGTCGCAGCGGCCGCATCGGTGCTCGTCGCGTCGGCGCTGCACGCCACCCTCGGCGTGGGCCACGGGCTGCCGGTGCTCACGCTGCCGTTCCTCGTCGTGGGGTGGCTCGGCGTCGGCGCGCTCGGACCTGCCTGGCACGCGGCGCCGCTCGGGGACCCCGTCGGCGTGCGTCTCGGCGTCGGCTTCGTGCCGTCGTTCCTGCGGGCGCTGGCGTCGCTGCTGTGCGTTCCGCGCGTCGACGCGGGCGCGCTGGTCTTCGCCGCGTTGCTCGTGCACAGCCGCATCGCCGCCGCCCTCGCCGCGGTCACCTTCGCCGTGGCGTTCACCATCGCGCCGCGCGTGGGTCTCGACTGCGCGCTGGTGGCCATGGCCCTCGGCGGCGTGTGGTTCATCCCGAGCGCGGCGTCGTATGCGCTGGCCCTCGGCGGCGCGGCGGTGTGCGCCCTCGCGGGGCTCGGCCTCGCGGCGCCCTTCGCGCGGCTCGGTCTGCCTCCCTGGATCCTTCCGTTCAACGTCACGGTGCCGCTGGTGCTGGCCGTGATGCGCCAGCGCGTGGCCGACGGACGCCCGCACGCCGTGGACTTCACCCCGGGCACGCCGGAGCAGAACCTCGCGTACTTTCGATCGCGTCGCGAGCGCTTCGGCGCGCTCCTCGGCATCCGCCTCGGCGCCCCCTTTCGCGGCCGATGGACCTGCTCGCAAGGCGTCGACGGCGGCGTCACGCACGAGGGCCCCTGGCGCCACGCCCTCGACTTCGAGGTGCGCGGCGACGACGGCCGCGCGCACCGCGGCGACGGAGCTTCGCTCGAGGATCACCGCTGCTTCGGGCTCCCGGTGCTGTCACCCGCGGCGGGGGTGGTGGTGCGCGTCGTCGACGGCGTGCGCGACAACGCCATCGGCGAGGTCGACGTCCGCGACAACTGGGGAAACGTGGTCATCGTGCAGATCGCGCCCGCGGTGTTCGCGTGCGTCGCGCACCTCTCGCCGGGGAGCCTCGCGGTGCGCGAGGGCGAGCACGTCGCCGCCGGGCAGCCCCTCGGCCGCTGCGGAAATTCCGGGCGATCCGCGACGCCGCACCTTCACCTTCAGCTCCAGGCCACCGCCGACGTCGGGGCCGCGACGATCCCGATTGCGCTGCACGACGTGGTCCTCGCCGGCGAGCTTCGCGCCGAGGGCGTTCCCGTCGAGGGCGACGAGGTGCGCGCGCCCGGGGCCGACGAGGAGCGCGCTGCGGTGCTCCCGTTCGCCTACCGCCATGCGGTGCGCGTGCGTGGCGAGGGCGGCGTCGACGAGACGCTCGTTCCGGACCTCGACCTGCTGGGCCGGCACCTGCTCCGCTCCGTCGAGCGCGACGCGGCGCTGTACTACGAGCGCACGCCCACGGGCTTCGTCGTGCACGACGTCGTCGGCGACGCGCGCTCGGTGCTGCACGTGCTTCGAACGGCGCTCTCGCGGGTTCCCTTCGACGGAGACGACGCCCTCCGCTGGAGCGACCGGCTGCCGCTGCGTGCGTTCCTGCCCGCGTGGCTTCGCCCGCTCTACGACGTCGCGAGCCCCTTCGGCGGACCGGCCTCGCTGGTGGTGCGCTACGCCGTGCGCCGGCAGGGTCGCGCCGTGATCGTCGAGGGCACCTCGGAGCGCCGCACGCGCGATGGACGTCCGTGGCTTCGCACCGCGGCGTGGCTGCTCCCCGGCGTCGGTCCCGTGCGCGTCGAGGTCGACGTGCGCGGCCGTCGCACCGTGCTCGCCCTCGAACCCGCCTCACCGCTTTCCGTCACCGTCACCGAAGCACCGTCGTCGCCGCTCGAAGGAGGTCTCGCCCATGCGCGCCGCTAGCCCGTTCGCCCTCGTGTTCGTCCTCGCGCTCACGGCCTTCGCGCCCGCCGTCGGAGCGTCGCCGGAGGTGTGGCGCCGGTCCTACGCCCTCGAGGCCCGCGGCGATGCGCGGGGCGCCCTCGCGGCCCTCGAGACGCTCCCCGACGACGCCCGCGGCACGTACCTCTACGCCCTGCGCCGCGCGTGGCTGCTCTACTCCCTCGGCCGCCACGACGACGCCGTGACCGCCTACCGCCAGGCCGAGGCCGCGGCGCCCGAGGCCGTCGAGCCGCGCGTCGGCGAGCTGCTCCCGTTGCTCGCGCTGCGTCGCTGGCAGGAGGCCGCGCAGCGCGCCCAGGCCGTGCTCCACACGGACCCCGGGAACTACCTCGCGACGCGCCGCATGGCCCTCGCGCTCTACCATCTCGGACGCTTCGACGACGCGGCGCACGCCTACCAGCAGGTCTTCGCGCGCTACCCCGGGGACCTCGAGATGCTCACCGGCGCGGGCTGGTGCGCGCTGCAGCGCGGGCATCGCGACGAGGCGGCGACGGCGTTCCGCTCGGTGCTCGCGGTGAGCCCCGACGACAGCTCCGCGACCGCCGGCCTCGCCGCCGCCGCGGGGCACTGAGCCCGAGGCATCCCATCACCCGATGGGCGTGCGGTCCGGCTCCACCCAGCGCGCCCGCGCCTCCTCCGAGGCGAGGACCTCGGGGCTGTAGTACCGATGTAGGTAATCCTTGCCGCTGCAGCGCGCGACGAGGGCCTCGGCGGCGTCCGTCAACGGCGCGTCCGGGCGCTCGGCGTCGAAGGCCGCGACGACGTCGATCCACGCCCGGGTGACCGTCTCGTGGAACGCGCTCGGCTGCCCGCCCACCGCACCGATGTACCGTCGCAGCGCGTTCCCCAGGAGCACGTACGATCCGCCGCGCCCGTAGCGACGCACGTACACGAGGGCCGCGACGAGGTGCGCGGCGTGGTTCCATGCGGCGACGGGCAGCGAGGCGT
>CAIMWA010000126.1 GCA_903845045.1 uncultured delta proteobacterium | reverse complement strand
CGAAGCGCAGAGCCCGGACGCTTTGCTGCCGGGCGTGAGCGCGGCGGGTCAAAATGGCTGAACATCATGCAGAACTGAAGCTGTGGTCGCGGTCTCGCGATGTGTAGAAGTGGAAGGGCTTCAGCCCGCGGCGACGAAGATGCTCGAGCGAAATCGACGTTCAGACGCCAGGCCCGGCGGCAGCGCCTCGCGAAAGAGCTCGTCCCAGCGGCTGCGATGAAGGGCGCACGGGGTACGCCCGACGAGTGCAACAACGTAACTGTGTCCCCGCGGGACCCCGCGGGACCCCCGGCGAGTGCAACAACGTAACTGTGTCCCCGGGCTACACTGCGCCCGCGATGGCCGACGACGACTACACCGCGACGTACATGGAGGGCGGGCGCGCGCGGTTCGTCGCGAAGCAGCGCATGCCGGCGTGGTTCTTCGCGCTCATGGCCGTCTCCGTCGTTGCGACGGCGGGCAGCGGGTTCGCGCACGGCTCCGTCGTCGGCGTGCTCGGGGTGCTGCCGTTGATGCTCGTCACGCTGCTGCTGTCGCACCTGCGCGTCACCGTGACCGACGACGCCGTGCACGTGCAGTACGGGCTGTGGGGACCGAGCCTCGCGCTCGATGCGATCCGGCGCTGCGAGCCCGGGCGCTACGACGCGCTGCGGTTCGGGGGGTGGGGATTTCGCCGCGCGTTCGACGGGTCCCGCGCGTACAGCGTGCCCGGCGGCTCCGGCGAGTGCGTGACCCTCGAGGTCGAAGAGGACGGCGCGCGGCGCACCGTGGTGCTCACCGCACCGGACGGCGCGGCCCTCGCCCGGTCCATCGAGGAGGCGCGCGCGCGGCGACGATCTAGCGGCGTGCGCGTCGGCGTCGAGGAGCCCGTCGAGGCGGCGCCGTCGGTGCCAGCGGAAGCGGCGGACGCGCCGGGGCGGTCGACGCAGGAGCGCTGAGGGCTCACATCGCCCGCAGCACCTCGCGCCAGCAGTCGCGGTCGTGCTCGCGCAGCAGCACCACGCGAAGGGAGCGCACGCTCGCGGGGTGCATCCACGCGAAGGTGCGGAACGACTCGAGCATCAGCTTCGCGGCCTGCGCCATGGGCACCTCGCCGATGCCCGTTCCGAGCGCCGGCAGCGCGACGGACCGCGCCTTGCGCGCCTCGGCTCCGAGCAGCGCACGCAGCACGCACCGCTGGAGGCACACGGCCCCTTCGACGGCCGCCACCGCGTGCGCCACGTGCTTCGCCTTGAGCGCCCCGGCCCCGGACCACACCACGTCGCCCATGGCCGCCCCGTCGGGACGCTGCGCCCGCGCCTCCGCCGCGATCTCGTCGCCTCCGGCGCGCTGCAGCGACGCCGCGACGCCGCCGTCGCCGTCGAAGCGCGTGTTCGCCGCGCACACGATGACGTCGGCCTCCTCCGTCGCGAGGTCGCCGACGACGAGCTCGAGGGTCAGCGGTCCCACGGTGGCGCGGTCGGGGTGATGCGTGAGCAGGCGCTCGCCGGGCTGCGCCACCACCTCGAGGGCGCGCACCACGGCGTCGGCGCTTGCGTAGCGATCGTCGGGGCGCTTGGCGAGCATGCGCTGCACGACGGCGAAGAGGTACGCCTCGCGCGGGTCCCGCGGCGCCGGGGGGACGTACGCCTGGTAGACGTGCGCCATGCCCAGCGCGACCGGCGTGTCACCCTGGAACGGCGGGGTGTTCGTCGCGAGAAGATGCGACGTCGCGCCGAGGGCGTAGAGGTCCGCGCGAGCGTCGATGGTGCCGCGCATCCACTGCTCCGGCGCCATGAACTGCGGCGTGCCCACGACGCGGTCGTCGGCGTCGGCGTCGAGCACCTCCATGGCGATGCCGAAATCGCCCACGAACGCCGTCCCGTCGCCCCCGAGGAACAGGTTCGCCGGCTTCACGTCGCGGTGGATCACCCCGGCCTGGTGGATCGCCCGCAGCCCCTCGGCGGTGTCGAGCATGAGCCGGCACACGAAGTCCACCGGCAGCCGCAGGCCGCTGGCGCGCTGCCGGTACAGAAGCTCCTCGAGGTCGATGCCGTCGACGTAGCGCTGCACGACGAAGGGCACGCCGTCCTCGACGCCGGCGTCGAGCACGCCCACGACGCGTGACGACGACACCCGCGCCGCGAGGTGGGCCTCGCGGAAGATCTGCACCGGCGTCGCCGACTGGAAGGTCTTCACCACCAGCGGCACCCGCAGCACCCGGTGGCTCGCCAGGAAGGCCTGTCCCATGCCCCCGGCGCCGAGGGTCCCGTGCACGTGGAGGCCGCGAAAGTCGTGCCCGGGGAGCTGGCCGAAGAGCCGCAGCCGCGGCACCGACGACTCCGCGAGCGTCGGCTGGCGCTCCGCGACGTCGACGATGCGCTCCGTCGGAACCCGCGGAGGGATGGGCACGGTGACGAGTTCGGGTTCGGCGGTCGTCATCGGTTCCTCCGCAGCACGCACCACCCGTGCCGTGCCGTGCCGTCGCTACCAGTCTCCGCCGCCGCCACCACCGCCGGAGTCACCGCCGCCGCCACCGAAGTCACCGCCGCCGCCGCCGGAGTCCCACCCCGACGTGCTGCCGCCGGCGTCGTAGCTGCTGCTGCCACCGGAATCCCAGCCGCCGCCCGCGTCGCCGCCGTTGCCGCCGCCGTAGCCCTGGTCGCCGCCGCGCGAGTGCTCGTGCTCGGACACCGCCGACCCGATCGCATAGCCCGCGAGGCCGCCGAGCCCCGCGCCCACGAGCCCGGCTCCGAGGCCGCTGCCCTGCGACGGACCGTAGCCCGGACCATACCCGGGTCCGTAATTCGGACCGTAGCCGGGTCCCGCGCCGGGGCCGTAGCCCATGGCGGCCTGCCCGCGGTACGGGTCCGAGGCACCCCAGCCGGCGTCCATTGCGCGCCGACGGCGCAGCATCAGCGCCACGAGGCCGACGCCGGCGGCGCCGAAGAGCACCAGGCCCCATGGAAACGAAGGCGCCTCGGCGCGCACCGTGGGGGCGACGCCGTCCGGGGCGGTGCCCACGGAGGCGTTGGCCGCCGCGAGGATCGCCTCGACGCCGGAGCGCCACTGGCCCTGGCGGAACCATCCATCGCCGGCGTCCTCGATGGCGCGCCAGCGGGCACGGGCGATGTGCGTGCCGACGCCGAAGTGCACCGACGTGCGGTGGTGCACCGGATCGACGCCGACGACGACCATGTCCGGCGCGGCCACGAGCTGCCCCACGGCGCGGTCGAAGGCCTCCCGCGACGCCCACGCGCGGCCCAGCACGCCGCGCGCGTCGAAGGGGTAGGTCTGCGCCGCGCTGCGCAGCGCGGTCGCGTCGTCGGCCGACAGCGAGCCCGTGGTGTCGCGGAGCTGCAGCGTTCCGGCGAGGGCCGCGGCGGGCACCGAGAGCGACGCGGCGAGGAGCGCGACGAGGAGCGTGGGGCGATGGTTCATGCTTGGACCTCCGGGATCACACCGGGGTGCGCACGGCCATGGAGGCCGGGGAGCACCACCGGGCGCTTCCAAGATGGGTCCGAACGGCGACTTGTCGAGGGACGCGGGGCTACGGCGCCGAGGCCAGCGCCGATGAGACGTCGCGCAACGCAGCCCGCACCGCGCCTTCGACGAGCATCGCCTCGAGCCGCCGATCGTCCGCGGTGGAGCCCGACGGGACCGGCGCCGAGGCCGCGCCGGTGACCATGCCGACGATGTTGTGGTGCGCGTCGGAGACGATCACGAGGTTCACCTCGGCGCGCAGCCGCTCGGCGCCGGGCGCACCGACGCGACGCACCGACTGCACCCCGCCGTCGAGGGCGAAGACGCGCGCGGCGCCGGACCGCACGCGACGCTGGAGCATCGCTGGCAGCGCTCCCGGGAGCAGCGCCACGTCGCCCTGGTCGCGCAGCGCCACCCCGATGGCGTCGCGCACCATCGCCGGGCGCGCGGGGTCGTGCGCCGCGTCGGTCAGCTCGCCCGGGCGCACCAGGAATCGCACCCGCGCGAGGTCCGCGGTCGGGGCCGACGAAGCCTCCGATGCGGGCGCGGCGCGGTCGAGGCGCGTGAGTGCGTGGGAGACGGCGTCGCGCACGTTCGCGTCGGGGTCGCTGCTTCGCGCCCGCAGCGCCGGCACGGACCCGACGTCGCCGAGCGCCGCGAGCGTCGAGGCCGCCGCCGCGCGCACCATCGCCGAGCGATCCGAGAGGGCGTCGCGCAGCGCCGCGGGACCGTCCGGGGCCGACACCCGCGCGAGGCTCAGCGCGGCCTGGGTGCGCACCCGGGGGTCCGTCGCGCTGCGCAGCATGCCCACCACCGGCGACCCGGCGGGCTGCGATCGCACGGCGCCGCTCGCGCACAGCAGCGCGACGGTGAGGAGCGCCGGGAGTCGTCGGAGCGCGCGTCGCACGGGGGCCTCGCACACAAGCACGGCGCACGCCGGGTGTCACCTCCGCCTCGTCCGCAGCGAATCGTCGCGCGGGACCTCTTGGCGGTGCGGCATGAATACCCCTAGGTCCCGCGCCGTACGAGTGCCGCGGTTCGCGATGGTTCGCGGACCCGGTCGTCGCCCTTCGGGCGGCGGCACCCACGACAGAGGCGCGCGCGGGGGTCGATACGCACCCTCGTTCTGCGCCGTCACGGAGGCAGGGAGTTTCCATGAAGAAGGCGAAGGTTCTTGGTCTGGCCGGGCTTCTCGGCGTGTTGGTGGTGTCCGGCTTCGGCCACGAGGTGGCCGCGCAGGCGGGCCTCGCCATCGGCGGGAGCGCGTCGAACTACGGAGCGCGCACCCTCGCCCCGGGCTTCGTGCCGGACCCGGTGGCCATCCGGGTGACGTCGGGCGGCAACATCAACGTGAGCAGCCTCGGCCTCGGCGCCGGCTGCGTGGGCTACGTGACGCGGCAGCCGGACTTCATCCTGCACATGACCGGCGACTCGTCGGCGCTCAGCGTGAACGTCAACGTCCCCGGCGCGCGCGCGGTGTCGCCCACGGACACGACGCTCGTCGTGAACGACCCGCACGGCGGCTGGCACTGCAACGACGACACCAACGGCGCCAACCCGCGCGTCGAGCTGCACAACCTCGGCGCCGGCCAGTACGACATCTGGATCGGGGCGTACCAGGCGAACACCCGGGCCCGCGGCACGCTCAACATCACCGAGCTCTGAGCCCTCGCGGCTTGTCCCTTCCGGCGCGGCGCGCGTAGCGTACGGCGCCATGAAGATCCACGCCGACGCACGCATCCCGTTTCCGCGGGCGCTGGTCTTCGCGACGTATCGCGACCGGCTCGCGGACCTCGTGCCGTACCTCGCCAACGTGCGCTCCATCGACGTGAAGTCGCGGCGCGACGACGGCCCGCGCACGCACCTCCTCAACGTGTGGCACGGCGGCGGCGAGATCCCTGCGGCGGCGCGGGCGTTCCTCTCGGAGTCGATGCTCTCGTGGAACGACCACGCGGTCTGGAACGAGTCCGACTGGTCGTGCGCGTGGCGCATCGAGACGCACGCCTTCACCGAGGCCGTGCGCTGCGAGGGGCGCAACGTCTTCGTCGACGCCGGCGACGCGACGGTGCTGCAGATCCGCGGCGAGCTGACCATCGACGGCGCCAAGATCACGGGTGTTCCACGGCTCCTCGCCGGCACCGTGAGCCGCACCGTCGAGGACGTGCTCGCCAAGAAGATCCCGCCGAACCTCGTGCAGACCGCCGACGGCGTGCGGCGCTTTCTCGAGGCCGGCAAGGGCTGACCCCGTACGCGCGCTGGTTCGGTCGTTGCAGCCTCGCAGCGCCCGGAGGTCACGCGCATGCGCGTTCTATTGATCGGGGCCGACTTCGAGGAGAACCTCGGCCTGGGGATGATCGCGGCAGCCGCCGAGGCCGCCGGGCACACCGTCGCGGTGCTCGCGTTCAACCAGCCGTCGGAGGCCGCGCAGGTCGTGCGTCGCGCCCTCGAGGCGAAGCCCGACGTCATCGGGCTGGGGGTGCAATTCCAGCACCGTGCGCATGAATTTCTCGCGCTCTCGGCGCGGCTGCGGGCGGTGGGGTTCGCGGGGCACGTCACCGCCGGCGGGCAGTACCCGACGCTGGCGTGGGAGGCCTCGCTGGCGCCCGCGTACGGCCTCGACTCGGTGGTGCTGCACGACGGCGAGGTGACCTTCGCGGCGCTGCTCGCGGCGCTTCGCGACGGCGCTCCCTGGACGGACATCGCGGGCCTGGCGCACCGCGACGCGTCGGGCACGCCGGTGCGCTCTGCGGGGCGCCGCCTCGAGGAGGACCTCGACGTGCTGCCCTTCGCGCGGCGCTACCGCGCGCACACGAAGCACCTGGGCGTGCCGTTCATCCCGATCATGGGCAGCCGCGGGTGCTGGGGCGCGTGCACCTATTGCTCGATCACGTCGTTCTACCGCGACGCTCGGGATCACGGCGGCGGGCGCACGGTGCGGCTGCGAAGCCCGGAGAACGTCGCGCAGGAGATGGCGGTGCTCTGGCATGCCTCGGGCGGCGACGCGATCTTCTGCTTCCACGACGACAACTTCCTGCTGCCGAAGCCGGCGGCCACGCTGGCGCGGGTGCGGGCGATGCGCGCGGCCCTCGACGGCCACGGCGTCGGGCGCGCGGGGCTCGTGGGCAAGTGCCGTCCGGAGACGGTGACCCCGGAGCTCGCGCGGGAGCTCCGTGCGCTGGGCCTGCTGCGGCTCTACGTGGGCGTCGAGAACGCCTCGGAGCACGGCGCCGGCGACCTCAACCGCGGCACCCAGTGGAAGGCCGTCGACGCCGCCCTCGACGCGTGCCGCGAGGCGGGCATCTTCGTCTGTTACAACCTGCTCGTCTTCGAGCCGCGCAGCACCCTCGCCGACGTGCGCGAGAACGTGCGGTTCATGCGCGCGCACGCCGAGCACCCGGTGAACTTCTGCCGCGCCGAGCCCTACCACGGCACGCCGCTGCAGCTCGACCTGCGCACCCGCGGCACGCTCTCGGGCAGCCACCTCGGGTGGGACTACCGCCTCGACGATCCCCGGGTGGAGGCGCTGTTCCGCGTCACGAGCGCGGCGTTCCGGCAGCGCAACTTCGACCCCGACGGCGTGGCCAACCGGTACATGGGCCTCGGGTACTCGATGAAGATCCTGGAGTTCTTCTACGACGACCCCGAGGGGCGGCTGCCGGCGCTCGACCGCCGCGCGCGCGCCCTCACCCGCGGCATCGTCGCGGAGACGGCGGACTTTCTCGACGAGGCCCTGGCGCTGGCGGAGCGCTTCGAGCCGGGCGACCACGACGGCCTCGCCCGCGAGACCGCGCTGCTGGGCTTGCGCATCGCCGCCGCGGACCGCGCGTGGCACGCGGCCCTCGACGCCCTCTACGCCGACATGGCGGAGCACGGCCGTCGCGCGCGGCTGCCGAAGCGGACCGTGCGCATGCCGCGGGGGCTCGCGCAGATCGCGCAGCAGATGGCGCTGGGCGCGTCCATCGCGATGGTGGCGACGGGGCTCGCGGGCTGCGGCTCGACGACGACCACCGTGGACCCCGTTCCGACCGATGCGGGGCGCGACGCGGGCGATGCGCGCGCCGACATCAACGTCGTCGACCCGGCGCCCTTCGACGCCGGCGTGGACGTTCCTGCGGTGGATCCGGCGCCCGTCGATGCGGGGCGCGACACGGGCTTCGCGGACCACGTCGTCGTCGATCCGCCGCCGCCGGATGCGGGCTTCGCGGACCACGTCGTCGTCGATCCGCCGCCGCCGGATGCGGGCTTCGCGGACGTGCCGGTGATGGTCGATCCGCTGCCGCCGGACTCCGGCGTTCGCGACGCCCTGCGCTCGCCGTCGCGGCGCCCGTTGCCGCTGGTGGACCAGTGGCGAGACACGACGCCGCGGCGGTCGCGGCGCGACGAGACGGTGGCGCTGTGGGCCCCGCCCGACGCAGCGCTGCGCATCGAGCGCGACGAGGGCGTGGTGCGCGTGCGCGTCGACACCGCGGGCGCTGCGGCTACGACGCGCTGGGAGGGCGACGGCCGCATCGTCGGCGACGGGTTCGAGGTGTGCTGGGAGCCGGGCGGCGCGGAGGATCAGCTCCGTGTGGCGGTGCGCACCCGGGGCGGCGTCGCCGTGCTCGCGCTGCGGGCGTGCGACGTGGATCGAAGGGCGCGCTCCGCGGCGGAGCTGCGCGACGAGGCCTGAGCGGGGAGGGAAAGGAAGGTTCACGTGGAAGACAGGAAGGTTCGCGCACCGCGCGTGGCGGTCCTCGCGGGGCCGTCGATGACGGGCAAGACGTCGCTGCTCGAGGCGCTGCTGCTGGCATGCGGCGCCATCGCGAAGAAGGGCAGCGCGAAGGACCACGGCACCGTCGGCGACCTGGCGACGGACGCGAAGAGCCGCGGCGTCGGATCGGAGCTGTCGGTGGCCGGGGCCGAGTGGGAGGGCGAGCCGTGGATCTTCGTCGACGCGCCGGGCGCCGTGGAGTTCACGCAGGAGGCGACGCACGCGGTGCTCGTCGCCGACGTGGTGGTGGTCGTCGTCGAGGCCGACGCGGTGCGCGCGGCGTCGGTGAGCCCGCTGCTGGCGCTGCTCGACGCGCGGAAGATTCCGCACGTGGTGTTCGTGAACAAGGTCGACGTGGCGGGCGCCGGGGGACGGCTCAAGGAGACCCTCGCGGCGCTGCAGTCGGCGAGCGCGCGGCCGCTGGTGCTGCGCGAGGTTCCGCTGCGCGACGGCGCCGACGTGACGGGCTTCGTCGACCTCGTGAGCGAGCGCGCCTACGGCTTCAAGGACCACGAGGACGCAGCGCTGACGCGGCTCCCGGAGGCGGCGAAGACCGAGGAGCAAGAGGCGCGACGCGAGATGCTCGAGCGCCTCGCGGACCTCGACGACCACCTGCTCGAGGAGCTCCTCGAGGACGTGACGCCGTCGCACGACGAGCTCGTCGCGAACCTGCGCACGGACCTGCAGCGCGACCTCATCGTCGACGTGTTCCTGGGCTCGGCGGAGCAGGACCACGGCGTACGGAGGCTCCTCGAGGCGCTGCGCGACGAGGCGCCGGACGTCACCGTGACGGCGCTGCGGGCGGGTGTCTCCGCGGGCGACGGCGCGCTGGTGCAGTCGTTCAAGACGGTGCACGCGCCGCACGTCGGCAAGCTGTCCTGGGTGCGCGTGTGGCGCGGCGAGGTGACCGACGGCCTGGTGCTCGGCGATGACCGCGTGTCCGGCGTGCACCGGTTCTTCGGCGCGAAGGTGCAGAAGGTTCCGCGGGCGGGCGTGGGCGAGATCGTGGCGCTGGGGCACCTCGACGCGCTGCACACCGGCGGCGGGGCCGACCACGCCGGCGCCGTCGTGCTGCCCTGGATCGACGCGCTGCAGCCGTGCGTGGCGATGGCCCTGCGTCCGGTGCGCGTGGGCGACGACGTGAAGCTGTCGGGCGCCCTCGCGAAGGTCGTCGAGGAGGACCCGAGCCTGCGCATCGAGCAGAGCGCCGAGGCCCACGAGATCGTACTGTGGGCGCAGGGCGACCGGCAGCTCCGCCTCGCGCTGGAGCGGCTCAAGGCGCGCTTCGGCCTCGACGTGCGCGCCGAGGCGCCGCAGGTGGCGTACCGCGAGACGATCCGCCGGAGCGCGTCGCAGCACGGGCGCTTCAAGCACCAGAGCGGCGGCCACGGAGCGTTCGGGGACGTGTACGTGGACGTGTCGCCGATGGCGCGCGGCGAGGGCTTCGCCTTCGACGAGACGGTCACCGGCGGCGCGGTGCCGCGGCAGTACTTCTCGTCCGTCGAGAAGGGCGCGCGGGAGCACTTCAAGCAGGGTCCGCTGGGCTTTCCGGTGGTCGACGTGAAGGTCGTGCTGACGCACGGCAGCTACCATGCCGTCGACAGCTCGGACGCGGCGTTCCAGCAGGCGACGCGGGTGGCGCTGGTCGAGGCGCTGCCGAAGTGCGAGCCGGTGCTCCTCGAGCCGGTGCTGGCGGTGACGCTGGCGGCGCCGTCGGAGTTCACGTCGCGGGTGCAGCGCCTCGTCACGGGTCGCCGCGGAGGACAGCTCCAGGGCCTCGACGCGCACGCGACGGCCAAGGGCTGGGACGTCGTGAACGCGCTCGTTCCGCAGGCGGAATTGCGCGAGCTGGTGTCCGAGCTGCGCACGGCGACGCAGGGCGTGGGCACGCTCGCGTGGTCCGTGGACCACCTGCGCGAGGTCGACGCGAACGAGTCGGAGCGCGTCGTCGCCGCGCGCCGCAAGGCCCGCGCCGACGCGCGCGGTTGAGGGTCGATCAGCTCCAGTCGCGGAGCAGCGTCAGCCGCCGCCGCACCTGCTGCTCGTAGAGCACGCCGCCCACGAGCAGCGCGACGCCGAAGCCCACGAGCCGCAGCGCCAGCGGGAACACCCCGGACAGCCGCAGGAAGTACTGCACCGCCAGCGCCGCGACGAGCGCCGCCGCGGAAAGCACGAGCACCGCCGCGCGCCGCGTGGAGGCGCCGAGGGCGAGGCCGAGCGCGGGCAGCGCCACCGACGCGACCGCGAAGCCGAGGGCCGACGGCGCCGCGACGGTGTGGAGCAGCACGAGCCCGAAGCCTTGGACGAGCGCGGCGACCTCGAGCATGCGGTAGCGCGCGCGGCTCACGCGCCCCGTCGACGCATACGACAGAACCACCATGGACACCGACGACAGCGCGAGGAGCGCCCATGCGGCCGCGGCTCCGTCGGCGCGACCGGAGGTGTCGATGGCGTGGAGCACGCGCAGGTCCGGCGCGGCCATCATGCCGAAGAGGCCGGCGAGGAGAGCCTCCGTGCGCGCGTCGTCGCCGGTGCGAAGCGGCGGAGCGAAGGTCGCCGCGAAGACGATGCCGGCCCCCGCGGCCACGGCCACGGCGGCGAAGGCGACGGCGTCGTGCGTGAGGGCCTCGGCGCTCGGCACCACCGAGGCGAGGAAGGCGACGGCGATGCCCGCCATGGTTCCGAGCGGAGCGCGGGCGCGGGTCGCGGCGGCGCAGAGCAGCACGACGCCGTAGGGCCAGAGCGAAGCTGGGAGCGCGTGCGTGTCCCAGTGCGCGTTCATGACCTCGATGCCGAGGAACGCGGAGCCGACGGCGGCGATCAGCGCACCGACGGCCATGGGCTGCGCTGCGGACTCGGCGCTCGTCCACGTCGCGGCCACGGCGAGGAGCGCGTAGGCGACGGCGACGCAGAGCGCGTACGACGGCGGCCCCAGCACCGCGCCGGACCGCAGGAACTCGCCGAAGGCCGCGGCGAAGACCGCTGCGTCGAGGGCCGCGACGATGCCGAGTCCCAGCGAGCGGCGCGCGACGGCGATGCCGAAGGTCACGGCGGCGACGCCCGCGGCGATGGAGGCCACGGTGCCGGCGCCGTCGGGGGCGTGCGTGAGGGCGACCCATTGCGCGCCGACGGTCCAGAGAAGCTGCGTGCCGAGGACGAGGAGGGCAGCGCTCCCGAGCGGGGCTCCGCGGCGCGCGGCGAGCTGGGAACCGGCGAAGGCGGCGAAGTCCAGGGCGACCAGGAGCGCGAGGCGTCCGCCGTCGTGGAGGAGGTAGAAGGTGTAGGCCAGGGCCACGGAGCCGAAGAGCGCGCACATGCCGCGTCCGACGGTGGCGGCGGTGTCGAGGCCGCGGCGTGCAGCGAGGGCTCCGAGCCCCCACGACGCACCCGCGAGGAGCCCGAGGATCGCGACGCGGCCGGCGCTTCCCACGACGTCCCAGCCCGCGGAGACCAGGAGCACGGCGCCGAAGAACGCGCACAGTCCGCCGACGACGAGCACGAGCACGAGCAACGGCGAGAGCTCGGTGACGTCGCGACGCACCGCCGCGGCCTCGGCCCCCGATGAGAGCCCGCCGCGGTACGGCGTCGCGTTGGGCGCGGGCGCCACCGTCGAAGCGCGCGCGAGGGCGTCGACGAACACGTCGAGGGTCGGGCGCGACCCCGGCGAGAGGTTCAGCGCGCGCTGCGTGAGCCGCGCGAGGTCGCCGTGCGGACCCACCTCGGCCACCGGGAGGTTCACCTGTCCCAGCGGGCTGTAGCCGGTGAGCGTGGCGTACGCGATGGCTGCGAGTCCGTACACGTCGGAGGCCGGCGTGGCCTCGAAGGCGGCGGCGACCTCGGGGGCGGCGTAGCCCACGGCGGTGGCCGGCGCGGCGCCCGCGTGCACTCGCGCGGCAAGCAGGGCTCCCGCGTTGGCGCTGCGCGCGGGAACGAGGAGCGTGACGGCGCCGGCGTCGTCGACGCGGAGCATCTCCGGGCGAAGGTCGCCGTGCACGACGCCGCGGCCGTGGAGGTGTGCGAGGCAGCGTCCGACACGGGCCAGGGCGTCGAGGGTGCGGGTGCCGCGCAGCGCCTCGGCGGTCCATGGCTTCAGCGTGGCGATGTCGGCGGCGTAGGCGACGCCGTCGGCGTCGAAGGTGAACAGCACTGGTCGCGCCGCGTCGCCGGGCGGACCGATGTCGTCGGCGAGGGGCCATGCGCGCTGCTGCACCGCCGCGAGCGCTTCCGCGTACGCGGCCGAAAGCGACTCCCGCGCGGAGCCCTCGCCGGAGACCAGCACGCCGTCGAAGGGACCACCCATGGGCCCCAGCAAACCCCAGGGGGACGGTTTCAACAAGTTGCCATTCCG
The DNA here is from genome assembly GCA_903845045.1 of uncultured delta proteobacterium. Taxonomy (GTDB): domain Bacteria; phylum Myxococcota_A; class Polyangia; order Polyangiales; genus SCUS01. The sequence continues at coordinate 10,076 of CAIMWA010000126.1, read as the reverse complement.
GTGGGACCGGAATTTGGTACTCGTGAAACACGAAGATTCCAGTCCATTTCTGTCCGCGAATTCCGGTGGGACCGAAATGTTGAAATGTTGAAACCGTCCCCTACTCGCAGGGGTCGGGTCCGCGGTCCGCCGTGCGCGTCGGGCGGAGCCATGACACCGCGCAGTCCGTGGGGTCGTAGCCGCTGACGGTGCGCACGAGCCCGAGGAGGTCCGTGAGGCGCGCGGCCTGGGTGCGGTGCTCGGCGTAGAAGCGCCGAAGGATCGCGTCGTAGGCGTCGGTGCCGAGGCGGTGCTCGAGGGCGCGATGGAAGTGCGCGCCCCGCACGTACGGCGCCTGCGAGAAGAGGTGGTCGCGCAGCACGTCGACGGTGTGGCATCCGCTCGGCCACGCCACGAGGCCGAAGGCACCCGCGGATCGGTCGTAGCGGGTCCAGACGGCGGTCTCGGCGGCGGCGCCGGACACGACGCCGGTGGCGCGCGCGGCGAGGTAGTTCACGGTGCCCTCGGAGAGCACGAAATCCTCCCAGCACGCGACGCGGATGCCGTCGCCGAACCAACCGTGCGCGGCCTCGTGCAGGTGCGTCAGCTCGTCGCCGATGGCCGACGCGCCCACGTGCCAGAGCGGGTGGTGCTCCATGCCGCCGTAGGCGCCCGGCCCCCACGCGGCCTCGACGCTGCCCGCTTCGGAGCCGAACGCGTAGGAGCCGAGCGTGCGCTCGTACCAGGCGAAGCCGTCGACGAGGTGCGCCGTCGCCCTGCGGGCGGCCGCAACGTCCGCAGGGAACGCGTGCACGACGAGGTGCGTGCCGCCGGGCGTGGCGCCGAGGTCCACGGTCTCGTAGGTGCCCACGGCCCAGGCGAGCTGGTACGCCGGCGCATCGGCGGGGATCATCGTCGGGAACACCGCCGTCTGCCCGGTCGGAACGCCGGTGAGCGACAGCGCGAAGGTCGTTCCGCCCGCGGGGTCCGAGTGACATGGAAAGACGTTGCCGCAGTAGTACGGCCACGTGAGCGTGTAGGCCGCGTTGACGCCCTGGAAGTCCGCCGGGTCGTGCTGGCGGTAGCCGTAGGTGACGTCGACGGTGGCGGCCGCCGCGGGAGCGTCGACGTGCAGCAGCGCGCCGTCCTGCGACGTGGTCAGAGTCGTACCGCTGCCGTCGCGCACCGCCCCGATGGCGAGCTCGCCGACCTCGAACGTCACGCCTGGCGCATCGGCGGCGGCGAGGTCGATGCGGGCGTGGCCGGTGTGCGCCGTGAGGTCGAAGGCCAGCGTCGTGCGCACGATGCGACGGTGCAGCTCCGCAGGACCCGCATCGCCCACGGGACCCGCGTCGGCGGGGATGCCGTCGTCGGTCGCGACGTCGGCCGCCGCGGACCCATCGACCGGGCCGTCGACGGCCGCGTCGGCGCGAGGTGCCGTCGCCGCAGGGGCGCTGCACGCCGTCGGCAGGAGCATCGCCAAGATCCACCCGGGAGCGAGGACGCGCGCGCGCAACATCTTCGCGAGCATCGCGCGCCGCGGGGCGGGATGTCATCCGCGGGCGTTGCTCCATTGCGCCGCGTTCGCCGATGGACGCACACTTGCCGCATGACAGCGAGTGCGGGTCCGACGACCCCTTCGCGCCCGGTCCGATGGCGTCGTCGCGCGGCGGTCGCGCTCGGTGTCCTCGGCGCCCTCGGCGCTGCGTTCTGGGTCGTGTTCGGCGGCGGCAGCCACTCGGGACCGGGCACCGTGTACCCCGGCCGGCTCCCGGCCCGCGAGGTCGCGGCGCGGGGGGAATCGCAGCGCGTGGCGCGCGCGGCGGTGGGCGAGGCGTCGCCGCGGCAGATCCTCTTCGGCGACCTGCACGTGCACACGACGTTCTCCGCCGACGCGTTCCTGCGGAGCATTCCGGTGCTGCACGGCGAGGGCGCGCACCCGCCGGCCGACGCGTGCGACTACGCGCGCTTCTGCTCGGGCCTCGACTTCTTCGCGCTCACGGACCACGCCGAGTCGCTGACGCCGACGCACTGGACCGAGAGCCTCGACTCGGTGCGCCAGTGCAACGCCGCCGCCGGCGACCCTGCGGACCCGGACCTCGTCGCCTTCGCGGGCTTCGAATGGACCCAGGTGGGACGCACGCCGTCGGAGCACTACGGCCACAAGAACGTGATCTTCCGCGACACCGACGACGCGCACCTGCCGACGCGTCCCATCGCCGCGGGCGGTCCGTTGCAGCAGGCGCTGCGCGGTCGTGGAGCGCTCAACGCACGCACGGCGACGCTGCCGGTCGTCGACTTCGCGGAGCGCCGCCGCTACCTCGACGTGCTCCATTTCGTGCGTGAGAACCGCGCCGTGCCCGCGTGCCCGCCGGGCGTCGACGTGCGGCTGCTCCCGCGCGACTGCCGCGAGACCGCCGCCACGCCGCGGGAGCTCTTCGACAAGCTCGATCAGTGGGGCTTCGACGCGCTCGTGATCCCCCACGGCATGACCTGGGGCTACTACACCCCTGCGGGCTACCGCTACGCTAGCCACCTCACGCGCGAGCAGACGGACCCGCGCCGCGAGTTCCTCATGGAGGTCTACTCGGGGCACGGAAACTCCGAGGAGTACCGGTCGTTCCACGAGGTCGAGTACGACGCCAACGGGGGCATGGTGTGCCCGGCGCCGCGGCGCGACTACGAGCCGTGCTGCCATCGCGCCGGCGAGCTCATCCGCGCGCGCTGCGGGACGCTCTCGTCGGCGGAGTGCGAGCGCCGCGTGCGCGACGCGCAGCAGCAGTACCTCGCCGGCGGCGTGTCGGGTTTCCGCACCGTCGTCGGCGCGGCCATGGAGGACTGGGGCGACTGCGGCCAGTGCCGCGACTGCTTCGATCCGTCGTTCAACTACCGCCCCGGCGGCAGCGCGCAGTCGATCCTCGCGTCGGCGGATTTCTCCGATCCCGCGGGGCCGCGGTACCCGTCCTGGGGGTTCCTCGCGTCGAGCGACAACCACAGCGCGCGACCCGGCACCGGCTACAAGGAGATGGCCCGCCGCGACCTCACGGAGACCACCGGCGCGCGCGACGAGGCCTGGCGCGAGGCGCTGCTCGGACCGCCTCCAGGCAACGACCCGGTGCCGCGTCCGGTGACCGAGCATGACCGCGACACGGCCGCGGGCTGGCAGATGATCGAGACCGAGCGCGGGGCGTCGTACTTCCTCACCGGGGGCCTCGTGGCGGTGCACAGCGAGGGGCGCACGCGCGCCGCGATCTGGGACGCGCTGCAGCGCCGCGAGGTGTACGGCACGTCGGGCGAGCGCATCCTGTTGTGGTTCGACCTGCTCAACGGACCTTCGGGGACGGTGCCCATGGGCGGCCACGCGGTGCTGCCGTCGGCGCCGCGGTTCTCGGTGCGCGCGGTGGGCTCGCCGGTGCAGCTCCCGGGCTGCCCCTCGGGGCGCGAAGGTCCTCCCGCGGACCGCCTCGCGCGGCTCTGCCGCAACGAGTGCAACAACCCGTCATCGGAGCGGCGCCGCATCACGCGCATCGAGGTGGTGCGCATCCGTCCGCAGGTGCGCGCCGACGAGCCCGTGGGAGGCCTCATCGAGGACCCGTGGCGCACGCTGCCGTGCTCCGGCGACCCCGCGGGGTGCCAGGTGACCTTCGACGATCCCGAGGGCGTTCCGGGTGCGCGGCGCGCGCTCTACTACGTGCGCGCGATCCAGGAGCCCACGCCCGCGGTGAACGCCGGCGCGCTGCGCTGCGAGCGCGACGCCGAGGGACGCTGCGTGCGCATGCACGCCTGCTACGGCGACTACCGCACGCCCTGGAACGACGACTGCCTCGCGCCGAACGAGGAGCGCGCGTGGTCGTCGCCCATCGAGGTGCGCGTGGTCGCTCCGTGAACGCCGAGACGCGGGTGCGCGCCGCGCTCGTGGCGGGCGCCGTCGCGGGCTTCGTGGCGGCGGCGGCGGGCGTGGTGGTGCGGCGGCATGCGCGTCCTCCGAGCGGGGCGGTGGCGGTGGTGGGCACGGTGACGATCTCCCGCGCCGAGCTCGATCGCGCCCTCGCCGGCGTCGAGGACGTGCGCCGCGACGGAGCCCGGGACCCCGCGCTGCGCCACCACGTGCTCGAGCGCCTCGTCGACGAGGCCCTGCTCCTGGATCGCGGGCTCGCGCAGGGCGTTCCGGTGCGCGAGCCGCGGGTGCGCGCGGAGCTGACGGCGTCGGTCATCGACACCGTGCTCGCGGGCGACGACCCGCCGCGCAGCGAGCCCGACGACGCCGCGCTGCGGGCGTTCTACGCGGAGCACGCGACGGAGTTCTCCGCGGGCGGTCGCGTGCACGCCGCGCGGCTGCTGTTCGGGGGCGCCGACGCCGAGACGCGGGCGCGAGCGGCGATGGCGAGGATCAACGGCGGAGAGTCCGCGGATGTGGTGCGCGCGAGCGCCGATGCCGACCCTGCGCCGCCCCCGGACGGACCGCTGCCCGAGGGAGTGTTGGGACGCTACGTCGGTCCGGAGCTCGCGCGAGCCCTGGGCGACGCGCCGGTGGGTCGCGCGGTGGGGCCGGTGCGCCTCGGCGAGCGATCGTTCGAGGTAGGCGTGGTGCGTGCGCGGGTCGGTGCGGTGCCGCGTCCCTTCGAGCAGGTGCGCGACGTGGTGGCGGCGGAGCTTCGGCGCCGCGACGACGACGACCGGCTGCGACGATGGCTCGACGCGCGTCGTCGCGAGGTCACGATCCTTCGCGCCGCGGACGCACCGTGAAGCGCGCATCGCGGATCGTCGCGCTGTCTATGCTCGTCGCGTCGAGGTCGGCGTCGGGACACGGGCGCAGCACGTCGTACGCACGCTGGGAGCTTCGCGACGACGGCGCCGACGTCGTGGCCCGGGTGTCGTTACTGGACCTGTCACGCAGCGGTCCTCCGGAGACTTCGGCGAGCGAGGCGGCGTTGACGGCGTTGCTTCCGCGCACGCTGGTGCTCGCGCAGGGCGGTCATGCGTGCGCGCCGGTGCCGTCGACCGCGCACGCGGTGCCGTCGGACGCGGGCTGGGCGGCGCTGCGCTGGCGCGTGCGATGCCCTTCGAACACCGGGTCGCGCACGCTGCGGTCGACGTTGTTCGGGGAGATGCCTGCGGGCCACCTGCACCTCGCGACGGCGCGCCTCGGTGCGGGGCCAGTGCGCGAGCGCGTGCTCACCGAGGCAGATGCGACGTGGACCCTCGAGGCGCCGGAGGCCCTCGCCGGCGCGGCGGCGTTCTTTCGCACTGGCGTGCACCACATCTTGAGCGGACCGGACCACCTCGCCTTCCTGTTGGCGCTCGCTCTGCCGTTGAAGCGCTGGCGCTCGCTGCTCACGGCGGTGACAGGCTTCACGCTGGGGCACGCGTGCTCGGTGACGCTCGCGGCGGCGGCGGGCGTGCGCACCGACGCGCGCGCCGTGGAGTCGCTCATCGGCCTCTCGGTGGCCCTCGTCGCCGCCGAGGACCTGTGGCTGTTGCGCGGCCGCACGGACCCGTGGCTGCTGCGCGCTCCCGTGCTCTTCGTGGCGCTGGCGGCGCTCGCCGCGTGCGCGGTGCCGGGTGCGCCGGCGTTGGCGCTGGGCGGGGCGGCGCTGTTCACGGCGTGCACCGCGGGCCTGGCTGCGCGGGGCGTGCGTGCCGAGTCGCTACGCGAGGCGACGGCGGCGCTCTTCGGGTTGGTGCATGGCTTCGGCTTCGCGGGCGCGCTGGCGGGCCTCGAGCTCCCGCGGGGGCACGTCGCGCGGGCGTTGCTGGCGTTCAATGCCGGCGTCGAAGCGGGACAGCTCGTCGTGCTGCTGCTCGCGATGCCAGTGCTCGTGCTCCTGTGGCGCGCCGCGGCGCGGGGGAGCATCGGGGTGGCGGCGGTCCTCGCGGCGGCCGGGGTGGCGGTGGGTACGTACTGGTTCGCCGGGCGCGTGTTCTTCGGGGCTTGATGGGCGCGGGGCGCGGGGCGCGGGGGGGACGGTTTCAACAAGTTGCCATTCCGGTGGGACCGGAATTCACGCACGCGGAAATCCATGAAATCTAGGAATTCTGCGTCGACGAATTCCGGTGAGACCGAAATGTTGAAATGTTGAAACCGTCCCCGTCGGCCGCGGCGACGATCGCGTCCACGACCGCCGCGGCGCTTGCGCGGAGGGGATCGACGGACGCCGAGGGTGTCCGGCGCAGCAGGGCGCTCGCTGCTTGAACGGAGATCCCGAGGGTCGCAGCGACCTCGATCAACGGGCGTCCGAGGAGGTGGTTGCCGGCGAGGAGCGCCACGCGTCGGGCTCGGCTGACCGCCCGTCCGCGACGCAGGCCGACGATCTCGTCGGCGGGAACCGACATGACGGCGGCGACGCTGCGCACCAGCGCGTCACCGAGCGGCCGCGGCCACCGCGGACGCACCGCGGCTCCGAGCGGAACCCGCACCTCGTGGGCAAGCTGGACCCCGGTGGCTTCGAGGAACGGCGACCCGATCTCCGCGGCGCTTCCGACCAGCGCCCGGATGCTACGGCGCGTCGCGGCGAGGTCCTGCGCGGAGATGATGGAGTCGCTGCGGTCGCCCCGGCGTGCGTCGACCTCGGCGGCGAAGGCTGCGCGCCCGGCAGCGCTGCCGTCGAAGCCGGCGAGGCGGAGTCCGACGCGGACGGCCAACCATCGTGGCGGCGCGTCGAGGCCCACGAAGGCGCGGTGGCTGCTCCAGCCCGAGGCGTCGGCGCGCGTGACGACGCCGGCGCGCACGGGGTTGTTGTGTACGTACGCGAGCACCCGAGGAACCGCCCCGTCGTCGACCACGATCACCGTCGGCCGCGCGGCGACGAGGGGACCGAGCAGCCGGTGCCTCGCGTTCATCCACGCTGCGAAGCCCACGTGCAGCGGGCGGGTGAAGCTCGCCACGGACGACTCCGCGGCCAACGCGACGAGGTGGACGTGGTTGCTCATCACGGCATAGGCCAGCACCGTCCACCCGCTTCGCCGCGACGCTGCGCCGAGGCGGTACAGGTAGGCACGGCGCTCCTCGTCGTCTCGAATGCGAAACGCGCGGTCGACGAAGCGCACGATGATGTGGTGAACGGCCCCCGGGGCGTCTCGGCGTGCATGACGTGGCATGCGCCGTCATCGATTTGGATCGCGCGGCGGTTTCCGACGACGGCGGGCGTCGCGCCCCCTGGGGACGGTTTCAACAAGTTGCCATTCCGGTGGGACCGGAATTCACGTGAGCGAACTGCTTGAAATGCAGCGATTCAACGTCGACGAATTCCGGTGAGACCGAAATGTTGAATTGTTGAAACCGTCCCCCTGGCGCAGCGCGTCAGCGCCAGAGCTCGCTGAGCAGCCCCAGCAGGCTGAGACCCGAGGTGCGGTCGGCGCCGTCGAGGGCGGCCTGCTGCGACGTGCTGGCTCCCATCGACGCCACGAGCTCGCTCTCGTGCAGCGATCGCCGTGCGTCGCGCAGGTCGTCGAGGTCGCGCTGGCGCGCCCGGGCGAGTCCGCCGCGGGTGATGAACTGCACCACGGCGTCGAGCTCGCCGGCGTCGAACCACACGCCGTGCTGCCGGCACACGTCGACGACGACGCCGGACATGCGCGCGAAGATGCGCCGGTTCATCAGCACGTCGCAGACCGGGCAGTGGATGTAGCGCACCTGCTCCTCGCGTCCGCGGTCGCGGCGCGGGAGCGCGAGGTGCACGTTCGTCGCGGCGTCGCGGGCGGCGACGAGGCGGTCCATCATGGGCGGCGAGAGGTGCACGCCGCCGCACGCGTCGCACTCGCTCACCTCGAGGTCGGCGTAGCGCCGCGCCGACAGCCCCGCGCCGCACCGCGGACACGGGTGCCCGGCGTGCACCGCCCCCTCGGCCGCCGCGCCTTGCGGGAGCCCGCAGCCCTGGCAGTGCGTGGCGTCGGCGAGGTTCCATGCGAGGCAGTGCGCGCACCGCGACGTCGACACCGTGGCGTGGCACCAGCCGCACGCGCGCGCCCCGGGACGAAGCTGCCCGCCGCACTGCGCGCACCGCAGCGACGGAGCCTCGGACGGGCGGTCGGGAACGCAGCGGCACGGGTGCTCGCCGGGCGCGATCTCCGTGCCGTGCGGACCCGGGCCGTCGATCACCACCCCGAAGCACCCGAGGCACACGACGTGGTCTTCCATGGGCGCTTACCGTTCCTCCGGCGCTCGGGGAACGCAAGGGCATCGACGGATGGTCTCCGCGGGGACAGCGCAATGCGTTACGATGGCGCCCGCCGATGACCGACGGGCCCCGCAACCGCGACGCGCCGCCCTCCGGCGGGTTCTTCGCGCTGCTCCAGACCCAGGGAATCAGCGACGCGCCCTTCGACGCGGGACGCGCCACGCGCCGGCTGCGCCCGCCGTCCGATAGCGTCACGAGCTCGCACGCCGACGCCGTCTCGGCGCCTCCGCTCGACATCGACGCGCTGCCCCGCATCGCGCTCGCCTCGCCGGTGCTGCCGGGACGCGTGACCGCGGCCCCGCGACCCGACGGGCCGGACCTGCAGATCACCGGGTTCCTCGGCGAAGGCGGCATGGGCACGGTGCTCCTCGCGCACCAGCGCTCGCTGCAGCGCGACGTGGCGGTGAAGGTCGTGCGCGGCGACGACGGCATCTCGGCGCCGGCCATGGAGCTCGTGAGCGAGGCCGTGCTCATGGGGTCCCTCGAGCACCCCAACATCGTTCCGGTGCACGCCCTCGGCACCGACGACGCGGGCAAGCCCGTGCTCGTCATGAAGCGCGTCGCGGGGCTGTCCTGGTACGTGCTGCTCCGCGACGTGTCGCACCCGTACTGGGACCGCCTCGGCATGTTCGACGACGACCGCGTCGTCGCGAACCTCGAGATCCTGCTGCAGGTCTGCAACGCCGTGCACTTCGCGCACCGCCACGGCGTGCTGCACCGGGACATCAAGCCCGAGAACGTCATGATCGGCGAATACGGGGAGGTGTATCTCGGCGACTGGGGCATCGCCGTGCGCACCGGCGCCGACGGTTCTGTGCCGACGCGGCGGTCGTCGCTGGCGGGGACGCCGGGCTATCTCGCGCCGGAGATGCTCGGCCTCGGCGACAACCGCATGGACGCCCGCACCGACGTGTACCTGCTCGGCGCGACGCTGCACTGCGTGCTCACGGGGCAGCCCCGGCACGGCGGCAAGACGCTCTCGGAGGTGGTCGCCGCGGCGCTGCGATCGGAGGCGTACGACTACGACGACCGCGTGCCCGCGGAGCTCGGCGCGATCTGCAACCGCGCCACGAGCCCGCTGCCGGAGGACCGCTTTCCGACGGTGCTCGCGTTCCGCCAGGCCGTGGCGGACCACCTCCGGCACCGCGGGTCCACGGCGCTCAGCGCGTCGGCGACGGCGCGGCTCGGCGAGGTGCGCGTGCTGCTCGCCAGCGCGTCGTCGGCGGAGCACCGGCGGAGACTGCACACGCTGCTCACCGAGTGCCGCTACGCCTTCGCCCAGGCGCTGCGCGAGTGGTCCGAGAACCCCGAGGCGCTGCGCGGCCGGCGGGAGTGCCTCGAGCGCGCCTTCGACGTCGAGGTGCAGAGCGAGAACGAGGAGGCGGCCCGCGCGATCCTCGCGGAGCTCGACGACGCCCGGGAGGACCTTGCAGCTACGCTCGCCGCGCTGAGCGAGCGGCTCGTCGAGCGCCGCGGCGCCGAGGTGCGGCTGCGTCAGCTCGAGCACGAGAGCGACCTCACCGTGGGCGCCGGCTCGCGCAACGCGTTCATCGCCGTCGTGCTCGTCTTCGGCGTGGTGCTGCTGGCGGTGCCGCATTTCCAGCCGGGCGGTCCGCGGATGCTCGGTCACGACGACCTCGTGCTCTACGACGGCATCGAGCTCGGCGTGCTGACGGCGATGATCCTCGTGACGCGGCGGCGCCTGCTGCAGAACACCGTCGGTCGCCAGGTCGTGGGGACCTTCGTCTCCATCGCCGTGGCCTCGCTGGTGAGCCGCGTCATCGGCGCGCAGCTCGGAACGCCGGTGCCCGCCGTGCTCGTCAACGACCTCGTCATCATCGCCGTGGCGTCGGCCGTCGGCGCCATGATGTTCAACCGCGGCATGCTGTGGTGGGCGGGCTTCGCGCTGCTCGGCGCCAT
>CAIMWA010000125.1 GCA_903845045.1 uncultured delta proteobacterium | reverse complement strand
CGCTCCACCTCGACGGTGAAGTCGACGTGGCCGGGGGTGTCGATGATGTTGATCTGGTTGTCGTTCCAGAAACAGGTGGTCGCCGCGGAGGTGATGGTGATTCCGCGCTCCTGCTCCTGCTCCATCCAGTCCATCGTGGCGGCGCCTTCGTGCACCTCGCCCGTGCGGTGAATGCGGCCGGTGTAGAACAGCACGCGCTCCGTCACGGTGGTCTTGCCCGCGTCGATGTGCGCCATGATGCCGATGTTGCGATAGCGGTCGATGGGTAGGTCGCGAGGCACTGGGTGTTCTCCGGTCAGGGGTTCTACTGCGAAAACTTCAGGGTCGAATCTTCAGGCGCCGCACACACGAAACCCCCCCGGGGATCCCTTCCCTCTCACCCTCGGAGAGGTACTTCACGGCCCGGGAGGGTCACGACCTGAGCACTCACGCTCGCGCGCGGATCGCTCCGCGCTCTGTACCCGTCCCTCCCGCTCAGCGGTGGGACGGGCGCGGCACAGGTCGTCTTATGTCGTCTTCGTCATCGCGGCGATGGCCTCACCAACGGTAGTGCGCGAACGCCTTGTTCGCGTCGGCCATCTTGTGCGTGTCTTCCTTCTTCTTCACCGCGTTGCCGCGGCCCTGGCTGGCCTCGGCGAGCTCGGCGGCCAGGCGCTCGGCCATGGTCTTCTCGCCACGGGAGCGCGAGTACAACACCATCCAGCGCATGGCAAGGGAGACCCGGCGGTCCGGGCGGACCTCGACGGGGACCTGGTAGGTCGCTCCGCCGACGCGCCGGGACTTGACCTCGACCTTCGGCTTGACGTTGTCGAGCGCCTTGCGGAAGACCTCGAGAGGATCCTCCTTCTGGCGCGCCTGAATGATGTCGAAGGCGCCGTACACGATGCCCTCGGCGATGCTCTTCTCGCCGCTCAGCATCACGGTGTTCGTGAGCTTCGCCACCAGCCGATCCTTGTACTTGGGATCGGGGACGTTCTTGCGCTTCGGAACTTCTCCACGACGAGGCATCGGTCAGCCCTTCTTCCGCTTGACGCCGTACTTCGAACGTCCCTGCGAACGTTCCTTCTTGTTGGTGTTGCTCGGACCGGCGGCGCCGACCGCGTCGAGCGTGCCGCGAACGATGTGGTAGCGAACGCCGGGGAGGTCCTTCACGCGGCCGCCGCGGATGAGCACCACCGAGTGCTCCTGGAGGTTGTGACCCTCGCCGGGGATGTACGCGGTCACTTCCATGCCGTTGGTGAGCCGCACGCGGGCCACCTTGCGGAGCGCGGAGTTCGGCTTCTTCGGCGTCGTCGTGTAGACGCGCACGCAAACGCCACGCTTCTGCGGGCACTCACGCAGCGCCGGCGAGGCCGTCTTCCACTGGTTGGGGTTGCGGCCCTTCCGCACGAGTTGGTTGATCGTAGGCATCGGGTACTCTTCGCTTCGCAGGGGTATCAGGGACCGCCCACCACGGGCATTTCCGAAATGGCGGCCGCGAGGGCGCGCTTTATGACCGAGGCGCCGCAGGGGTGTCAAGCCCCGGGGGGGCGCCGAAGCGCCGAGCCTCACAGTTCGTGCTTGCGGATGAGGCGGTAGACATAGCTCCGGTCGAGGCCCGAGGCCTGGGCGATGGCCGCGGTGTCGCGCTTGTGGCGCTCCATCAGCGCCACGAGGTAGGCCCGCTCGAGGTGGTCGAGCCAGCGGTCGCGCAGCACCTTGAAGGGCTCGTCGGCGTTCACCGCGGGCATGGCCTCCTTCGGAGCCGAAGGGGCAGCGACGGACGCCCGGCCCCCCGCGGAGCCTCCGCCGCCCATCATCAGCGCGCCGCGCGCGCCGAGGGCCAGCGCCCGCTCGACGAAGTTGCGGAGCTCTCGGACGTTGCCCGGCCACGCGCGCAGACGGAGCTCTCGCAGGAGGTCCGGCGTCACGACGTGCTCCGCGCCGGGCGGGCACAGCTTCTCCGCGAGGAGCGGGATGTCGTCGAGGCGGTCGCGCAGCGGCGGCACGGTGAGCGGGACCACCGAGAGCCGGAAATAGAGGTCCTCGCGGAACGTGCCCTTGTTGACCATCGCGGCCAGGTCGCGGTGCGTGGCCGCCACGAAGCGCACGTTGACCTGCCGGTACTGCGTCTCCCCGACGCGGCGCACGGCGCGGCCTTCGAGCGCCCGCAGCAGCTTGGGCTGCATGGACAGCGGCATCTCGCCGATCTCGTCGAGGAACACGGTGCCACCGTCGGCGGCCTCGATGGCCCCCGCGCGAGCCCCGACGGCCCCGGTGTACGCGCCCTTGGCGTTGCCGAAGAGCTCGGCCTCCAGGAGGCTCTCCGCGAGGGCGCCGCAGTCGACCACGACGAAGGGCTTGTCCGCGCGCGGCGACGCGTCGTGGATGGAGCGCGCCACGAGCTCCTTGCCGGTCCCGGTCTCGCCGAGCACGAGCACCGTCGCGTCGAGGGCCGCGATCCGGTAGAGTTGGGCGAAGAGCTCCCGCATGCGCTCGCTGCGCCCCCAGAGCGGGCCGAAGCGCTCGAAGGGCCACAGCTCCACGTCGCGGACGTTCTGGTCGTAGTAGAACCAGACGTCGGTGCCGCCCATGCGGATGCACGCGCCGTCGGGCACCAGCGCCTCGCGGATGCGCACGCCGTTGACCCAGGTGCCGTTGCGGCTCCCGAGGTCCGTGACCCACGTCCCCGAGGGGGTGACGTCGAGCTTCGCGTGGAGACGCGACACCGACTCGTCGTTGAGGTGCACGTCGCAGTCCGGCGCCGACCCGATGAGCCGGAGGCCCTTGATGAGCATGCTGTGCGAGCTCACCGCGTCGACCCACTGCAACTGCGGCTGGTGCAGGACGAGCGTCCGCGCGAAGCCGAAATCGCCGACGTTGACGAGCGTGTCCTCGCTTCCCATGCGCCGCGCAGACCATACCAAGGTTCCACCGCCGCGGGTTTGGACTCCCGTCCAATCCGGTGGACCGCGGTCCAATGTGCGAAAATTCCCGTCGCTTCGACCGGTGTCCGGGCCGGCGGCCGGACGACGCCGCAGTTGGCCGTCGGACTGCCGTCCACCGGCACGGCCGGCGGGAGATCGCGGAGAAAGGCCGTTTTCACGGCGGAATGGCGATTCAAGGGCGTACGGCACGCCCTGGCACGACCGCTGCACTAGTTCATTTCGCCGGTCGCGCCGCTTGCAGGGTGCGGCGATCGATCGGGTGGGACCCTTCCACCGACCCCTGCACGCGAGGACACCATGGCCGAAACCGTACACCTCTATCTCAAGGCAAATGGCGCTGACGTTCACGGCGAGAGCACGCAGAAGAGCCTCAGCCGAGAGAACAGCATCGAGTGCGTGTACTTCGAACAGGGCGTCGTGACGGCCCGCGAGTCGGGCTCGGGCATGGCGACCGGTCGCCGCCAGTACACCCCGCTCCTGATCCGCAAGCGCATCGACAAGTCGTCGCCGCTCATCGCCAAGGCGCTCACGCAGAACACCGTGATCGAGGGCAAGTTCAAGTTTTTCCGCCCGAACCCCAACGGCGACGGCACGACCGAGCAGTTCTACACGATCGAGATCAAGCGCGGCCGCGTCGCCTCGCACAAGCAGTACGTGCCGGACACCATCGTCCCGGCGACGAGCACCGAGCCCCCCCTGGAGGAGATCACCTTCGTGTTCCACACCATCTCGTGGACGTACACGAACGGCGGCGTGGTCCACGAGGACACCTGGGATCAGCAGATCTGATCGACGTCCCCTAGCGGACCGTTGGTACGAAGCCCTCGCGGCGCCTCCTCTCGGGGAGCGCTGGCGGGGGCTTCGGCCATTTGGAGGCCTCAGCGCTTGAGGAGCGCCGCGAGGCCCATGGCGTTGGCGTGGGTGATGGCCACCGCGAGG
>CAIMWA010000124.1 GCA_903845045.1 uncultured delta proteobacterium | reverse complement strand
TGTCCGTCGCGGTGCCCGTGTCCGTCGTCGTCGCGACGTCCGTGCTGCTGCCGGTGTCCGGACGTGGAACATCGATGACGATGCTGCCGGCGTCCGTCGTGGTGCTGCTGCCGCTGTCACATCCCGCAGCGCCGAGCGCAGCGGCGAGGATCATCCATCCGTAGGTGGTCTTCATGGTCATCTCCTCGCGATCAGTGGGCTTCGCAGACGCCGCGACGGCACACGCCGCCGGCGCAGGCCGAGTCGCCCGTGCACGTGGTGCAGGTGGCGGTGGCCCCGGGGTAGGTGCACTCGAAGAGCCGCGTGCAGTCGTCGGCGGGCGCGGCCACCGAGAAGTCGCCGCCGTCGCGGGTGCGCGACACCTGCATCGCACACAGCGGAACGAGGTAGCTGCGGATGTACACGCGGGTGATGTCGGTGCCGCCCGGGAGCGGCGTGACGCCGCCGAGGAGGTCCGCGACGCGCGCGGCGGTGGCGTTCAGCGGAGCGCCGGCGGCGGAGGTCTGCACGAGCGCGTGCTCGTAGCCCCACACCGGGTAGTGCCCGTCGCGCACGTTGCGCTTGTCGAACGAGGCCGCTGTGGAGTCCGGGTAGTAGAAGTCGTTCTGGTCCCAGTGGCGGTAGGCGAGGCCGCGAAGCTGCGTGCCGCGCACGGCGTTGGTGCTGTCGGTGCCCGCGAAGCCGAGGCCCGGGCCCGTCATCGTCGCGGCGACGTGAGAGATCATGTCGCTGCCCGACGCCAGGCCGTTCGCCGTCGGCGTCTGGAAGCGCCCCTCGGGCACGCGGATGGCGCGCGCGATGGTGATCTGCGTGCCCGACGACGACGAGCGCTGGAACACCAGGTTGTCCATGATCCACGGCGTGACCGCCGCGGTGGACGCTCCGAACCCGTAGATCTCGTAGGCCTCGCGGGCGTCGATGCCCGCTTCGTCCATGTTGAGCTGCGGACCGATGAACTCGAAGGGCAGCACCGTCGCGAAGGTGTCGCGGAGGTTCGTGGTGATCGCGCCCGCGCACTCCGTCGCGTAGACGTCGCTGAGCGCGAGGTCCACCGGCAGGCCCGCGCCGGGCATGGTGCACGTGGGGATGGTGCTCGGCAGGCTATCGGGGTTCAGCCCGTTGTAGACCTCGGCGGTGCCGGTGGCGGCCTGCGGACCCGCGGTGCTGCTGCCGTTGAGCGCGGTGACGCCGGAGCACGACCCGCGGGTGGTGTTGTAGACGATGGTGATGCGGTCGCTGCCCGTGGCGCCCGCGAGGATCGCGCCCACGCGCCGCACCAGCGGACGAATGGCCGTGGACCCCGAGATCACCACCCGGTTCGGGAACATCGTCGCGTCGTCGCAGCTCTGCGCCGAGGCGCTCGCCCCGTGCAGCGCCGCCGCCGCGGACACCGCGGCGAGGAACGTGTGCTTGTGTGGATGCATGGTCTTCGCTCCAACTTCGCCCGACCTGGGCGCGGCGGTCGTTTAGCCCCCCGGTGCGCTCGATCCGATGACGTGTCTGTGTCCGTCTGGGATCACGGCAGGCGCATCGCGGGCGCGTGCCGCGACGGTGACGCGCGATCACTCGAAGAGGAACCGCAGGCGCTTCACGACGCGCGTGCGCACCGCCGCGCCGCGGGCATCGCGAGGGACCGTGGTGACGCGGCAGTGACGGAGCGCGCCTTGCTCCATCGCGGCGGCGATGCCGAAGCCTGGGTTGCCCCGCGCGTGGGCGCCGGCGAGCGATCCGTCGGGAGCGATGACGAGCTCCATCGGCAGCGTGGTGACCTCGACCTCGTTGTCGAGCGCGGCCGCGGGGTACAGCGCCGACAGCGCGGCATCGTCGCAGTCGACGACGGCGCGCACCGCGAGGTTCGCCTCGGCCACCTCGACGGACTCCGCTCTGCGCGAAGGCACCGCCGGCGTCTCCGGTGGAGCGACCGGCGCCGGTGCCACGGGACCGTTGCCGGCCCCACCGACGGTGCCGCCATGGAAGTCCGTGCCGTCGCCCACGGCCATGCTGTCGCCGCCCGTTCCGCCCTCCGCCGCGAAGACCCGCGGGGCGTGGCTGCGTCCGCTGTTTCCGCTGCTGCGTGATGGACCGTGCGATGGCGCGGGGCGCGAAGCGGCGGTGCGTACGGCGGCGGCGGGAGCGGGCGTACGCGGCGGCGGTGGTGTCGGCGGCGCCGCCGGTGGACGTCGCGGCGGCGGCGCATCGAACTCGAGGATCGTCGGCGGGATCACCCCGGCCTTCACGCCGACGAGGGTGCCCAGCGTCCCCACCGCCACGACCACCACGGCGTGCGCCGCGAAGGACACGACCCACGCGCGCGCCGGGGGCTTGCGGAAGACCGAGCTCGCCGCGAGGTCGTCCTCCATCGGGAGCTCCGTGCTCACCGATGGGCCTCCGGCGGCGGCTCCGTCTGGATCGCGAAGTGCGTCACGCCCGCCTGCCGCACGAGGTCGATGATCTCCGTGACGCGCCCGTGGATCACGTTGCGGTCCGCGGCGATGACGGCGCGGAGCTCGTGGTCGGCCTCCCACCGTCGCTGCAGCTCGGCGCGCAGGTCCGCGTCGTCGATGGGGCGCCCGTCGAGGAACGCGCGCTGCTCGCGGTCGATGCTCACCGCGGCCATCTGCATCTCCGCGGCGGCCATGGCCGTCGACGCGCGCGGCAGGTCCACGGGGATCTGCGCCGACACGATGTACTTCGCGGTGACCATGAAGATGATGAGGAGCACGAGGGCGATGTCGACGAAGGGCGTGACGTTGATGCCCCCGATCTCGTCGTCGGTGCCCGAGCTGCGGCCGGCCACGGTCAGCCCTCCGCCTTCGGAGCCGGCGCGGACGGCGGCGGCGCGTGCGCGTACGCCACGACGAGCTCCGAGAGCGCCTCGGTGTCCGTCAGCATCGACTTGATCTGCCGCTGGAACGCGTTGAACGCCGCCACGGCGGGGATCGCCACGAGGAGCCCGATGGCCGTCGCCACGAGGGCCTCGGCGATGGTCCCCATGACGCGCCCGGTGGCCGCCGCCGCAGCCGCCGCGGCCGCCGCGCCGCGCACGCCGGGAGGGGGCTTGAGCGCGTCGAAGGCCTGGATGATCCCGATGACGGTGCCGAAGAGCCCGACGAACGGCGCGTTGTTGCCGACGGTGTTGAGGAACGCGAGACGCCGCTCGAGCTCGCGCCGCACGCGCGCCAGCGTCGCGGCCATGACGCACTCCACGGCCCCGGCCCCGCGGGACACCTCGCGCAGCCCCGACAGCGCCACGAGG
The DNA here is from genome assembly GCA_903845045.1 of uncultured delta proteobacterium. GTDB lineage: Bacteria > Myxococcota_A > Polyangia > Polyangiales > SCUS01. The sequence goes on along the minus strand of CAIMWA010000124.1, from coordinate 8,485 downwards.
GCCGCGGGCGACGGTGACGCGCGCAGCAGCTTCGCCGCGCCCGCGAGGTCACCGCGGCGCAGCTGCGCCTCGAAGGACGCCGCGAGCCCGTCGAGGTCGTCGCGCAGCGAGCGGTAGTAGCGCCCGCGCTCGATCATGATCGAGACCGACACGAACGACAGCGCCACGAGGACCCACATGACCCACTCCGCGCCCATCATCGCGAAGGAGGTGAACAGCTTGATCAGCGAGAAGCGGTGCATGCGCGAACGCTACGGAGCGCCCGTGAGGCCCGCGCGCCACGGCGGCGACATCGATGCGACGGCCGTGCGTGCAGGCGATGGAGCCCGTGTGACCACCGCGTGACGGTTCCCCTCGACGGCCTCGTCTGCTAGGGCTTCGCGCACCGTGCCGTCGCTGCTCGTGGTCGCGTTCGTGTCGGTGCTCGCGCAACCCTCGGGCGCGCTCTTCGACGACGTGCTCGACGCCTTGCACGCCCGCGACCCGGCCCTCGCGCAGCGCCGCCTCGAGCACCTCGCCGACGACGATCACATCGGCCGCGCCGAGCGCGCGCACGCGGCGTCGTGGGCCGGTCAGCTCGCCGTGCGGCGCGGCGACGTCGAGGCCGCGCGCACCGACTTCCAACGAGCCCGTCGCATCGCTCCGGAGACCTTCGACGGACGCATGGCCGCCGTGCACGAGGGCGAGGCCGACCTCGCCGCGCGCCGCTTCGCCGAGGCCGAGGCGGTGCTCGCGCCGTACGAGCACGACCCCGACGCGGTCATCGCGACCTACGCCCAGGCGCGGCTGCGCGCGCTGCGCCAACGCGTCCCGCGGAGGGTGCTCCGATACGGCTCCGAGACGGTGCTTCTCCTCGGCCTCGGCGCCCTCGCGCTGCGAATGCGCGCGGCGCTGCGCCATCGCCCGCGGCGGCTGCTGCCCTCCTTCGGGCGCGCGTTGCTGCTCACCGAGAGCGTGGCCATCGCCGCCGCCGCCGCCGTCCCGCGGCTCTGGACCTCGCTGGCGCAGTCCGGGGTCATGGCCGCCGCGATCCCGTCGAGCCTGGCGCTGGCGCTGGCTTGGTCGCTTCGGCCGCGATCCTTCACGGCCCGCGCGGCGGCGCTGACGGCGGTCATGGCGGCGGTCTTCGTCGCGTCGGCGCTCTACCTCGCCCTCGACCTGACCTGGTGGTCCGTCGAGGATCCGATGCTCTGAGGCACGCGTGCCGCGCATGCCGCGCGCGCCGCGACGGTGGTACGACATCGCTCGTGAACGGATCAGCCATGCACACCTCTCTTCGCTGGCTCTTGGTGGCCCTCGCGGCGCTCGTCGCCGGCTGCGGCTCCGCAGGCAACTCGAACGTCGAGGTCATCGTGACCACCGACGCGTCGACGGCGCGCGACGCCGGTCGCGTCGTCGGCGGCGGCGTCGATGCGTCGCGCCCGACCTTCGACGTGCAGGCGCTCGACCGCCCCGCGCGCGACGTGCAGCCCAACTACGACGCGTTCTTCGCCCAGAACCCGCTCCCGATGTTCTGCGGACCGGACGGCGGCGGCGTCGACGCGGGACCTCCGCCGGCGCTCCCGGGCGGCACCGCGGCGTGCCCCGACGACCTCACGCGCGAGGGGTGTCCCTGCGACACGCCGGGACAGATGCACTCGTGCTGGCCCGGGCTCCGCGTGAACCGCAACCGCGGCATCTGCCACGACGGCATGACGACCTGCGTGGCCTTCGACGAGCTCGGCGGGCGCTGGGGTCCGTGCATGAACTTCACGCTTCCCGACCCGCACGCGATGCTCGGACCGGGCGCGTGCCAGTGCTTCTCCGCAGGCCGCTGGGAGCTCACGAACCTGACGCCGTGCTTCTACTCGACGGGGCCCGGCGCGACGACGGCGGTGGCCATCTCGAGCTACCTCGACGCGCACGGCACGGCGCAGTGCCCGCCGGTGCCGAGCGGCGGAACCGACCCGGTGCCGCAGCCGGGCAGCAACTTCACGGCGAACTACCTCACCGTCGACTGCACCGGTGAGTTCCAGCTCTGCTACGTGCTGCGGGCCGGCGACGGCGCGCACCCCAACGCGTCGGACTGCGTGGTCGCGCGCGTCTGCACCTCGGCGTGGTACGCGACGCCCAACGCGCGCCAGGCGTTCCCGCCGCTGCCGTCCTGGACGGCCTCGGATCGGGCCTGCGCCGCGCGCTTCCTCAACAACGGCGGCTACGGCGAGATGACCGTGCAGGGCGTCTCGAGCGAGTGCCAGCACATCGACAACGGCGGCGCGCCGTACGTGTTCAACCGCGTCACCTACTGCCCAGCGTCGTGCTCCTCGAACCCCACCGCGCCGGGCTGCTCCATGTGCGGCAACGGCGGCTCCGGCGGGTTCTGATCGCCCTTCTCGTACGCCTGGGTGTACCCGCGGGTACACCTGGGTGTACCCGCCGATACACCTGGGTGTACCCGGACGCCTGCACGAGCGCCGCGGGCTGAAGAGACCCTCCGGCGCCGCCGCGGAGCGCGTGTGCTGATCGCTGCGACGATGGGAACGCTTCGCTGCGCACGGCGGAGATTGACGTGATGTCGCGGGGTTCGGTAGGAGAGAGGCACGGCGTCGCGGGGTGCGGCGGCGGTGCGGGCGACGCGTGGGGTCGCCCAAGAGGGAGCGGCGGCGTGGACAACCTTACATTCTATTTGTCGCTGGGCATCACCGTCGTCGTTGTGGTGATCCTGCAGGGTCTCGATCTCAAGTACAGCCCTTCTAGCCCGCGGTTCGTGCCGTTCGTCACCGGCGCGCTGACGACGGCAAGCGCCATCTTTTCGACGGTGTCCGGTGCCTACAACACGTGGAAGAACCTTCCCGTTGTGGGTCCCGCGGCAGACTCCGCGACGAGCGCTGAGGGTCTGCTGCACGGCGTGGGCTTGATGGCGTTCGGTGTCGGTCTCAATGTCGCGCATCGCAAGTGGGGCATGCCGATCGCTCCGTTGGCACCGGCACCGACACCGACGCCGACGCCGACGCCGACGCCGACACCGGCACCGACCTCGACAGAACAGCAGGCATGACGCGCACTGCCTGAGTCCGCTTCAGCTGGCTCGAGCGCAGGTGCCGCGGCCGGTGGCACCGTCGGCGCCGAGGGCGGCGCTGCGCCACGGCAAGGACGCGCGGTCGCCCACGAAGCCGTGGTCTTCCCGCATCGACTGGGCAACTCCACTCCGCCGCGTGTGGGACCTCGGCGTGCTGCGTTGCCCAGCCCGCGACGGACGCATGCACAGGATCGCCGCCGTCGAGGAGCGCACGGCGATCGTGAAGATCCTCGCGCACCTCGGGGTGTCGACGGACGTGCCGCGGATGACCCGCCCCCGCGACGGCCCGTGGACGTGACAGGCGACGCGGCGCAGGGGTCCCGTCCGCTTCAGGAGAACGGCGAGGGCGGTCGCGGTGTGTTCGGCGAGCGTGCGAACGGTGGGAGGCGGCGTTGGAATCGGTCAGCGTGGCGATGACGGGGGCTGCGGAGCGGGGGCTGACGGCCGTCAGCGGTCCGCGGAGCTTCGTACAAGGGGTGTTCTGTCGCCGCGCCGGTTCGCTCGACCCATTGCATTCCCCATGCGCCAAGCAGTTCCGGGCGGCCAATGACCCGAACTACGCCATGAGGGTATTGCTGTCAGGCATCCCCGCGGAATCACACGACGGGAGATGAGCATGCCCTCGCGCGCCCCCGTTGTCCCGTTCACGGAGTTGAGCTACTGATTTCGGCATGCGGGGTATCTTGTCGCTGATCGTCGCGATGTCCGTCGCCGCTTGCGGCTCGGGCACCGCGACGGACGTTCGATCGACGACGGATTCCGGCGTCCTGGCCGACGCGGGACCGCCGGTGCCGTGTGATCCGTTTGCGCCCACGTCCCCGTGTCCATCGGAGCAATTCTGCGGCGTGGTGGCCGAATACGATGACGGCGGTCAACTCGCGACCACCGGCTTCGAATGCCTGCAATATCCCGCGGCCCGCGGCCTCGGCGACTACTGTCAGCGACGCGTGCTCTCCACGAGTCCGCAGCGCAACAGCATCACCTGCGGCTCGCGCCTCGCCTGCGTCGATCACAGGTGTGTTCCATTGTGCACGGCGAGCCATCCAGCCTGCTCCGCCGGCGAGGTCTGCGCGGCGCTTTCGGGGCCGTCCTTTTCGGGGGAGTGTCTTGCCGTGACTGCCTGTGATCCGGTCGCGCAGTCGGGGTGCTCCGCCGGCATGGCGTGCTACCTCCTGCCCTTGTTCGGCTCCACGACGGTCGGGTGCTTCGCGGCGACGCCGCCGGCCTCCGCCGTCGCCGAGAACGCACCGTGCAACAGTGGGGGCTGCGCGGCAGGCCTGTCGTGCTACCCCGACGATCCGAACGCAGGCCCTTCGCATGGCGGGCACTGCCGCCGCTTCTGTGATCCGCGATCCGCGACGAACGGGTGCGCGATGGAGACTCCACGCTGCACCGCGCTCTCCGTCACCGGAGCCGCCAACCCGGTCGGCATCTGCGTCGCGATGTAGCTGCGGAAGCCGATCGCACTCTGACTCGTCGGTGCCCGCCGCGGAGTCGTGATGCCATTGCGACGCCCTAGGCCGTTCGTGTGTCGAGCGGTCCGTGTTACCGCCGCCGGCTCCAGACGTCGTCGATTCGGCGGGCCGGAAGGTCGATGACTCCCGCGAGCACGAGCGCGAGCCGCTCGCGAGTCTTCGTAGGATCGCTCGGCGGCGGGATCGCCGCCCCCTGGTAGTCGAGGCGTCGCGTCGCCGTCGCCTCGTCGCACCCCGGAACGTCGTGGCCGACGATGGACCTGGCCATGGGTCGAGCGGGGACGGTGGTAAAAACGTCTCGATTTCGAGAGAACTCCTGCCAGTTCGGCGAGGTCTCGGACGAAAGTTACATATTTACCACCGTCCCGGGTGGCAGCGTCGACGCACAGCCACGCCGCGTTACGCCCGCGGACTCACCACGCTCATCCAGCTATCGATTTCTGCAGGCACCGGCGCGTGCTCGCTGCGAAGATCGTAAGTTTCACTCGCGCCGATCTGGATTCGGCAGACGGTAAAGGCGTTGTCGAGGCCGCGGCTGTTGTCCGTGAGGATCGCCGCGTCAGCGACCATTGTGGCTTCCCTGATCGCCCGCTCGGTGCGTGGGAAGCGTTCAAGAAGTTTGCCGTCGGACACCGCATGGCCTCCGCCCTCGACGCGGGTGGCCACGCGTCCGACGGACAGTTCCGCATTGGTGAGGCCGACAAAGAGCAAGAGCACGAAGTACCCGGAGCGCTGCAACTCCTGGATTCGATCGATTTTCGATTCGACGGAGCCGTCGGTCCGTTCCTTCCAATGGGAGAAGACGGTTTCCATGGCGAATGGGACCTTGTGGCTCATCGCGTGGACGACGAACGCCTCGATGCCCTTCTGTGCGACGGACATCCAACTCTCATTCTCATCGCGGAGCTTCTGCGCCCACCGCGGCAGGCTTCTTCGGCCGCGATCCGGAAGGATCGTCATCATCATCCGGTCGGCGTTGATAAGCGGCATCTTCAAGCGAGACGCCAGATGCTTGCTCCACATCGTCGATTTGCCGGAGCCATTGTGACCCGCAAGGATGATCGCTAACGGTTTGCCTGACTGGACTTGAGCAACACGTGCCCGCCGAACGGCTTCACTGGGCCCGTTCATCACTTGATCTTGAAAACGCCGTTCTCGATAATCCCGCGATCCTCTTTGTCACCCAAGCGGCGGATTAGACGGCCGGGGCGCTCCGGATCGGCGCGATACAGTGGGACGCCCTTCCGCACACGCAACTTGACGCCCGGCTTTGCTAGCGTCGCCTGCACCTCCATCATCGCCTGCTGACCGAGCTTAATGTTGGCCTTCCACTCGTCGTCACGGACGGGAGCCTTCATCTTGAACGAGCCGAACACAAAGACCTCAAAAGGTGGACGCCGTGTGCCCTTCCGAGGCTTCGCCGCCGCCGCACCGCCATCGCTGTGGGGATCGGACGGGCTCGTCGTCGACGCAGCAGTTTTCGCATTCGCCGGCACGTTGGCCATGGGATGACTCGCGAGGGTACTCTGGCAAGCTCACCCGGGTCTCGCCGTCGCCGATCAAGCCGAGCCAGGAGCGTCCCCGTCCTTGACCCCCCGCCAGCGTGGCGACGACGAGGGCTGCGGAGCGGGGCTGACGGCCGTCAGCGGTCCGCGGCGCTTCGTACGAGCGACGTTCGGTGACCTCGCCGGTACGCTTGCCCCTCCGCACCTCCTGTGCGCCGCGCTGCAAGAGCCTCTTCGGACTGCGCGCTCCACCGCACGCCGGCGCGGCGCTCGCCAAGGTCGCCCTGCGGGCCTGCCTCCTCGCCGCGTCGCTCGCCGAGCGATCCACGCACGCTCGGTCCGTCGCCAACGAAGCGTCCGACGACGAGCGATCGGTCCGATCGTTGTGGCGGAGATTCCACCGCGACGTCCTCGACCTCCTCGTCACGATTCTGGGCGTCGCGCCCCGACATCGACGCCACCTCCGGCGGGCGGGCGCCGATGCACGACTTCGAGAACGAGCGCGAAGGCGAACATTTGCCGTCGACGAGTGGGGCGCCCGCGACGCAGTCCCCCGGGACGCGCCGAGAGAGGGTGAACCCCTCGACCCCAGAGTTGACGCCCATGGGGGGAGGCGGGGGCCTTCATCACCCCTCGGCACCGGTACACCAAGGTGTACCCGTCGATACACCAAGGTGTACCCCCCCGAACCACCAAGCTGTACGCACCGCCCCGGCGGCGTGCGAACCTCGCGCCATGGCCAAGCCCTCCGCCGCGAAGACCGCATCGACGCTCCCTGCCGCGCTCGCCAAGCGCGCCACCGCCGCCCACGCGCAGCGCCTCGCGCGCCTCGCCCGCGCGGGTCGCGACGCCATCACGAAGATCCGCGACGCCCGCGCGCAGATCGCGGGCACGTACTTCGACGTCGGCGAGGCGCTCGTCGTGCTGTCGCAGGACGGCATGGCCGAAGCCCTCGGCCGCGCGGACTTCGCCGAGGTCTGCGCCCTCGACCTCGACATGGCGGCGGCCACCGCACGGCAGCTCCTCACCCTCGCCACGCGCCTCGACCGCGCCACCGTCGAACTCCTCGGCCGCGAGCGCGCGCTGGCGCTCCTCGCCCTCGCCGACGCGACCCCCGCCGACGACACCGTCACCGACCTCCTCGCCGCGACGCTGGTGCTCCCGTCGAAGCGGCGCCTCGCCGTGCGCGACGCGAGCACCGCGGAGATCGAGGCGGCGGCGAAGGAGTTCCGCGACGCGCGCGGCGCGACGACGGGGCGGCGCTCCGCGGGGTTCACCACGACGCCGCAGGAGCGCGCGACCTTCGCGAAGAGCGCCAGGGGATGGTCCCGCGCGGACCTCGCGGCGCAGGTGAAGACGACGCTGCGCGCCTCGCGCAAGGGCTTCGGGGCCATGGTGACGGTGGAGCTTCCGCTCACGCTCTGGACGCAGCTCGCGCCGCCGCCGCGCCGCCGCGGGCAGCGCTGACGGCGGGCGACGACCGCGGCCGATGGATGCCGCCCTCGACTCGTGCCAAGGTCGTCCTGCGATGGACGCCCGCGAACGCTACCGAGCCCTGCAAGACGAGGTGCGCGCCCTCGATCCGCTGCTCGTCGAGGCGGTCGCGGACGTCGACCGTACGCTCATCCGTTCGTGCCTCGCCCTCGATCCGTGGGAGCGCCTGCGCCGTGGCGCCCGCGCCGCCGAGGAGCTCGCGGAGCTCGCCGCATGCCGACGCCGCACGTCGAATCGCTGATCGACCGCCTGACTTCGGCGGGCGTCGAGTTCGTCATCATCGGCGGCGCGGCGGCGATGATCCAGGGCGCGCCGGTGCTGACCTTGGACCTCGACATCGTGCACCGGCGGACGCCGGAGAACGTCGCGCGCCTGCGGGGAGTGCTCGTCGACGTGCATGCGCGGCTCCGCGCCGACCGGCGGAACATCGCCCCGACCGAGGCGATGCTCCTCGGACGCGGCCACGTGCTCCTCGACACCGACGAAGGCCCGCTCGACGTCCTCTGCGAGATCGGCGACGGACAGGACTACGAGTGGCTGGCGACGCGACAGGACCACGTCGTCCGCGGCGCGTCGGTGGTGCGCGTGGTCGATCTTCCGACGCTCATCGCGCTGAAGTCGCAGGCCGGGCGCCCGAAGGATCGCGTGATGCTTCCGGTGCTCCTGGCGACGCTCGACGAGCGCAACCGCGACCCCGGCACGCGTTGATCGGGCGTCCGCGGGCAGAGCTGACGGCGGTCGCTTCATCGCATCGCGGAGAGCCCGCTTCCGCGGGCTTGAGCGCAGGTGCCGCGGCCTTCAGGCTTTCCACTTCTACACATCGCGAGACCGTGACCACAGCTTCAGCTCTGCATGATGTTCAGCCATCTTGACCCGCCGCGCTCACGCCCGGCAGCAAAGCGTCCGGGCTCTGCGCTTCGCGAACGTACCGGCCGCCGACGGCCGGGCCTGGG
>CAIMWA010000123.1 GCA_903845045.1 uncultured delta proteobacterium | reverse complement strand
TCGCTGCCGGAAGCGCCATCCACGCGGTGCACTCCAACGACGTGCGCGACATGGGCGGCCTCGCGCGGCGCATGCCCCTCACCGGCGCGGCCTTCGTCATCGGCGCCCTCGCGCTCGCCGGCGTGCCGGGCCTCTCGGGCTTCTACTCCAAGGACCTCGTGCTCGAGGCCGTCGAGGAGCACTACGGCCACCTGCCGTGGATCGCCCTCGCGGCGACGGCGTTCCTCACGGCGTTCTACATGGGCCGCGTGGTGTTCGTGGCGTTCTTCGGAAGGCCGTCGGGCGAGAAGGCCGAGCACGCGCACGAGGGCGGATGGTCCATGCGCGGGCCGCTGGTGGTGCTGGCTGCGCTGGCGCTCGGCGCGGGCTCCTTCGGCGGGCGTCTCGCGGCGCTGTCGGGGCACGCATACCACTTCCACTTCGGCGCCGGCGGCGGCATCGCGGCGGGCCTCGGCCTCGCGGGCTTCGCGGCGGCGTTGGCCTTCTACGGCCGCGCGGGCCACGGACCGGCCCCGGCGATCATCGACACCGTCGCGACCTTCGCGCGCCGCGGCCTCGTCGACCGGTTCTTCCTCACCGCATATCGGCGCGGGGCCATGGTCCTCGCCGACGGTCTCGCGTGGGTGGACAGGTACATCGTCGACGGGTTCTTGAACTACGTCGGCTGGGCGACGCTCGAGGCCGGGCGCCAGGCGCGTCCGCTGCAGACGGGCCTCGCGCCGGACTACGTGCTCGCGGTGGTCGCGGGCACCGTCGGACTCGTCTCCTGGGCGGTGCTGCGATGAACGGTCACCTTCTCTCGCTGATCGTCGCCGCGCCCGCCGTCGGGGCGGTGCTCGTGATGCTCCTCCCCGAGGGCTCGCGCCTCGGCATCCGCCTCGTCGCCCTGGTGTCGTCGCTGATCTCCCTCGCGGGAAGCATCGTCGCCATCGCCGGCTACGACCGCGCCGCCGGCGGCCTGCAGCGCGTCGAGGACTACGCCATGGTCCCGTCCATGGGCGTGCGCCTGCGCTTCGCCCTCGACGGCTGGAGCGGCCCGCTGCTGCTGCTCACCGGCGTGATCCTCTTCGCCGGCGTGCTCGCGACGTGGACCCTCGCGAAGCGCGACAAGGAGTACTACGCGCTGCTGCTGCTCCTCGTCGCCGGCGTGCTCGGCGTCTTCGTGGTGCAGGACCTGCTGCTGTTCTTCCTCTTCTACGAGGTCGCGGTGCTGCCGATGTACCTGCTCATCGGCATCTGGGGCGCGAGCCACGCGGTGCCCGCCGACGGTCCCTTCAAGCGCGCGTGGACGGCGTTCTCCGTGGGCAGCAAGCAGTACGCGGCGATGAAGCTCACGCTCATGCTGCTCATCGGCTCGGCGGCGATCCTCGTCGCGATCTTCGCGCTCTACACGGCGTCGGGGTCGCGCACCTTCGACCTCGGCGAGCTCGCGCAGACGGCGTATCCGCGGCGGCTACAGGTCACCCTGTTCCCGCTCGTGTGGCTCGGCTTCGGAACGCTCGCGGGCGTGTTCCCGTTCCACACGTGGTCGCCCGACGGTCACGCCTCGGCGCCCACGGCGACGTCCATGATCCACGCCGGCGTGCTCATGAAGCTCGGCGCCTTCGGCGTGATGCGCGTGGGCATGGTGATCCTGCCCGAGGGCGCGCACGCATGGCTCCCGGTGGTGGGCGCCGTCGCGGCGATCAACGTGCTCTACGGCGCGTTCTGCGCCATGAGCCAGAAGGACCTCAAGTACATCATCGCGTACAGCTCCGTGAGCCACATGGGCGTGGTGATGCTCGGCGCCGCGACGCTCACGCCCGAGGGCTGGAACGGCGCGGTGTTCCAGATGGTCGCGCACGGCGTGATGACGGGGCTCTTCTTCGCCCTCGTCGGCCTCGTCTACGAGCGCGCGCACACCCGCTGGATCCCGAAGATGGGCGGCTTCGCGACGGTGATGCCGGGCGTGGCGGCGTTCTTCACGCTCGCGTGCCTGTCGTCGCTGGGGCTGCCTGGAACGGCGGGCTTCGTGTCCGAGTTCCTGGTGTTCCTCGGGGCGTGGAAGAGCGGCCACCCGGGCTGGGCCATCCCCGGCGTGCTCGGCGCCTTCGTGACGGCGGTGTACGTGCTCAAGGGCACCCGCGCGATCTTCTGGGGACCCGGTCCCAGCGAGGAGTTTCACGAGCTCTCGGACGCGAAGCGCACCGAGTGGGTCGCGCCGGTGGTGCTGGGCGTGTGCCTCGTGGTGCTCGGCCTCTGGCCCCGCATCGTGCTCGACTCCATCGAGGGGACCAGCGCGGCGCACCTGCAGCGCCTCGTGCCTTCGCAGGTGGTGACGGCGAGCGTGGAGGCGGCGCGATGAGCGACCTCGGCGTGCTCGTGTACCCGCTCTGCACCGCGGCCCTCGCGGTGGTGGTGCTCCTCCTCGACGTGCTGCGCGCGCCCTCGGCGGCGGGCTCGGCCACGCACGGACGCCGCCTCGGATGGTTCGTCGCCGCGGCCCTCGCGGGGCTCTTCGCCGCGACGTTCTTCTACGCCCCGTCGGGCGTCGCCGCGCACGGCGTCTACGAGGCCGGCGCGTGGTCCCTCGCGCTGCAGCGGCTCTTCTTCGCCGCGGGCGCGCTCGGCGCGCTGGGCGCCCTCGACGACGTCGCCGACCGCACGCCGCACCGCGCCGGCGAGTACTGGATGCTCTTCGTGAGCAGCCTCACCGGCATGGTGCTGCTTCCCGGCGCGCGGGACCTCGTGCTGCTCGTCGTGGCCTTCGAGCTCATGGGCGTTCCGCTGTACGTCATGGCGGCCTTCGCGAAGACCGACGCCGCCGCCGGCGAGCCGCGGGGCCAGGCCTCCGAGGCGGGGCTGAAGTTCTATCTCGTCGGCGCCACGAGCACGGCCATCACGCTCTTCGGCCTCGCGCTGCTCACGGGCATGGCGGGCACCACGCGCCTCGACGCCCTCGCGGCCGCACCCATGACCCCGCTCTCCGCGGCGGGCATGCTCATGGTGCTCGGGGGCATGGGCTACAAGCTCGGCGTCGCGCCGTTCCACATGTGGGTGCCCGACACGTACCAGGGCGCGGCGACGCCCTTCGTCGCGTTCCTGTCGGTGGCGCCGAAGGCCGCGGGCGTCGCGGCGCTCACGCAGCTATTCCTCTTCGGCCTCGGCCCCGCGCGCGCGCAGTGGTCCGGCCCCCTCGCGATGCTGGCGCTGCTCTCCATGGTCGTCGGCAACGTGCTCGCGCTGCCGCAGACGGACCTGCGCCGGCTCCTCGGCTACTCGGGCATCGCGCAGATGGGCTACCTGCTCGTGGGGCTCGGCACCGGCGAGGCCTTCGGGGCGGGCACCGTGCTGTTCTTCCTGACGGCGTACGTGTTCACGAACCTCGGCGCGTTCCTGGTGCTGCACGTCGCGGCGAAGGCCGGCGGCGGCCACGGCTTCGACGCCCTCGCGGGGCTCTCGAAGCGCTCGCCGGCGCTCGCGGGCGCGCTCCTCGCGTTCCTGCTCTCGCTCGCTGGGATCCCCTTCGCCGTGGGCTTCTGGGCGAAGCTGTACGTGTTCCTGGCGGCGTGGCGCGCGGGGAACGTGGCGCTCGTCGCGGCGGGCATCACCGTCGCCGTGCTCGGGCTCTTCTACTACCTGCGCATGCTGCACGCGGCGTACATGGTCGACGGCGACCTTCCGCGCCCGAAGCCGGGCCTCGCCGCGGGGCTCGCCATCGCGGTCTGCGTCGTCGCCGTGCTCGGGCTCGGGATCTGGCCCGAGCCCCTCACCGCCAGCGCCCTGCGCGCCGCGGGCTCGCTGCTCGCGCAGCGCTGAGACGCCGTCACGCCTGGGCGTGGTCCATGGCGTCGAGCATCACCGCGACCTCTTGCATCAGGTAGCGCCCGGGCCCCTTGGAGCCGCACGACGTGCAGCCCGCCATGGCGCCCTGCGACTCCGCGAAGAGCTCCCGCGCGCGCTGCGGATCGCCCGCGCACGCCTCGGCCAGCACGCCCAGCGCCGCCGTCTCGCCGCAGCCGCCGTCGAGGCTCCGCGCCCGTCGCGCGAGGGCCGGGAGCACCTCGAAGCGCTCGGCGCGCACGCACATCACCGCGAGGGAGACCACGGCGTTGCGCGAGGCGAGGGCCTCGACGTCGAGGTCCTCGAGCAGCGGGTCGACGCGCGCTTGCATGGTGGCGAGGTCGTCGTCGGCGCCATACGCGTCCCACGCCACGGCGACGCGCTGCTCCGGGGTCACCGGCTCCACGGGGCCGCGCGCCTCGTGCCGGGCGTTGATGCGGGAGACGAGCAGCGAGGCCGCGACGAGCACCGCGACGAGGATCAGGGCGTTCAGCATCGGAGTGCCCGAGGGATACCACGCCGCCGCCCCGCGCTCGCATCCCGGGCCGCGGTGACGCTAGGGTGGCGGTGATGATGCGCAAGGTCGTGATCCACCGCGCCGGCGGCTACGAGAGGCTCCGCGTCGAGACCGCCCCGGACCTCGCGCCGGGCCCCGGCGAGGTGCGCGTCGACGTCGCCTTCGCGGGCGTGAACTACGCCGACTGCGTCGTGCGCATGGGCCTCTACGCGTCGGCGAAGAAGTACGTGGGGTGGCCCATCACGCCGGGCTTCGAGGTGGCAGGCACCGTCGGCGCCGTGGGACCGGGCGTCGACGCGTCGCTCCTGGGCGCCGAGGTCTTCGCCGTGACGCGCTTCGGCGGCTACGCGTCGCAGGTCGTCGTCCCACGGCACCAGGTCTTCGCGCGCCCGTCACGGCTTTCCGTCGCGCAGGCCGCGGCGTTCCCCGCGGTGCACATGACGGCGCAGGTCGCCCTCTTCGAGCTCGCGCACCCGCGCCCCGGCGAGCACGTGCTGGTGCACTCCGCGGCGGGCGGCGTCGGCAGCGCCCTCGTGCAACTGGCGAAGGCCGCGGGGTGCCACGTGACCGCCGTCGTGGGTTCGTCGCACAAGGTTGCGGCCGCGAGAGATCTCGGCGCCGACGCCGTCATCGATCGGTCCACCGAGGACCTCTGGGCCCGCGCCGAGGCCCTGCGTCCCAGCGGCTACGACGTGGTGCTCGACGCGACGGGAGTGGCGACGCTGCGCGGGAGCTACGCGCACACAGCGCCGCTGGGGAGGCTCGTGGTGTACGGCTTCCACTCCATGCTGCCGCGCGAGGGCGGGCGTCCGAACTGGCTCTCGCTCGCCGTCGACTGGCTGCGCACGCCGCGCTTCAACCCGCTGGACCTCACGACCTCGAGCCGCAGCGTGCTGGCCTTCAACCTGAGCTTCCTCTTCGATCGCACCGAACTGCTGGCCGACGGGAGGAAGCGGCTCTTCGAGGCGCTCGACGACGGCACGCTGCGCCCGCCGGCGGTCACCGTGTTCCCCTTCGAGGACGTGGCGAAGGCCCACGCCGCGCTCGAGTCCGGGAGCACCGTCGGCAAGCTCGTGCTCGCGCTCTGACCCGCTCAGGACCGCGGGGCGATGCGCGTGAGCGACGGGAGCAGCAGCCCGAGGGCCCCGACACCTCGACGAGGCCGATGAAGCGCACCGCCGGGCCCATGGCGCCGTGCACCCAGGCCATCTGCGCGGCGAGCTGCTCGAGGGGCGTGGTGAGCTTCGTGACCCCGGCGCCCAGAAAGGCGGCGGCGAGGAGCCCCTGCGCGCCCCACAGGGCGACGCGGAGGCCGGTGCCGGCGTCGGCAGGAGACGAGGCAACGGCGGAGGTGGCGGGGGAGCTGCTCATGGGGATCGACGGTTCCCTTCGTGGAGACGTCGCAACGTTGCCATGTTGCGATCGATGCAACAGCCATGATCGTGGCAAGATGGTGTTGCATGGATACGACACCCGCGAACCTCGACCTGCTCCCGGTCTTCGTGACCGTCGCCGACGTCGGCAGCTTCACCCGCGCGGCGAAGCGCCTCGGCGTCACCACCGGCACCGTGAGCCGGGCCATCGCGCGCCTCGAGGCCGCCGTGGGCGCCGAGCTGCTGCACCGCACCACGCACCGCGTCGCGCTGAGCACGGCGGGGACGGCGCTGTACGAGCGCGCCGCCCCGCACGTCGCCGCGCTCGTGCAGGCCCTGGGCGCCCTCCCGGAGCGCGCCGAGCAGCCCTCGGGACTGCTGCGCATCGCGGCCCCGCTGGACTTCGGCGTCATGGTGCTGCCGCGGGCGCTCGGGGCGTTCGCGCTGCGGTACCCGGCGGTGCGCGTCGACCTGCGCGTGTCGAACACCGCCGTCGACCTCGTCGCCGAGGGCGTCGACCTGGCGGTGCGCGCGTCGCCCACGCGCCTCGCCGACTCGACGCTCTCGGTGCGCCGTCTCGGCGCCGGCGAGATCCGGCTCTACGCCTCGCCGTCGTACGTCGCGCGCCGCGGCGAGCCCCGGTCCTGGGCCGAGGCGGGCCACGAGTGGGTCGTGTTCACGCAGGGCGAGAAGGTGCTCGCGGCGCCCAAGGAGTTCCGTCCGCGCTTTCGCGTCGACGACTTCTTCGCCGTGCGCGGTCTCCTCGAGGCGGGCGTCGGCGTCGGTCCGCTGCCCAGCTACGTGGCCGAGCCCTCGGTGCGCGCCGGCGAGCTCGTGGCCGTCGGACCGGGCCTGCGCTGGCGCGGCTCCGGCGGATACTTCCTCGTGTATACCGGGCGGTCCGCGCCGCCGCGCAAGGTCGCCGCGTTCCGCGACTTCCTGGTCGAGTGGGTGCGCGCGAACCCCCTCGACCGCAGCTGAACCCCGTCAACGGACCGTTGCAGATGGCGCAACACCGACCAAGCGTTCCTCGCGGCCACGCAACACCCGAAGCCGCCTGCGGCAGATGCGCCACGCCCATGGACGTGATAAGGGTGGAGGTCCAAGTACCCCCGGAGAGCCCGTGACCATTCCCCCGGACGACAAGGAGACGAAGGTGGTTCCCGGCGCGATGCTGACCGTCGCCCACTACCGCTTCGAGGCAGAGCTCGCGCCGGCCCGCGGCTCCGTGCTCCCGCCGCCGGCGGGGTTGTGGCAGCGGGTGCGGGAATGGTTCTGGCGTCGCGGGGTCAGCGCTCGCTGACGTCCGGCGCCGCGTCGATGCCGTCGAGCGCGTCTGCGAGTCGCGCGAGAAAGCCGCGCACGGCGTCGACCTCGGCCTGCGGCGTCGCGGCCAGGAGCTTCGCGATGACGCCCTCCATGGTCTGCTCGTCGACGGCGTCGAGGGTGCGACCCTTCGCCGCGAGATGGAGCTCCACGCGACGGGCGTCGGGCGCGTGCTTGCGACGGGTGACGAGGCGCCGCGCCGTGAGCTGCCGCAGCGTCGCCGACACCGTGCTCGCGTCGAGGTGAAGGAGCTGCGCCAGCGCGCCCGGACCGATGCCCGGCGCGCGCCCTATGACCCGCAGCACCATGCGCTGCTCGGCCGTCACGCCGAGCCGGGCGCTCATGCGCTTCGAGGTGCGCTCCACGGCGTGGTTGAGCGCCCAGTACGACCGGAGCATCTCGAGCTCCGGCGACAACGGCAGCACCGTGTTCGGGTCGTCTCCCACGCGCATGACAGACCTCGACGCTAGCAGAGTGACGCGCCCGGGGTCGGCCCGGAACCGTCGAATTTCCGAACACTTCGAAGTCACTCGTGCGGCCCGATGTGCGTGCTAGATCGTCGGCCATGTTCGAGGGTTTCGCGCACGTCTGGACGCCGGTGGTGCTGGCCTCGAAGCTCCGCACCGCGCCGCTGGCCGTAGAGGTCGCGGGCACGAAGCTCGCGCTGTTTCGCGACGGCCGCGGCGGCGTCGGGGCCGTGATGGACCGCTGCCCGCACCGCGGCGCCGCGCTCTCGCTGGGGCACGTGACGAACGAGGGGTGCGTCGCGTGTCCGTTCCACGGGTGGGAGTTCGACGCGGGCGGCGCGTGCACGCACGTTCCGTTCAACCCCGGGGCGAAGCGCGATCTGCTGCGGACCGTGGCGGTCCCCGCGCGGGAGCTCGGCGGCCTCGTGTGGATCTACACGGCGCCCGGTCGCGACGCGCCGACGGAGCCGTCGCCGCCCGAGGGGCTCGTGCGCGCGGGGCTGCGCCGCACGTACACGCAGCGCGACTGGTCCACGCACTGGACCCGCGCGATGGAGAACATGCTCGACTCGCCGCACGTGCCGTTCGTGCACCGCGCGACCATCGGGCGCGACCAGTCGCGGCGCATGACCCGCGACACCGCCATGGTCATGCGCTGGATCCCCGCCGACCACGGCGGGCGCATCGCCATGACCTTCGACGACCGGCCCGAGGTCGAGCTCCTCGAGTTCCACCGGCCCAACATCATGGTGCTGAAGATCCCGATCCCGGGGAAGGTGTTCCGCATGCACGCCGTCTGCGTGCCCGTCGCGCCGCGGCGCACGCGCATGATCGTCGTGGGGGCGCGGGACTTCGCGAGGCTGCCGCTCCTCGACGTCTTCTTCGGCCGCACCAACGACCGCATCCTCGGCGAGGACCAGGCGGTGCTCGAGTCGTCCGATCCGCCGGAGGTGCCGCCTCCCGGGGACGAGCGCTCGGTGCCCAGCGACGCCCCCACGCTGGCCTTTCGCAAGTACTATTTCGAGGCGCTGCGCGACAGCCACGCGTGACGATTTCACCACGAATTGCAGTGGTTTCATCGAAAAGCGAGGCCGTCGCGTAGGGAGCCCCGGGGGGCGTGCGTCCAAGAGAGCGAACAGGCTCTCCGAAGGAGGCACACCATGAATCACTTCCGCCCGTCCCGTGTCGCGCTCGCTGCTTCGCTCGTCGCCGGTCTCGCCGCCGCCGGTCTCGCCACCGGCACCGCGCAGGCCTTTCCGGTGAACGTCCCGGCCGGCTGGCACCCGATGACCGCGGGTTACGGCCGCCCCGTCGCGACGCCGGTGTACGCGCCGCGCTACGCCGCGCCCACTCCCGCGCCGGTGTTCGTGCGCCCGGCCTACGCGCCGCAGCAGGTGGTGGTCACGCAGCCGTCGTACGCCCCGCAGGCCTATGCGGTGCCGTCGTACGCCCCGCAGGCCTATGCAGTGCCGTCGTACGCCCCGCAGGGCTACGCGGTGCCGCAGCCGGTGGAGCCCTGCGAGCACGACGGCTACGCCGCCCCGCAGCCCTACGCCGTCCCGGCGCGCGGCTTCGAGCACCGCCACGAGGGCTTCGGGTTCCGGCGCATCTTCCGCGGCTGGGGCCGGTAGTCCCCGGCGCCGCGAACGGTCACCCTCCGCGCTCCAACAGCGCCTCGAACATCGGTAGCAGCACCCGCTCGAAGCTCACGGCAACGGTCGCCGCGGGCTCCGGCGCGGGCGCTGCGACGGGGGCCGGCGGCGCCGCGCTCGCGAACGGATCCCCGCTCGCCGCATCGATCCACGATGCGTCCGCGAGCGGCGGCAGCGGCGCGACGACGGGCTCGGGGTTGAACTGCAGCACCGGGGGCGGCAGCGGCGCGACGACGGGCTCGGGGTTGAACTGCAGCACCGGGGGCGGCAGCGGCGCGATGACGGGCTCGGGGTTGAACTGCAGCACCGGGGGCGGCAGCGGCGCGATGACGGGCTCGG
>CAIMWA010000122.1 GCA_903845045.1 uncultured delta proteobacterium | reverse complement strand
CCTTGCCCGTGCCGCTCTCGCCGGTGAGCAGCACCGTCGCGTGCGCCGGCGCCACCTGCGCGGCGAGCCGGTAGATCTGCCGCATCTCCCGCGACGTGCCGACGAGCCCGGGCAGCGCCGGCGCCACGACCTCGCGCTCCAGCGCGCGGCGCTCGGCGTTCACCGGGTGCCACGGCAGACCCTCGGCGACGAACGCACCAAGGAACCCCTCATCGTGGCTCTTGCCATTCTCCTGAACTCGCATCGAAGCCTCCCGGCGACCCGTGTCGCGGCGATCGTCCCACGCTGCGTCCGGCACCGAGTTCGGTGCTCCAGCCATCGAACCCGCGGCACCCCTGGCGCAAGGATCAGACCAGCGTGCAAGTGCGCGACATCCTTTCCTCGGGTCCCACGCGAGAATCTGCGAGGTACGCACCTGGTGCGCCTCGGACACGCAAACGGTGCTGGCAAAGCGCCTCTTGGGCACGCAAACGGTGCCGCGCGCGCCTTCCGTGGGACGACCCCGCAGGAGACGTACACAAGTCAGAACAGCACGGTTCTCCGCAGGATCGCGTCGCGACGCTCGGGCGTGAGGAGGCCGTCGGCGAGCGGGTAGAGCTCTTGGTCCTCGCGAAGGTGGTGCGTGCGCAGCGTGTCGCCGAGCTGGCGGTGCACGCGCAGAAACGCCTCACGTGAGGCGGAATCGTCCAGCACCAAGCGGCATCGGGCCAGCGCACGGGTGCCGAGCTCGAGAAGGTGCTCGAGGGCGCGGTGCTCGATGCGGGTGAGCGTCGTCGGTCCACCGACGGGTCCCGCCGCGGGTTCGAGCAGCGGGAAGAGCACCGACTCCTCGACGCGGATGTGCCGCGTGAGTCCGGCCGCGAACGCGTTCCACGCGGCGAGCACGTCGGGCCCGCTGCCTTCGACGATCGCCGCCATCGCCGTCCCGAGGGCGTCGAGGCGCTCATGCTCGCCGAGCATCAGCTCGCTCACCGTCACCGGACCCGGGGTCGCGCGCGGTGCCACCGCCACGCACAGCCCGTCGGGCGCGAACTCGAGCATCCACAGCGCCGCCGAGGCGTCGGGCCACGCGAGGGCCTCGGCGAGCGCAACGCGCCCCGCATCGCCGAGCGGAACCCTTGACGCGGACCCGCCCTTCGCCGCATCGAGCGCCGCGCGAAGCTCCATCGCTGCCGTCGTTCCCCCGTCCATCGTGGCCCCCGCCGTCCCGTCGTTGGCTGCGGCGCGAGCATCGCCGAAAGGTCCGCGCCGGTCCACACCGGCGGCCGCGTCACGCCCGCTGGAGACGACGCCCCCGCCGCGGCGCTACCCTTCCGCGCCGTGAAAGCCCCTCGTCCGCTCCGCCTTCTCGCCTGCACCGCCCTCGTCGCCGCGTGCTCCGACGCCGCCCCTGCCGCCGCGCCGTGGACCGTGCACGTCGACACCGGCGATGTCCGAGCGACGCCAGGCGCCGACGGGAGCGTGGCGTTCCTGGGCATTCCGTACGCGGCGCCGCCGGTGGGTGCGCTGCGGTGGGCTGCGCCGGCGCCCGCGGCACCATGGAGCTCCCCGCGCGACGTGAGCACCTTCGGGCCGTCGTGCGCGCAGGTGGTGGACCCCGAGGAGAGCACGTCGACGGGGCCGCAGTCCGAGGACTGCCTATCGCTGAACGTGTGGGCGCCCGCGACGGGGACGGCGACGACGCGGCGTCCGGTGATGGTCTTCGTGCACGGCGGCGGGTGGACCAACGGCGGCACGCGCGATCCCTGGTACGACGGCGCGGCGCTGAGCCGGCGCGGCGTAGTCGTCGTGTCGATGAACTACCGCCTCGGCGTCTTCGGCTTCCTCGACCTGTCGGACGCGGCGGTGGGCGGCACGAGCTACGCCGCCAGCGGGAGCGTGGGCCTTCAAGACCAGGTCGCCGCGATGCGCTGGGTGCAGCGCAACATCGCATCGTTCGGCGGCGACCCGGGCAACGTCACGGTCTTCGGGCACTCCGCCGGCGCGATGTCGGTCACGGCGATGCTCGCGTCCCCCGACGCGCGCGGGCTCTTTCACAAGGCCATCGTGCAGAGCGGCGCGGGCAACCTCCTTCGCTCGCCGGAGGTCGCGCGACGCATCACGCAGCGCGTGCTCATGGCCGCCGGCGTGACCAGCGTCGACGCCCTGCGCGCGCTCCCGACGGACGCCGTGCTCGCGGCGGAGCGCACGGTGCTCGATGGGATCTTCCTCGAGAACCTCACCTTCGCGCCGACCATCGACGGGACCTTCGTGCGCGAGGCGCCGCTCGCGGTGATCGCCCGCGGCGACGGCGCCCACGTGCCGCTGCTCACCGGCACCGTCGCCACCGAGGCGCGGTACTGGATCCTCTACGACTCGCTCTTCGGCACCCTCGCCCCGAGCGTCGGCCTCGCGGCGTTCCCGTGGATCGCGTCGACGGTGGGCGCCGACCGCGTCACGTCGATCATCGCGGGCTACCAGTCGCGGCGCCCCGGCGTGCGCCCCGGCGACCTCACCCTCGCCCTCGCTACCGACGTGTTCTTCCGCGTGCCGCAGATCCGCCTCGCCGAGGCCCACGTGGCCGGCGGATCGACGGCGTACATGTACCAATTCACCTGGCCCACGCCGATCGCCGGCGGCGCGCTGCAGAGCCCGCACGGCGTCGAGGTCCCGTTCGTCTTCGCGAGCACCGCGGCCGCGCACGACTTCGTCGGCGACGCGCCCCCCGCCTCGCTCACGACGACGATGCAGGACGTCTGGGTCGGCTTCGCGCGCACCGGCGCTCCGCCCGGTCCTGGCGGCGCGGCCTGGGCGGCGTACACCCCGACGACGCGCAGCACCTTCGTCCTCGACGTGGAGTCGCACCCCGTGGACGACCCCGCCGGCGACGACCGTCGCGCGTGGGACGGCGTCGCCTTCGACTCGCGCTCGCCCGCCGTGGACCCGCTGGCGAGCGCCTTCTGACCCGCCTCAGGGCGGGATCGGCTCGCAGGTGCTTCCGCCCACGCAGCGCTGCCCGAGGGGGCAGCACGAACACGGACACGGGCTCCCGCCGCCGGGGCAGGTCACCGTGACGCAGTGGTTGTTCGAGCACACCTGGTTGCACGCGCATCCGCCGACGCAGCCCGCGCTCGAGCAGAAGTAGCGGGTGGCGTCCATGGGGTCGCGGGTGCAGGTCTGGCCCGTGGCGCAGGTGCCGATGCACTGCCCGCCGCAGCCGTCGGCGACGCCGCACGCGACGCCCACGGGACAGCGCGGAACGCACACGCACGCGTGGGTGGTCGGGTCGCAGAGCTCGCCCGCAGTGCACAGCCGACCGGTGCCGCACGAAGGTCCGCCGGCGCAGTCGTTGGGCACCGGCGCGCCGCACGCCACGAGCACCGGGTCCGTGGAGCACCGCGGGACGCAGGAGCACACCCCGGCGTTGCACATCTGGATCGCCGAGCACGCGTTGCCGCAGGATCCGCAGTTGGCCTGATCGGCCTGGGTGTTCACACAGAACCCGCCGCAGAGGGTCTGGCCGCCGGGGCAGGTGCACGCGCCGGCCACGCACGTCGTGCCGACGGGGCACACGGTGTCGCAGCCGCCGCAGTGCGAGGCGCTGGTCTGCGTGTCGACGCAGGAGCCGCCGCACATCGTTGTCCCCGCGGCGCACATGCCGCCCTCGGGCATGCCAGCGTCGTCCATCATGTTGGAGCAACGGCCGCTCATGCACATCTGCCCCATGGGGCAGTGCGTGCCGGTGCCGCAGGACGGCATGCCGGGGCACGCGTTCGGGATGTTCATGCCGCAGTCGTAGTTGGCGTACTCCATGGCCGACGGGCAGTGCGTGATGCACTCGCAGGTGCGGGTGGCCGTGTTGCAGCGCTGGCCCGGCATGCACCCGCCGTCGCAGATCCCGCCGCAGCCGTCGCTGCCGCCGCACGGGGTGGTTTCGAGGCAGAGCGGGGTGCAGATGCACGTGTACGACGCCGGGTCGCACACCGCTCCGGCCTGCGAACAGGTGCCGATGCAGTGGCCGCCGCAGCCGTCGTCGGCGCCGCATGCGCCGCCCGCGGTGCAGGTGCGGTCGCACACGCACGTGCCCACCACGCAGTGGTCGCGGGGCGAGCGGTTGCACGCCGGGTCGCAGTGGCAGGTGTCGACGCAGTGCCCTTCGACGCACAGCGCGGTGGCGGCGCAGCGCACGCCGGAGCACGGGTTGTCGACGCAGGTGCCGTTGGCGCAGACCTGCGTGGACGGGCACGTCACGCCGTCGCACGGCGAGCGCGGCAAGCATCCGATGTGGCAGGCGTAGTCGGTCTCGCAGCGCCCGGAGCAGTGCTGGATCGGCGCGCACGCCCCGAGGCTGTCGTCGCAGAACTGCCCCGCGGGGCAATTGATGCCCGCGCACGGAGCCGGGAAGCACCCCGGCACGCAGCGACCGAGGAAGCACGTCTCGTCGCCGGCGCAGCGCACGCCCGCGCACAGGTCGCGCGTCGGCACGCAGCGCATCTGGCAGCGCGACGAGGGACCGCAGGTGTTCTCGGACGTGCGGCACGCGTCCCGGGCGCAGAGGCCCTGGAGGCACACGGCGCCGAACGCGCAGTCGGTGTCGA
Source organism: uncultured delta proteobacterium (assembly GCA_903845045.1). Classification (GTDB taxonomy): domain Bacteria; phylum Myxococcota_A; class Polyangia; order Polyangiales; genus SCUS01. The sequence goes on along the minus strand of CAIMWA010000122.1, from coordinate 2,882 downwards.
CGACGCAGTGCATGCCCGTCGGCACGTCGGCGAGAGCGTCAAGGGGATCGCCGGCGTCGCGGGGCGCGATGTCGATGGGAACGATGTCGAGCGGGACGAAGTCGTCGACGGCGTCCATGCCGAACTGCGAGTCCCACACGCCGTTGTACGCGGGCGGGTGGTCGGACGAGCAGGCCGCGACGGCACAGGCCAACAGCAGGAGCACCAGAACGTACAGGCGTCGGATCATGGGCGCTGCCCCGATGGTGGCACGGGATGCCCCGTCGGGGCTCGGCCAATGCGCCGAAGCGCTGCGGACCATCACCGCGGCACCCCGTCCGTCGGAGGTCCATTGCCCTGCGGCCCTGGCGACGGCACGATGCGCTCCGTGCGCAACGTACGACGTGCTGGGCTGGTGGCGGGTGCGCTGTGCGCGGCCCTGGGCTGTTCCGGGAACACGCGGCCGGGGGCCGTCGGCGCCGGCGACGCGGCGGTGGGCGTCGGAGGCAACGACGCCGGTGCGTGCATGCTGTCGCCGGTCGTCGACCTCGACCACGCCGGCGTGTCGACGCCCGAGGGCGACGCGGCGTGGATCGACTTCTCGACGTCGTCGGACCAGCCCCAGCTCACGCCCATCGCGAACTGCGGCGGCCCCGTCTACAACGCCATCCTGCTGCGCTGGACGGCGCCGACGGCGGGCATCCTCCGCCTGCGCGTCGACCGCGACCAGGCCGACTGGGCGCAGGAGCAGCTCGGCACCGCGTACCTGACCGCGCGCCGCCTCGACGGCTGCGTGTGGGACTCGCCCTCGCACGACTGCTCCGTCGCGACCTTCGAGAACGACCCGCAGCACACCCGCAGCGACTTCGAGTTCCGCGTCGCCGCGGGCACGCAGACCCTCGCGCTCGCGTGGTCGTTCAACTACGGCGGCGCGGGCGTGCGCACGACGAACGTGCCGGCGCTGCGAGTGTCGGCGAAGATGATCCTCAGCACGGGCTACGGCGCCGCGTGCACGGTGCCGCCGGCGAACCGCGACTCGCTCTGCCCGGCGCGGTCCGACTGCCTCGCCGCCGGGGGCGCCGACGCGGGCACCGCCACCACGTGCGTCCCGCGCGGAGCCCAGGGTGGCATCTGCCGCGGACCGCTGAGCGACTGCGACGCCCCGCTCGCATGCGTGCTGACCACGAGCCGCTGCGGTCCGTCCGCGGGCCCCGGCGAGTCGTGCGAGCTGCGCGGCTGCGCGGCGGGCTCGACGTGCGTGGTGCACACCCCCGTGTCGGACAGCCGCTGCATCGCCAACGGCGGCCTGTTCGCGGCGTGCCGCGCCGCCAGCGATCCCGCCGGCGCCTGCGACGCCCCGCTCACGTGCCGCACCCTCGGCCGCCAGACGCTGTGCGTGCAGGAGACGGCGTTGGGCGCTCCGTGCGACGCGCAGGCCATCTGCGCGGGCGCGTCGGTGTGCGCGCCGGATGCGACGGGACACTCGGTGTGCCAGGCCGCCGGCGCGGAGGGCACCCCCTGCGGCGTCGTCGCGACGACGTCCGAGCCCTGCGCCGCGGGCCTTCGATGCATCGACAACTACTGCCGCAGGACGCACGCCGCGGGCGAGGCCTGCGACGACGAGCGGAGCTGCGTGCCGGGCCTCGCTTGCACCATGGGCCACTGCACCGCGGTAGACGCCGCGCACTGCACGCTCCGCGGCGACACGTGCCCGACGGGCCAACGGTGCAGCACCGGGTCCTGCGTTCCCGCGCTCGCCGCGGGCGCCGACTGCTCCACGGGCGCCTGCGCGGGCGGCCTGTCGTGCGCCTCGGACACGCGCGTCTGCGAGGTCGGCGCGCCCACCGTCGGATGCACCGACGACACCGATTGCGTGCGCGGGACCGTCTGCCGCGACCACCTGTGCATGATCGCCGGGCAGTGCCCCACGCACGCCGGCGTCGGCAACGTGCCGTGCGATGCGGGATCGCGTTGCGTGCCCACCGCGATGGGCTCGCAGGCGTGCCGCCCGGTCGGTCACGACGGCGGTCCGTGCCGCGTGACGGCGCCGTTCTGCGACAGCGGCAACCGCTGCGTGGGTGGCATCTGCGCGCCCACGAGCGCGAGCGCGCCGGGCGTGTGCGCCGAGCAGCTCCGGTGCGGTCCTGCGGCCACGTGCACGAACGGATGCGTGCAGGGCGGCGCCACGGCGGCGGGCAACGGGCACTGCGCCCGCGCGAACAACGGCGTGGGCATCTGCGACCCCGGCCTGCGCTGCGACCTGCCCACGCTCGTCTGCACGCGATGAACGCGCGACGCGGCGCGCTGCTCGCCGGGCTCGTCGCCGTCGGCTGTCACGCCGGCTCCGAGGACTCACCGGGCGATGCGAGCGCCGCCGCCGACGTCGCGTCGACGCCCGGCGACGCACCATCGGTCGTCGATGCAGGGGTCATGGCGGCGCCCGACGCGCGCATGGTCCTCGACGCCGCGCGCGCCGATATCGAAGACTTGATCGACGTTCGGACACCGGACGGCGGCGCCGACGACGCAGGCCTCCCGCACGATGTTCCGCACGTCGCGGACGTTCTCGCGCCCCCGCCGCCGTGCCGCACGCGCATCACCTACGGCGATGACTGGGACGCGCCTCCCGCGCACCCGCTCCCGTACGACGACGTCGACGGCCTCGTGACCTGGGACGGCGTCTGCACCGACGACCCCGGCGGCGGCAGCGTCGCGCATCTTTCGAACGGCTGGGCGCCGCACTTTCATCGCCGCGGACGGTGCACCGTGGCCCTCGACGCGAGCCACTGCCCGGGCGCCGCGACCGCGTGCACCACGCGCTTCACCTACGGCGCGGCATGGCTGCACGCCCCGGGGCACGCGGCGCAGTTCGACGACGTCGCGGGCCTCGCGGCGTGGGACGG
>CAIMWA010000121.1 GCA_903845045.1 uncultured delta proteobacterium | reverse complement strand
TGCTCGAGGAGGCGGGGCTGACGCGCTCGACGGGCAAGGGACCGGGCCGCCGGCGAACGATTCCGGATCGCACGGAGCTACTCGACTGGCTCGCTGCGCAGCCGCCGGCCCGGCGTCGTGAGAGGCGGCTCGACGTGTCGCTCTACGCAAGACACTCCGAAGAGCTCTGGCGCCGAGCCAGCACAATGCTCACCGAGGCCGGCATCGCCCACGCCGTGTCCGGGGCCGTCGGAGGCCGTGCTCCACGGCGTCGGTCCCACCGCCGTCCCCGTGTCATTGCTGCGCATCTCGCCGGATGTTCCGTTGGAGAAGGCGGCACAGATCCTGGGCGCCGAGCCGACGGACCGCGGACCCAACCTGCGGCTCCTTCGCGACACCGGGAAGGTCGGGTGCGTCGGATGCGAGCACCGCGACGGCGTCGTGGTCGCGCCCGGCGTTCGTGTGTACCTCGACGCGCTCGGCGAGAAGCGCGGAGAGGACCTCGCGCAGCAGGTTCGAGAGGGGATTCTTGGCTACAGAAGGCGGTCACACGAGCGACTACGAGCCGCTCCTCCAGCCGAAACTCTGACGCTCGGCCCGGGCGTTGTCGCCTGCATGCGCAGTGGATCCCTGCTTGCCAGGAGTTGATTCCCCTCGTTCGCGGTGCGCCGCGATGCGCGTCGTTGTGTCGTTGTCATGGACGCACACTTGGGCGGGCGTCTGCATCACGCCACCCCGCGGTACGTGCAACGGGTACGCGGGGGGGGGCAATCGCTTCGAATACAGACTTCGACGATCGAACTCGAAGGCATTTTCATGCGATTCACCTCGCACGAAGTCGCCTTTGGGTGGAGCTCCTCTCAGACGACGGCTCAATTTGCCTCGTTTCCCCGCACGATGCGCAGGTATGACGGTCGCGCGGCCCTGGCCGGCGGCGGCGTGAGACGCGCGGACGGTGCCTTGCTCTCGGGGTAGTGCACGAGATGGTTCCGCTCGTGTTCGCGGCGAAGGTGGTACGCCCAGTAGGCCTCGAAGTCTCCGCTGGCTTGCAGGGCGCGCAGGCGCAGGACCGCCTCTCCTCCGCAGAGGCTCCAGCGCGCACCGGTGATGTCCATCCGGTCCTTGACGAGGTAGCGGCACGCTCCCTCGATGACGCCGGTCGCGATGGGCAGACCTGCGGCGAGGTACTCGTCGTACCGGAGATACGGCGCGTGGCGCTGCAGGTATCCCGCGCAGCGATCGACGGCCTTTCGCGCGGCACCTTTGAGCCCCCGCAGCGTCGCGCTGCGACGCATTCCCGCGACGACGTCGCTCGCTTTTCCTTGAAGAATGCGGAGAAGTCGCTCGCTCACCCACTCCTCGGCTGCGGGTGTTGCTTGCGCCTCGAAGGCCGTGACGGCGCTCCAGAGGTATTCGATGACGTGAACGACATCGAGCACGATGGTCAGCCGGACGCGAAGGGCGCGTGCGCACGCCTCGACGGCGTCGATCTGGCTGGCGTTGCCGTCGAGCAGGGCCACCCACCGCCGGGTGTGTGCGGGGTCACGAGACTCCGCTTCGCGAAAGGCCTCGGCGATGACCTCCACCGGCTCGCGCTCGAGGCTCGCCCAGACACGCTTGTCTTCGGGGCGGGGGCGCGCAGTACTGCCGTCCGCGTCGCTGTCGTGCGCGGACGAGAGACGCACGATCTGCTCGGGAGTCCGCCGGAACGGCGCGATCGAGTAGACCGACGCCACTTCGGCCATCCGCTTCGCGCCTCGCTTCTCGTCCGGGCTCAAGCGCGTCGCCATCTTGTGAGTCCGCGCGGCGGCGGCCTTTCGCGTCGCGTCACGCAGGTGCTCGGGCCGCATCACGACGCCCTTGCCGTCGGCCGTCAGGATCCTACGCAAAATTAACGTTCCGTTTCGGACGGTCGGTCACCGCGCGGCTTGATTACGTAGTTCCATTCGCCATGAAACCCATCTCGGCTGATGGCGAGCGCACGCATCTCCTTGTCGGTGATCTTGCGACCGGTGGCGTACGGCATCTGGTTCGCGACGGCCTTCACCTTCAGCCCGGTCTGCGTCGTGGTGTTCGCGATCAGTGCGACGACCGTCTCCAGCGTGCGCAGGGGCTTGCCGCGCCAGTTCGTGGTGATCTGGCCGAAGAGTCGATGTTCGATCTTGTTCCACTTGCTGGTGCCCGGCGGCAGATGGCTCACGTGGATCTCGAGTCCCGTGGAGTCCGCCAACCGCTGCAAATCCCGCTTCCAAAGGCGGTTGCGGGAGCCGTTGCTTCCGCCGCCATCCGCCGTGATGAAGAGCTGCGTCGCCGCTCGATACCGGGTCCGGCCCATCCGTTGCCACCACTGCCCGATCGTGTGGACCGCAAACTCCGCGGTGTCGTGATCGATCCCGACGGCGACCCAGCCCTCGTTGCGCGTGACGTCGTAGACCCCGTACGGAATCGCCTTGAAGAGCGCGTCGTCGATGAAGTCGTAGACGTTCACCGGCTCGGGCTGGCCCTTCGGCTGCCACTCCCGTCCGCCGTTCTTGAACTCCCCGACCAGCTCCTTCTTCTTGCAATCGACGGAGATCACCGGCTGTCCGGCGAGCTGCATCCGCAGCGTCTCGTCTGCGATGTGTTGGAACTGCGCGTCGCGATCGGGGTGATCCCCGCCTTCGATCGTCTTGCGCGGAGCTTGGAGGCTGTAGCCCATCGCGCGAAGCAAGCGACCCACGGTGTCGTGGCTCACCGAGAACCCTTCGTCACCGAGCGCCTCGGCGAGCTTCGTCGTGCTCTTGCTGGTCCAGCGCAGCGGCGACATCGGATCACCTCGCGTCGCAGGATCCACGAGACGCTGGAGCGCGGCGACGAGCTGGGGATGCGCCGCGGACGTCGTCGGGCGGCCGGCGCCCTTGCGACGCGCCCGTCCCTCGGAGACCAGCACGTCGTCGGCCGGATCATCGAGCTCGGCGATCCCCGCGCGGATGCGGCGGGAGGACATCCCGAGCAGGCGCGCGACGACCGTGATGCCGCCGCGGCCCAACGCACGCGCCTCCGCCGCAGCCCACCTACGGCACTGGGCCTCGTTCAGGCCGGGAGCCATCGCGTTGTACCGCTCCACGAGGGTAGCTTCGGTGTCCACCAGGACAGGAGCTCTACATCAATTTTTGCCGCTTGAAAACGGAACGTTAATTTTGCGTAGACTCCTCACCACCACGATCGGCGCGTTTCCGGTCGCGGTGGCGGTGGCGGTTGCGGTGTCGGTGGCGCCGTCGGCAGCGGCGTGCGCGGCGCGTTGCCGCTCCTCATAGAACGCGTCGAAATCGAAGGACGCGCGAAGCGCGAGGTCCTCGATCTGGCGGTGTGGAATGCGCACTCCCGTGAACTGCTCGACCGTCTTGCTGACCTCCGCGAACGAGACCTTGCTCGCCTGGCGAGCGACGATCAGGCGCATTCCGTGCGAGTACGACTCCCGCGGGAGGTTCAGCGACGCATCGAGCGGATAGAGGCTGTTGCTGTTGGCGAGTTGGTAGCCCATGTGGACGACCCGCACCGGGCCGAAGATCGACGTCAGTCCCCGCTCGTGGACGCGGCGATGCGTTCGAACGACGCCGTTGGCATCCGTCACGGCGGGGCCGACGTCGCCCGGTCCGCGCAGCCCGAGGTGCCCCTGAAACAGCCGCCGCAGCACCTCACGCCCCTCTTCCGCCAGGCGCCGCTCGACGTCTCCATGCGGCGCCGCGAGCATCGACGCGGAGGACAGCATCTCCTTCATCGACGCGAACGCCACGTCGGCGTCGAGAAACGGGTTCATTTCGATCTGCTTCTGTGCTTCCATGGCGCGGGGCCTCCTTGGGTTCCGTATGGGTCTCGCAACCGCATACCTACCCTCGGAGCGCCCCAACTTTCACCCCCGCGAGGCTACGAAACCCGTAGTTTCTCGGACAAATCCCGTCGTCCGAGAGGAGCCGCACCCGTCGCCTTTGGCGCCCTCGACACCCAACGGGAGTCTGTGTTCCGCTCTACGTAAACGAAGGCTCGACAGTGGCGCGCGGTATCGCACGTGGACCCCTATGGGCTCTTCCTATACACATTCGCGTGTCACCGCGCGCATCGCGTAGGACCGCCACTATGTAGTGGTAACGACCTCACCGCGTCCTCGCGCGGTCATCTCGCGATGGCGCGACGGCGCATGGGCTTCCAAGTAACGAAGTACCCATTCCCGAATCAAGGGACGCACCCGGAACGTAGCAGAACCCGAATCGCGAATTGATGACTCGCGTTCAAACCAACTCTGAACTTGCACAATTACGTCCCTCGAGAAGAACCTGAGCAATGTATCTTCATTCACCTCAGTTAGATAACACGTTTTTGTAAACCAATCAACCTGTTCACGCGACATCCAACGCGTCTGTCGGTCAAAAAACTTGCGGAGAAACAATGCCGACTCCGCACCCGACTCTTCGACGAATTCGTTCAACAGGAACGGAAATCCCTGGGTTGCGGTATACAGGTCCTCCCAGCGCTCCTTCGTCACCTTGCCTCGCGCCAATGTCGCAAACGCCGCCTCTCGATCGAAAGCGCGCAAACGAATCTGCTCGCGCACGAATCGCTTACTGTGCTGCTCCCAACCTGGATGCATCGCCTTAAGGTCGTCACGACACAGAACAATCATTACCGTAGTGAACGGAGCAGCTGAAAGCCTTGGAATTAGGGAGCTAATGAAGAAGTCCTCGAGCACCGGTGCGATCGCCTCAAAGTCATCGATAATCAGCATCAATTGATTGAGGCCCCCAATCGGCGTGTGCGCAACTTTGCTGAAGCGATCTTTCTTAAGGTATCCAACAAGTGCCGCCGCGATATCAGAAAGCATGGCATCCGCGACAACGTTGTACAAATCACGCCGCACGCGATTGCGCTGTGTGAGGCCGATGGCATCAGCAATCGGGCCTGGCAGCGGTGTGCTATCGGAAAGCGCGCTCGCGGATTCTACAAGCCTCTACGCGTCGTCAAGATGTTCGCGGACGGCGTCGTCTGTCAGGTTTAGCGCACTGACGTCTAGATACTTGCGTGATTTCGGAACCGTTTTATTAAGTAGGTGGCCGGCCCGGAGCAGCGCAACAGCTGCTTCCTTTACATCTTGTGGGGCACCCTTTTGCCCAATTCTCTACCGACTTCTTCAACGAGCTGGCGGTGCATTGCGGAAATCTTGCGAACCTGTGGAAAGTAATCCTTCTGCGCGTCTGCCGGCGAAGGCAGACTACGCGGGAGGAGTTGAGCGCCGATAAGAGAAAAGAAGTCGCCAATGGACTGCCTGTTCGACCCATCGACCACCAGCCGAAGATAGCTCGAGTCGGTCCCTTCGAGTTTGTCGAGTGCGTGATGAAGCAAGAATGATTTGCCAATTCCTCCCGGCCCGCTGATACCTACTATATTTAACCTATCTTTCGGATGTTGAATCACTTCTAGGAGACGAGCCACCTCGTTGCTGCGCTGAATGTCAGACGTGTCCGTTTCCATGATATCGATTGTCTACGCGACCGCGCAACTTTTGTAAACCGTCTCGAGGCGGCCGGTGTTACGACGCGGCCAATCTGCATGCCGTGGTGGTAAGCCATGGCTTCGCGTGGCCGAAAGCGGCGCAATAGGGACTTACTTGATGCTGCGCGCCTACTTCTCCTGCGTCTTATGGTCGACCTCGACCTTCACGCCCGGGATGACGAACACCTCGGGCGGAGCCTCGTGGAACGCGCCCCGCGCTGCGACCGGCCCCTTGTTGGTGCTCGTCCAATTCACGACCGGGGGGGGCACCGAAGGCCGAACCGTCCTGCACCATGATGTCGAGAATCGGAACGGACACGAAGGGCCGCGGGACGTTGGCCGCGGGGTGCGCGAATTCTCGTAGAGCCAATCGTCGGGAATCACCGCCCAATTCTGTAGAGCGAGGCCGCGTTCACGATAATCGCGGCGCCGCGCAATTCGGTGATCGGCTCCACTCCTCGGCGCTTCTCCCCGCGGAGGCGATCTCCTCCGTCGCGCTGTCATCCTCGAAGAGTTCCGGGCTGACCCCCGACGGCACGAGGAAGCCCGTGAGATACCAGTGCGTCGGCGGCGTCTCGAGCACCTCCTGCACGAGACCCGCCTCGCGTGCATCGAGTGGGTCGGGCCCCACGAGATCGAGGCGCAGCGCGTGGATCGGTCGGTCGCGGACGTCGGCGGCGTTCATGAGGCGGCTGCAATCGTACAGCGACCTGCGAACCCGGACGCACCCCCGCGCCACGCCATGCGGACATTGCCCGTCACCGATCGGTCCGGGTGACCGGCACACCGCGCGGCGGGATGCCATCGAATGGAAGCGCACGCCGCGCCGGACTGGAGTGCTATACTGGGCTCCGTGCTTCCCCCGACGAGCGACCGCCTGCGCGACCCGGCGACGGTGCCGTACTTCCTCTGGGACACGGGGATGACGGTGGGCGAGGTGCGCACCGTGCTGGCATTGTCGGACGCGGCGGCCCGCGACGAGGTGCTCGTGCGGGTTCTTCGCGAAGCCAACACCCGCGACGCTTGGCTCTTTCTCGACTGGTCCATGATCGACGAAGCGTGGGAGCGCATCGCCCCGCGGCTGGGTCGCGCAAGGCCGGTCTGGACGCTTCTTCGCGACGCCCGCGCCCGCCATGACCTCGCCCGCGCTGGATGACTTCCACGAGCGCGTGGTGCTCGCGGCGCAGTCTGCGTCGCCGACGGTCCGTCTCGTGGGTGGGACGGGGCTCTCACTGCTGCTCGGGCATCTGGTCTCCAAGGACCTCGACCTCTTCTGTGCCCCGCGGGAGGACATCGGCGTCGTCGTACGTGCCGTCGTCGCGAGCGCCGATGCCGCCGGCGCCGTCGCCACCCCCGTTCGTACGGGACCTGGCTTCCAACGGCTGGAGCTCGGCGGCGTTCACGGCACCATGCGCGTGGATGTCGCCGCCGACACCGCGGAACGCCTGGAGCCGGTGCCCTTGCTCGTGGGCTTGGTGCGCGCCGAGACGCTCCGGGACCAGCGCGCCAACAAGCTGATTGCGCTGCTGGGGCGCTCGAAGCTTCGCGACCTCGTCGATCTCTTCTTCATCGAGAACGCGGGATGTCCCGCCGTCGAGCTGTTCGTGGATGCCGTCGCGAAGGACGGCGGCAATGGACCCGGCGTGGTTCGCGTGGGCGCTCGGCCAAATTGCGATCCGCCCGCTCCTGGGAGTCGTGGCGGCGCTGGACCTCGGCGCGCTCGAGCGCTGTCGCGATCGGCTTCAGCAGGACGTCCTTGCGCTCGCCGCTCCTCCGCGGTGACGGCGACGCGCAGGTGAACTGTAACCGCCCCGATCTCCCTGTCCCGAAGTCCTCCGCCGCCCTCGGACGCCCAGCCCGCCGCAGGGTAGCGTCGAGCCCGAGCGGGCGAGGTGTGCACCACGTTGGGACCGCCGCCTGCACTGGAATTCCCCGCCCCGCGGGGCCCCTGGCGACCGTCAGGTCGGCCCGCGCTTGGTGAGCTCGATGCCGCAGTGCTCGCGGACGAAGTCCGACGTCAGGCCCATGAGCTTCGCGTCCAGGATGGCGGCGAGCGCGTCGTAGCGCCGCATG
>CAIMWA010000120.1 GCA_903845045.1 uncultured delta proteobacterium | reverse complement strand
GCGGCGGCGGCGGCCGTCGCTGATCGTTCTCCCTCCCTCCGATCCTCGATCCCCTTCCTCCTGATCTACTCCCCATCCCTCCCTCCTACGCCGCTCGCGCGGCGCGGGAGGATTTCTACGTCTTGAAGCGAATCGATGCTTCGGGCCCAGCGAGCGCGTGCACCGCGTCCTCGATGGCGCTTCGCGCGCCGCGAAGGCCCTCGACGGTCACGCTGTCGGCGTGCCGGGTCACGCGCACGGCAGGGTCCAGGGCCGCGCCACGTCGAGCAACGTAGGCCCGCACGCCCGCTTCGAGGTCCACGGCTACGGAGAGCGCGGCGCTCCGATAGCTCGCCTCGCGACCACGCATCCGACCGTTCCAGCGAGTGATCACCGACGTCAGCGCGAGCCCCGGCGCCGAAGCGACACCCCGCGCGCACGCCCGCTCGAGCGCGTCGCGCAGGGCCGGTGCAACTGTCAGCTCGGCCAGCGCCTCGGCCCCGAGCGCGAGGACCACGCCGAGCCCCTGCACGCGCCCCGCGCTCGCCTCCCAGTGGCTCCCCGGCACCACCTCCGCCTCGGCGTCGTCGAGGAGCGCCGCGAGGTCCGGGTCGCTCAGCGCCGCGGCGCGTACCCGCTCGAGCGCCTCGACGGCGTCAGCGTCCCGCACGTCGCAGCGTTTGGGCCTCGGCCTGCGCGGGAGGCGCGCCCTCGCCCTGCGCCGCCGGCGCGTTCGGATCGACGCGCACGCGGGTGCGCTCATCGGCCATCGCCGCCGCCATCGCCGCCCCCTGCGTGTCGGCCGGCCGCGCCAGGTCGAAGATGACCTTGCTGACCCCCGTGCTGGTGAGGTTCTGCAAGGCCTCGAGCCGCCGGAGCTCCATGGCCCCGGGAGACTCTCCGAGGATCCGCGCGGCCTCGGCGAAGTTGCGCGCGCTCTCGACGTCGGCCTGCGACTTGATGATCACGAACTGCCGCTCGCGCTCGGCGATGGCCTTCTTCGCGATGACCTCCTGCATCTGCGGCGGGAGCTGGATGTCCTGCAGGGCGATGAGCTCGATGTGGAGGCCCCACTGCGCCACGAACTGCTCCACGGCGGTGCGGACCTTCTGCGCGACCTCCTCGCGGTGCTGGAGCAGGTCGTCGAGCGTCGTCTCTCCGGCGACGTCGCGCAGCACCACCTTCGCGCGGTCGCGCACGGCGGTCTCGTAGTTCTCGACGTTGAGCGTCGCCTTCTCGGCGTCGACGACCTTGTAGTAGACGACCGCATCGATCATCGCCGTCACGTTGTCGTGCGTGATGACCATCTGCGACGGGAGGTCGCGGTTACGGATGCGGTTGTCGACGCGCACCATGTTCTGCACGAGCGGCAGCACGATGTGGATGCCCGGATCCATGCGTCCCGCGAAGCGTCCGAGGGTGAACTTCAACGCGACCTGCCACTGATCCACCTGACGGACGGAGCGCGCGACGAGCACGAGCAGCGGAAGAAGCAGCAGGAGCAGCGGGGCGTTGGAGGGGTCCATGCCGCGCACCATAGCGCGGCGAACGATTCACGGGGTGAAGCCGCGCAGCGCGTCGATGACCGACTCGGGCCACGACAGCGTCGCGTCGATGCCGTCACGCCGCACGTAGAACCCCGCGCCCTCGCCGCTGCCGTAGCGGGCGCCGACGGTGAGGCGAAGCGTGCGCGCACCTGCGTCGCCGGCGTAGGTCGCCTCGACGGTCGCCGATGGCGCGGCGAAGCCTTGCTCCACGGTGGCTGGCCCGTACGAGAAGACGCGCGGGGCGCCCATGGCGCGCACCTGTCCGAGCATCGCGTCGACGCGGGTGTCGTCGGCGGGAGCGCCGCCCTCGGTGCGCCAACGCTCGCCGTCGCGCACCAGCGTCACCGCGTGGGGCGGTGACATGAAGCGCAGCGCAAGGCGGGTGAGCCCCTCGCGAGGAACCATCACGAGCCCGTGGTCGAGGTGCGGCCGGGAGATCTGCTCGACGAACGCCCGCGGCAGCACGAACACGCCAGGACCACCGTCGATCGTGGCGTAGCTGCCTCCGCCGGGGGCCGTCGCGCCCACGGAGAACGCGTAGGTGCGCACCCGAGGCACCGACGCGTCGACGCCGCCGTCGTGCTCCACCGCGCCGGCGCCTTCGTAGCGCGCCACGAGGCGCAGGCGGGGCGCCGCCAGGCCGTACTCGGGTCGCAGCTCGGCGCCGACCCAGCGCTCGACCTCGAGCGTCGCGATCTGCCGGCCGACGTCGAGCACCAGCGCGCGATCGGCCTCCGCACTGAAGGGTCGCGACATGCGGAACACGTCGCCGCTGCGCACGATCTCCTCGTGCACGGATCCCGCATCGAGGAGCAGCGCCTGCACGTCGTCGACGGCGTCGTGGACGAGCGCGCGTGGGCGGAAGCGCAGCGCGTCGATGCGCAGCGTGTCGGCCGCGGAGGCCGCGAAGCGGAGCACGATGGGCTCGTCGTCGCGAGACGCGTAGAAGCCCGTCGCATCGGCCGCCCCGACGCGCACTCGCTCCTCGCCCTCGACGCCCTCGCGCTCGATGCGGATCACGCGCCCCGCAGGCTCGAGGCCGTGCGCCGCGCGCACGTCGCCGTCGAGGCGCTGCGAGGCCGCGAGGTCGTGCACCTGCGCGAGCCACGACTCGATGGCCTCGGCGTCGACCTCCACCGACGAAGGCAGCGCCGTCCACTGCGAGCCGGTGCGTTGCAGGACCAGCTCGGCACCGCCCGGCGCTGCACCGCCGATGCGCACGCGGGAGATCTCGTCGGTGCGTGCCGACACGACGTGGTCGTCGCGCAACCCCTCGGGCTGCACGCGGAGCGCGTCGGCGAAGGCTCGCGTGACGCACACCACGGTGCCCGTGCCGTCGCGCATCGCCGCGACCTCGCCGTCGTGCCCTTCGCACGCCTCGCCGAGGCGCAGCACGATGGGCTCGATGGTTCCGCGCCGGAACTCGACGCGGGTGCGGGGCGGCTCGAGTCCCAAGCGCTGAAGCGTCGCCGCGTCGAGGTCGTCGCCAACGACCCGCTCGGCGCGAAGCTCACGAAGCTGCGACGTCATCGCGTCGACGGCGCCGCGGGCGGCGCGGCCCCACGCAGGTGTGGTGAGGTCCCAGACGCCGCCGCGACGGGCGAGCTCGAGCGCCGCGGTGCCGGTTCCGCGCACGGCGATGCGGTCCAGGCGCGACGCGTCGATGTCGGCCACGGCGCGGTCGCGGTACGCCATCGCGTCGCGGTCGAAGAGGTCGCCGAAGCTCTTCGGAAGCACGACGCCGAGGCTCGCCCCGGCGCCGCCCTCCTGCGCCGCCGCCTCGACGTAGACGCGGTCCTCGCGCTCGACGGCGCCGCCGACGGAGAAGCGGGCCGTGAGCGTCGTCCCCTCCCAAACCTCGACGCTCGCGCGGGCGTGGTCGAGTCCGAAGCGCTGCCGCGACGCTGCGTCGAGGGGCCCCAGCGTGCGGGCCGCCTCGGAGCCCTCGACCTCGGAGAGGACGCGCTCCACCTCCACGGCGTCGGCCGGCCGCGCGCCACGCGGGGTGCGCACCGTCCACGCCGGACCGCGCCGCGCGAGGGTGTAGTGAACGCCGAGGTGCTCTACCTCGACGCGATCCACGCGCTCACGGTGAAACGCCCGCCACACGGAGCGGCGGCGCGCCTCGAGGTCGGCGGTGGTCGTGTGCGCGCGATCCCACAGGACCACGCCGGCGCCGGCGGCCACGAGCGCGCTGAGAACGAGGCCCGAGCGGTAGCGCTTCACGCGTTCCTCCGCGCGCGGGCCACCGCGACGCCCACGAGGGCGGCGGCGAGCGGGATCAACAGCATGACGTAGACGCCGACCTTCGTGAGGTCGCTCGAGCTCACGAGGAGCGCGACGCGATCCACGGGTCGCGATGGAATGCTCACCAGCTCGCGGCGCGCGGTGATCCAGCCGACCACGGCCTCGGCGAAGTTCGCGTTCGCCACCGACGCGCGCACGCGGATGTTGAAGTAGTCGGTGCCCACCATCTCCGAGCTGCCGACGACGACGACCCGGCCCGAGGCCACGCCCTCGCCGCGAGAGCGCACGTCGGCCACGGTGCCCGCCATCGCCAGCGACACCGGCCCCTGCACGTCGTCGTTGCCCTTCGACGGCACGAAGGTGCGCATGAGCTCGGCGATCGCCGTCTCGCCCCACGCCTCGGGCGTCGACTGCAGGAGCATCGTTCCGAGCGACGAGCCGTCGGCGCGCACGACCGGTCGCGCGAGGCCCACGAGCACCGAAGCCCCGCGCAGGTCGCGGGTGAGCTCGTGCTCGTTCCAGGTGTCCGCGCGAAAGTGCACCGGTGGCGAGTCCGGGAGCAGGTGCTCGCGGTCGGCCTCGACGATCACCGCCGCAGGCAGCGCGATGCCGGCCAGCGACGCCACCGCCTCGAGCCCCGTCGGCGCCACGTGCCCCTCGAGGATCACCGGGTCGAGGAACATCGCGACGTTGCCGCCGCCACGCAGGTAGCGCACGAGCGCGTCGGCGTCCTCGCGGGGCCACGCGCGCTGCGGTCCGGCGATGACCACGGCGTCGCAGTCCGCGGGCACGCCGGTCTCGCCGCGGATCTCCGCCTCGCGCACCTGGAAGTTCAAATGACGAAGGTCGTCGGAGAGCCCGGAGCCGCCATGGTCCGAAGTACCGAGCGGCATCTCGGCATGACCCGACGAGTAGCAGAGCGTCGTCGAGTGCTCGCGATCGACCTGCAGCAGCGCCTCGGAGATGCGGCGCTCGACGGTGATGCGTGCGTTGAGCAGCCGCGCGGCGTCGCTGCCCTCGTCGCCGCCCGACGGCGCGCCGAACTCCTGGAGCTGCTCGCGCTCGACCTCCCAGTGCCGGTTGCCGCGACGCACGACGATGCCCGCGGTGGCGAGCGAACGACCGCTCTCGTCGCGGTCGAGAAGGTGCGGGTCGAGCTCCTGCGCCAGCGCGACGAGGCGCTCGTGCTGACGGTCCGGATCGATGAGGTGCAGCTGCACGCGCGACGACGCCGCGGCGTAGCGATCGGCGAGCTCGCGGGTCTCGGCGTAGAGCGGATCCCTGCTGCCGAGCAGGACGTAGAGGTCCACCGGGGCGCGGAGCTCGCGCGCGATCTCGACGGAGCGCGGCGCGAGCGTGAAGCGATGCTCGGAGGTCCAGTCCCAACGGCGGTAGTGCCGCGCCGAGAGGTAGTTGAGCTCGCCGAAGAGGGCGAGGATGAGCAGCGCCCACACTGGACCTCGGAGGAGCCGATCGAGCCAGGGCGGCGGCGCTGCGTCGCGCGGCGCGTCCTTCGTCGTCATGGCGCTCACCCTTCCCGCCGCGACGACAGGGTGCGCGTCGCGATGGCCAGCGAGGCCAGCGCCACGGAGCCGTAATAGGTCACCGCGCGCGAGTCGATGACGCCGACGGAGAAGTGCTCCATGTGCTCCCAGAGGTTCACGTAGGAGAAGAACTGCCGCGTCGACTCCTCTTGGAACACGTAGGACCCGAGGCCGAGCGCGAACATCACGCCGCCGATGGCGAGGAACGTCAGCATGTACGCCACGACCTGCGACCGCGCGAGCGCGGACATCAGCACGCCGAGGGCGATGAACGCCGACCCGATGAGGAGCATGCCGGCGTAGCCCGACGCGAGCGCGCCCCAGTCCACCGGGCCGTAGCGCTTCACCACGAGGGCGTAGAGCAGCGTGGGCGCCCACAGCGAAGCGTAGAACGTCATGGCCCCGAGGAACTTCGCCGTCACCACCTCGACGTCGGTGACCGGAGCCGTGAAGAGCGTCTCGAAGGTTCGCGAACGGCGCTCCTCGGCGAAGGTTCGCATCGTCGTCGCGGGCGTGAAGACCAGCAGCGTGAGCACCGAGAGGATCGTGCTCCCGAAGAACATCTGCAGCGGCGAGCGCGACCCGGTGAGCGCCGGGTTGTCGGCGGTCATCGAGAGGAAGAACCAGAACACGACCCCGTTGAAGACGAGGAACGAAACCATGACGACGTAGGCGAGCGGCGCGCAGAAGCAGCCGATGAGCTCACGCTTGTAGATGGCCCAGATGGTCCTCATGGCTCTCCCTCGGGACTCGTGAGCGCCTGGAAGACCCGCTCGAGGTTGCCGGCCTGCGGCGCCACCGCACGCACGCCCATGCCCGCGGCGACGATGCGCGCGACGAGCGCCTCGACGGCCTCGCCGCTCCCGCCGACGCGCACGGTGATCGTCGCGATGCCGGCCTCGCAGGTCACCGCGCCGAAGGAAACGCCGTCGACGGGGGTGACGAGGTCCTTCGCGGCGGCCTCCGGGGCGGTCTCCCACGCGGCGGCGTGGTCGCGCAGCGCCACGGTCACGAGCACGTCGCGCTCGCCGCCGGCCAGCCGCGCGCGCACCTCTTCGAGGGGGCCGTCGGCGGCGATGCGTCCCTTGTGGATGATGACGATGCGCTCGCACACCGCCTCGACCTCCTGGAGGATGTGCGTCGACAGGAAGATCGTGTGCTCCTTGCCGAGGCG
>CAIMWA010000119.1 GCA_903845045.1 uncultured delta proteobacterium | reverse complement strand
GACGGGGCGATCGCATGGGAGGGGGCCATCGACGACGGCGCGTGGAGCGAGCGCGACTGGTGGACGGTGAACGTGAGCCGCGACGGCGGCTTCGCGGGCTGCAACCGCGGGCGGTTCTTTCTCGCCGAGGCGCGCGAGGAGGTCGGCGGCGGGCCGTAGCGGCGGTTGGGAAGCGTCGGGGGGCGCTTCGGCGGACGATTTCGTGATGGGCGCGGAACGGCGCTCCCAATGACAACGAGAGCGTGCCCGGGACACGGGCCCCGCACCGTCGTTGTCGCCGTCGGATCCTGTGGAGTCTCAAGCCGAGCCCATCGGAATAACGCGCCGAGTCATGAGATGGAACTTGTTGAATTCCAAGCTCAAGAGGAAAACTTCAATGAACCAGCAACAGGGACCTGGATATCCTCCGCAGGGACCAGGGTATACGCAACAGTATAACGTCAATCCAGGTCAGTCTGGATATGGATATCCTACGTTAGCGCCGCCGTCCAACAAGCCAATCAACCAGATCGCTCTCGTGGCAATCGGTGCTCTTGGGGGGATGTGTCTCGCTGGGGTGGTGATGAGCGGGAAGACCACGTCGAACGAGAATGCAAGCGCAGCGACCGTCGCCGTCAGACCAGCGTCCGCCCGGGAGCAACCCACAACGGTTGCCGCTCCAGTGGCTCAGACGAACTCCGCGCCTCCAGCGACGGAAGCGCCAGCGCCCGCTCCGACTGCAGCAACCCAGCGCGAACGACTTGAGTTCCCAATTGAAGTCCATCGATTCCGAGGGCTCAGTGAGTTGCAGCAGCAGCAATATGCGACAACGTTTCGTGGCAAGTCACTCCATGGCAGTGGTGCAATATTTAATGTCGAAAACTGTGGAGTCCTCGACGACAGCGCTCAATGGGGATCTGACTGCATCAAGGTACTTGTCGACACCACGACCGAACGGGCGGCGTTGTACTTTCCATCCTCACGTCGCGGGGAGATTGCTGCGCTGAACCGAGGCCAAAGCTACACATTCGACAATTGCACAACGATCAGTATTCGAAATTGGGGTTTTTGGGCGACCGCAACCTGCGACATGCCCTAATGCACTATTGCTGTGTCGCCTCTCGACGTCACCGAATCCATGGATACGAGCGTGTCGACAGAGTTCGACGTATGCCGCGACAAGCCCGTCGTAAACACCAGGTGGATCATGAAAGTGAATCATGCGTTCAGCGACGGCTTTACGCGGATCGGAATTTGATGGCGCGAGTAGTCGCAAGCCCTCCGAAGTCATCCGCTGGAAACCGACGGCCCCGCGTCGAGCGCGATCTAGATATCCACCGGAGATCGTCTGGCGTGTATCTGGCCAGCGGTGCCCGGGGTGACAGCCATCGCCGGAAACCCGGTCACCCCGACCCGCCGCTCCTTCGAACGAGCGCCCGGCGGGCTGCGCGATTCCCCGCCGACGGTTTCGCCCCTCGGAGCAGCCGCGATCCCGTCACGCGAAGCCCCCAGCGAATCAACGCTGGCTCCCGCTCTTCGCCGCCAATTGGGCCGGCAAAGCTCTCGTCGCTGTCCGCGCCGAGCGTCCGTCGACCCGCAAGGAGCCCCGATCGATGAACCCCGAGCAAGCCCCTCCCACCTGGCCGTCCGCAGACCCTTCGCGGCGCCGCTGGTCCGTCGTCGCGAACCCCATCGGTGCGTTCCTGCGCTTCGTCGACCGCGACGGCTTGATTCCGCTGTCGCTGTTGCTGTTGACCCTGCTGGGGCTGTGTGCGGCCGTCGTCGGGCCCGCCCGGGTCCACGAAACCGTAGAGAAGTTTCGGGAGGAAACGTTCGTGAACGAGGCGGCGAGCCGCAGCGGTGTCGACACCGCCGACTATGATGTCGCAAAGCGCTTCTTGCAGAGGGCGCCGGCCGAGGCGGCGACGTTCCTCGAACAGGGTGGGACCCTCGGCGAATGTTACGAGGTCGCCGGGAAGCGCACGCTGCTCGCGCCTGCGAACATGGGCGCGCTCCGCCATGCGGTGCGGCAGCAGTGCTCCCCATGGGGTTGCCCGTGCGAGAGCGACACCGATACCCGACCGAGTTGCCAACAACAGGTGCAGAACACCACGACACGGCTCACGCAAGAAGTCGCGGCGTGCGACACGGCGGCGCGCGCCGCCGTCGAGGCGGCCCGCACGGCCTCCCAGCAGCAGATCACCCGACGTGATCAGGCGCTGACCACCGCGCGCGCCGAGAACAACGCCCCACCGCAGCCCTGGATCGTCCTCTTCGCATTGATGCTGTCGGGTCTCATCGCTGCGCAGGTCGCGTTTCATCGCTACGCGGGCCTCGGTGACGACGAGCAACGAAACGCGTCGAAGCCTCGTCGGGTCGTCTACGTGATCCGCACGCTGTTCGAGATGCAGGTGCTCACGCTCCCCGTCATCGCCATCGGAACGCTCATCCAAGTGAAGCGCGTCGAGGCCCTGCGGAACCTCGTTCCGTTCGGCGACCTCGGCACCGGCAAGCTTGTGCTGATCGTCGGCTCCGCGCTGGTGCTCCTCGTCGCCCTCCACGTCCTCGCGATGATCTTCGGCAGCCTCGCCGACGCGCTCGTGCACGCGGGCGCCGTCATGCGCC
Source organism: uncultured delta proteobacterium (assembly GCA_903845045.1). GTDB lineage: Bacteria > Myxococcota_A > Polyangia > Polyangiales > SCUS01. The sequence goes on along the minus strand of CAIMWA010000119.1, from coordinate 918 downwards.
TCGCGGCCGGCGCCGAGCCTCCGCACGCCGCTGCGCCCATCGCTGAGCCCTCCTTCTCGCCGGACCCGCCGTCTTTCGTGCAGGGCTTCGATCGGCGCTCGGGCTCCGTCGCCGTCGCCGTGCTCACGGTCATCGTGTCCGGCACGGGGCTGCTCTCGCTCGGCGCCCTCGCGTGGGTGCCGTCGAAGGCGGTGGCGATGTTCGCCGGAGCTTCGAGCGCCCTCGCGCACGCACACGACAGCGCCTCGCACACGGCGTCGTCGTCCGATGACGAAGCCCCGGGCGAGGTGCTCCACGAACGTTCGGCGAGCGAGGCGTCGCGATCCGCCGAGGAGAGGCTGGCCGCCGCCGCGACGCTGCAACGGGAGCGCGCCGGCCGCCTGGCCGCCGAGCAGGGCTCCCGCACTGCCCGCGAAGAGACCGCACGGATCCAAGCATCGCTCACGGCGGAGCGCAGCGCGCGCGAGGAGCATGATCGCGCCGAGGCAGCGCAGGCCGAGGCCCTGCGGTCGGCGCAGCTTCAAGTGGCCACGCTGACGGCCTCGCTGGCCGAGGCCCAGGCCGCCGCACAAGCCTCCGCGCCACCCGCGGCATCGGTGCCTGCCGCCGAGCCGCCACCGACGGATCACGCGCACCGGCGCGGGCACCACCATCGTCGCCACGACGGCGACTGAGGGACGCAGGGTCGGAGGGACGGGGGTAGGAAAGTAGGTTGCGCACCCTACGGGAGACCGTGCGGTCTCCGTGCGTGCGAATCGACGTGAAATCACCGAAGTCCGCGACGGTCGCGACGCGGCGCGCGAGATCCTACTTTCCTACCCCCGTCCCCGCCCTCGCCGGGCCTCACCCGAACCCGTCGGGCCCGTAGCGCCCCTCGCGCTCGAGGGCGCGCAGCCACGCGGCGGCCTCGTCGTCGGT
>CAIMWA010000118.1 GCA_903845045.1 uncultured delta proteobacterium | reverse complement strand
TCGGCGGTGCAGGTCTGCTGGCCGCAGGCGCCGCAGCGTTGCACCGCGCCGGGATCGCAGGCCGCGCCGGTCTCGGTGCCACACCCGACGTCGGCAGGACGGGTGTCGGCGTCGGCCGTGGTGGCGTCGACGAGGTCGTCCGCCGTGTCCGTCGGGGCGAGGTCGTCGGAGGGCGTCGACGCGTCCATGTCGGCGGCGTCGGCGGTCCAGACGCCCTGGTCCTGGTCGAGCACGAGCTCCTCGATGACGGGCGAGACCCCGAGCGCGCACCCGCCGAGGACCCCCGTCACCAGCAGAAGCGCAGTGCATCGCCGCGTGACCATGGACCTGCCGGGCACTCTAGCACCCGTGCCTCGGGCACCCCGGTTTTCGCGCGGGTTGACCCCCCCGGGGCCGCCCACTACGGTGCCGTCCTCCCCATGGACCCAACCCCCTTCGACGCGGGCATCCCGGCCTTCGGCACCGGCGTGCTCTACGCCTTCCTGGTGACGGCGGCGGCGACGCTCTGTCTGGCCGTGCTCGCCGGGACCTCCCGCGCAGGGGCCGCCCCGCGACTGCTTCGTGCCGCGCGCTACGCCGCGCTGGGCACCTGTGCGCTCATCGGCCTCGACGTCGCGCTGCTGCTCTACGCGTTCCTGTCGCACGACTTCCGCATCCGGTACGTCGCGCACTACTCCGACCGGTCGAGGCCCCTCGGCTACCTCTTCGCGGCCCTCTGGGGCGGCCAGGACGGCTCGCTGCTGTGGTGGACGTTCCTGCTGTCGGCGTACACGAGCGCGTGCGTGCTGTGGCTCCGCGGGCGCTACAAGGAGCTCGCGCCGTGGGTCATCGCGACGCTGATGGCCGTGGTGGTGTTCTTCGGCGTGCTCATGGCGTGGTCCGCGAACCCCTTCTCCGCCAGCTTCGTGGGGGCGCCCGCCGAGGGCGAGGGGCTCAACCCGTCGCTGCAGAACTTCTACATGGCGATCCACCCGCCCTCCCTCTACATCGGCTTCGTCGGGTGCGCGGTGCCGTTCTCCTTCGCGGTCGCGGCGCTCATCACGGGCCGCCTCGGCGAGGAGTGGACCCTCGCGGCGCGGCGCTGGGTGCTCTTCGCATGGCTGTTCCTGAGCATCGGCAACGTGCTCGGGATGTTGTGGGCCTACGAGGAGCTCGGCTGGGGCGGCTTCTGGGCCTGGGACCCCGTCGAGAACGCCGCGTGCCTGCCGTGGTGGACCCTCACCGCGTACATGCACTCGGTGATGATCCAGGAGCGCCGCGGCATCCTGAAGATCTGGAACGTCGCGCTGCTCATGACGTCGTTCTTCCTGACGATCTTCGGCACGTTCCTGACGCGCTCGGGGCTCATCTCGAGCGTGCACTCCTTCGCGCAGAGCGGCATCGGCATCTACTTCGTGTACTTCATGGTCTTCCTGCTGGTGGCGTGCGTCGCCCTGGTGGTCTGGCGCGTGCCGCTGCTGCGCAAGTCCGCCGAGATCGACGCGCTGCTGTCGCGCGAGGCCATGTTCGTCGCGAACAACTGGATGCTCCTCGGCATCTGCGTGTTCATCGCCCTCGCCACGACGTGGCCGAAGGTGAGCGAGTGGCTCTGGAACGAGCGGCTCACCGTGGGCGCGACGTTCTACAACGCGTGGCTGGCGCCCGTGGCCGTGGTGCTCATGTGCGTCATGGCCACCGGAACGCTCACGCCGTGGCGCAAGGGCTCGGTGCACCTGCTCGCGGCGGCGTTCCGCGGACCGCTCGTCGCGGGCATCGGGGCGGGCGTGGCGCACGCGGTCTTCGGGCGCGCCGTGGGCTTCCCCGCGGTGGTGCACATCGACCCGATCTACGACGTGCAGAGCACCGTGCGCCTCGCGGGTCTCACCCTCGGGCACGTGAACGTGGGGCGCTCCCTCGCGTGGCTCGACGGGCACCTGCCGGCCGTCGGCACGGCCCTCGTGGCGCTGAACGTCGCGGCGCTGGCGCAGGAGTTCTTCCGCGGCACGCGCGCCCGCATGGCGTCGAAGAGCGAGGCCGCCCCGGTGGCCCTCACGCGCCTCGTGAGCCGCAACCGCCGCCGCTACGGCGGGTACATCGTGCACGTGGGCTTCCTGCTCATGATGGCGGGCTGGATCGGCGCGGCGTACCGCCACGACGTCGAGGCCACGGTGGCGCCCGGCGAGACGTTCCGCATCGGGGCGTTCACGCTCCGCTACGACGGTCCGGAGATGAAGCGAGACATCGCCAAGCGCGAGGTGCACGCGAACATCACCGTGCTCCGCGACGGCCGCGTGGTCGGCCACGTGAGCCCCGCGCGGTTCATGTACACGGCGCGCCCGGAGATGCCGACCACCGAGGTCAGCATCACGTCGGGCGTCTTCGAGGACCTCTACGTGGTCATGAACTCCATCGACCCGCAGTCGCGCGTCGCCCACGTGAAGGCCTTCATCAACCCGCTCACGCTGTGGATCTGGGTCGGCGGTCTGATCCTGATCCTCGGCGTGATGGTGGCGATGTGGCCCGAGGCGTCGAAGTCGGCGGCGCGGGCGACGTCGGCGCGGCCGCTGGTGCTCGCGGGGCAGCACACGCTGTTCCTCGTCGCGCTGGTGTCGGCGGCGGCGCTCTACGGCGCCCCGGGCCGCGCGCAGGGCATGCACACGCAGTCGACGGACGTGGCCTCGACGCAGGCCTCGCCGGCGGAGCGCCGGGTCTTCGAGCACCTGCGCTGCATGTGCGGCGACTGCCCGCGGGAGTCCCTCGCGACGTGCACCTGCGGCTTCGCCGGGGGGCAGCGCGACCGCATCCGCGACCGTCTGTCGCGCGGCGACGCGCCGCAGGCCATCATCGACGATTACGTGGCCCGGTATGGCAGCGAGTCCCTCGAGGTGCCGCCGGATCGCGGGGCCAACAAGGCCCTCTACATCGTGCCCGTGGCGGCGTTTCTCGCGGGCGCAGGGCTGGCGGTGACGCTGGTGCGGCGCTGGGCGAAGCGTCCGCCGGTGGTGGCGAAGCCAGCTGAGACGACGTCTGCGTCGGCGGAGCACACGGCCACGGCGGGCGAGTACGACGCGCGCATCGACGCGGAGCTGCGGGGTCACGATGACTGACGACACCTGGCAGGACTGGACGGCCCGGCACGCGCTCCCCATCGCTGCCGCCGCGTTGGTGGTGGTCGCGGTGCCCCTCGGCATCGTGCGCGGCGCACCGTCGGTGGTGCTGTGGTTCGGCTTCGCGCTGCTCGCGGCGGCGGCGGTGATGTTCTGGGAGACGCTGCGGCTGCTCCTCGACCCGCTGCAGCCCGGCGACCACGACCACGGCGACGACGACGGCGCGGCGCTGGCGTCCCTCGAGGAGCGCAAGCGCTCGGCCCTGGCGGCGCTCAAGGACCTCGAATTCGAGCGCAGCATCGGCCGCCTCGGTGACGACGACTACAAGGCCCTCGAGACCCGGTACCGCGAAGAGGCCCGCGCGGCGATGAAGGCCATGGACGAGGGCATCGGACCGTGGCGCGCGCGCGCCGAGGCGCTGGTGTCGAAGGCCGCGGCGGACCCGGCGGCAGCCTCGGAGCCGAAGGCGAAGGCTGCGGCGAAGGCGCCCGCGGCGGCGACGGACGCGGAGTGCGCGAAGTGCCACGCCGCGAACGACGCCGACGCGGTGTTCTGCAAGAAGTGCGGGGCGCGCATCGCGCCGGAGGCGGACCATGCGGGCTAGAAGGTGGGTGCTGGCGGGGCTTCTCGCGACGTCGTCGGCGTGGGCGCAGCAGGGTCCGGTGGACCCGAGCCAGCCGCTGCCGCCGGGGCATCCGCCGGTGGACGGGACCGCGGTTCCGCAGCACCGGTCGCAGTTTCCGCAGAGCGGCGCCGACGAGGCGCAGGACGTTCCCGCGGGGACCATCGTCGTGCGTGTCGTCGACGTGCGCGGCGGGCCGGTTCCCGGGGCGACGGTGCGTCTCGGGGCGATGCGCGAGGGCGAGCGCGACACCCCGCGCGAGGCGGTGACGGGCAGCGACGGCGAGGCGCGCTTCGACGGGCTCCCGGCGGGCAGCGGCATCGCGTACCGCGCCAGCACCGACGTCGACGGCGCGCGCTTCGGGGCCATGCCGTTCCAGCTCGGCGACCGCGTGGGCTACCGGGTGCAGCTCGTTCGCTTCGACGTCGGCCACGACGGCCGCGGCGTGCTGCTCTGGGACGCCCACGTCGAGATGCGCTTTCGCGACGACCGCTTGATGGTGGTCGAGCGCATGCGCATCGCGAACCTCTCGGGCATGGCCGTGGGCGACGAGCGTCCGCGGCCGGCGACGTACGTGCCGACGAACGGCCTCTCCTTCGCGCTCCCCGCGGGCTACACGGCGTTCAACACGCAGGCCTCGATGGACGACGTGCGCGTGGCGACGGAGGGCGACGCGGCGATGCTCCGCGGCTCCATCGCTCCCACCGAGGACCAGCCGACGGAGGTGACCTTCCAGTACCAGGTGGTGCTGCACGGCGGCGAGGTGTCGCTGCGTCTCGGACTGCCGCTGCCGGTGGTCAACGCGATGGTGGCCGTCGAGGCTCCGCGGGGTCTGTCGGTGCACGTTGCGGGCATGCCCGCCGCGGAGCTGCGCGAGGGGCAGGGCGACCGCATCCTCTTCACGGGAGTGACGCGGCAGCCCAACGACCCGGCGCTGAGCACCATCGACATCCGCCTCGAGGGCATTCCCTCGCCGGCGGGACCGGGACGCACCATCGCCTCGGGCGCTGCGGCGCTGCTCGTGCTGGGCGCCCTCGGGTCGACGCTGCGTCGAGGCGGAGCCTCCAAGGGCAAGCGCACCAAGGCCGAGATCGAGGCCGAGCGTGATCGCGCCCTCGACGAGGTGCGGGAGCTCACGCGGCGCCGGGACACCGGCGAGGTGGGTCCGGTGACCTACGAGGAGCGACGCCGAGAGGTGGTGCTCTGGCTCGCGTCGCTGCTGCGGGAGCTCGACGAGGCCGGCGCGGCGCCGGCGAAGTGAGGGGAGGGCGTTTCGCTCTCCGTTGAGTCCAGGTCTAGGGACTCGATTACCGACATGTTTGTCTGCGTACGTCGTTGAGTGCCGGCGGGCTGAAGCCCTATCACTTCTACACATCTCCGATCACCCGGGGGGGAGGATCAGTTCCCCACTCTTCCCGACGAAACGGCTCGCATCGCCCACGCCCGGCGGAAGAGCAGCCGGGCTCTGCCCTGTCGGGATCGTGCCGGCCGCGGCGGCCGGGCCTCCGAAGAGCAACGGGACGGAACCCC
>CAIMWA010000117.1 GCA_903845045.1 uncultured delta proteobacterium | reverse complement strand
GTGTTGCCCGTGTGCACCAGCCGGAAATTCGTCAGCAAGAACCGAAGAACGAAGGCCCGGATCCAGTAGCCGGCGTAGGTCCCGAAGCGCGCGCCGCGGTCCGGGTCCCATCGCTGCGCGGCCTCGACCAGGCCCGTGGAGCCCTCCTGCACCAGGTCCAGGACGCTCGACCATCGTCGGCGAAACTCGAAGGCGATGTGCACGACGAGGCGGAGGTTGTGCACCACGAGCTTGCGCATCGCGTCGGCGTCGCGGTGGTCCCGCGCGCGCCGGCCGAGGTCGCGCTCGTCGTCGTCGGAGAGGAGCGGATACCTTCGGATCTCGTGCAGGAGCCGCGCGAGCGGGTCGGCGGGGCCGCGCAGGGCGAGCGCGTGGTCGACGTCGCGCGCCGGGACCAGGGCATGGTCCACCGCGGCAGCGTCGAGGACTTCGCCGACGAGCGCGTCGTCGTCTTCGGGGGGGGGTCGTCGGGCGCGGTCACGGCCCGCCGTGGATAATCACCGCGGCGGGTCGTGGGAAGGCCGCGCGCTCAGTAGCGGTAGTGGCTGGGCTTGAACGGGCCGTTGACCGGCACGCCGAGGTACTCGGCCTGGTTCGCGGCGAGCGTGGTCAGCTCGACGCCGAGCTTCGCGAGGTGCAGCGAGGCGACCTTCTCGTCGAGGGTCTTCGGCAGCACGTGCACGCCGAGCGGGTAGTTCTGCGGCTCGGTCCAGAGCGCGATCTGCGCGAGGCACTGGTTCGTGAACGACGTCGACATCACGAAGGACGGGTGGCCCTTGGCGCAGCCGAGGTTCAGCAGGCGGCCCGAGGCCAGCACCGTGAGGCGCTTGCCGTTCGGGAACACGAACTGGTCCAGCTGCGGCTTGATGTTGTCCTTCTTGATCTCCGGGTTCTTCTCGAGCCAGGCGACCTGGATCTCGGAGTCGAAGTGCCCGATGTTCCCGAGGATCGCGCCGTCCTTCATCCGCTGCATGTGCTCGCCGGTGATGACGTCGGCGCAGCCCGTGGCGGTGATGAAGATGTCGGCGTTCTCGACGACGCTCTCGATGCGGCGGACCTCGTAGCCCTCCATCGCCGCCTGCAGCGCGCAGATCGGGTCGATCTCGGTGATGACGACGCGCGCGCCCATGCCGCGGAGCGACTGCGCGCAGCCCTTGCCCACGTCGCCGTAGCCGCAGACCACCGCGAGCTTACCGGCCACCATGACGTCGGTGCTGCGCTTGAGGCCGTCGAGGAGCGACTCGCGGCAGCCGTAGAGGTTGTCGAACTTCGACTTCGTCACCGAGTCGTTGACGTTGATCGCCGGCACCTTGAGCGTGCCCTTGCGGAACATGTCGTAGAGCCGGTGCACGCCCGTCGTCGTCTCCTCGGAGATGCCGCGGATCGGGTCGTTGCCCGCGAAGAGCTCCGGGTACTTGTTGTGGATGAGGACGGTCAGGTCGCCGCCGTCGTCGAGGATCATGTTCGGGCCCTTGCCGCCCTCGAACGCCGTGAGCTGCTGCTCGAGGCACCAGTCGTACTCGGCCTCGGTCTCGCCCTTCCACGCGAACACCGGCACGCCGGTCACCGCGATGGCGGCGGCGGCCTCGTCCTGCGTCGAGAAGATGTTGCAGCTCGTCCAGGTGACGTCGGCGCCGATGGCGGTCAGCGTCTCGATGAGCACCGCGGTCTCGATGGTCATGTGCAGGCAGCCCGCGATGCGAGCGCCCTTGAGCGGCTTCGAGGTGCCGAACTCGGCGCGCACCGCCATGAGCCCCGGCATCTCCTTCTCCGCCATGCGGATCGCCTTGCGGCCGAGCTCCGCGAGCCCGAGATCCTTGACCTTGTACTTGCCAGCCTTCTCGTTGTTCATCGTCGTTTCTCCTTCTTCGCCGCGGGTGCGGCGTCCTTCGTCGATCGTTCGTCCCCCGCCACGTTCGCGCCGAGGAGCGTCCACGGCACGCCGCGGTCGGCGCCGTTGCCACGCCAGGCCGCTGGAATCTCGCTGACCGTGGCCTGCACCAGCCCCGCCTCGCGGGCGAAGCGTCGCAGCTCGTCGGCCTCGAAGCCGAGCCACAGGTCGGCCTGCTGCGCGCGCAGCGCCTCGTCCTCGTGGGCGCCGTAGTCGAGCACCATGACGGCAGCCCCCGGCCGGCCCAGCGCCGCCATCCTGCGAAGCGCTTCCACGGGACGCGGAGCATGGTGAAGCACCCGCGACGCGAAGACGGCGTCGGCCCCCGCAGGGCTCGCGCGACGCACCGCGCGGCGGACCTCCGTGCCATCGAGCTCGCCCTCGACGAGGTCGACGTTGTCGAAGCCGCGCTGCGCCACCCGCTCGGCGCACATCGCGAGCTGCGCGCCCGCACGATCGACGGCGATGACCCGGTCGAACACCGGGGCCAGGATCTCGAGGAGCCTCCCGTCGCCGGTGCCGACGTCGATGGCCAGGGCCCGGTGCGGCATCAGCGGCGCGAGCGCGCGGAGGTACGCGCCGATCTCCGGCGGCGCCCCCACGGTCACGGCACCCTTCGCACCGCGGGCGAAGAACTCTCGCGTGCTCCGCTCCCGGGCACCGACGACATCGACGACGCGAGCGAGGCTCCCGTCCGCATCGCAGAGGGCGCGTCCGGTGCGCAACGCGTCGTCGAGCACCGCGTCGGCGCGCCCCTCGCCGGAGACCCGCACCAGCGCCCAGGTGCCGTGGCGACGAACCTGCACCAGCCCCGCCTGCCGAAGCGCCGCGACGTGCCGCGAGACGTTGGGCTGCGACTCACCAAGGAGCTCCGCCAGCTCGCCCACCGCGAGCGCGTCGACGGACGCCAGCGCCAGCAGCCGCAGGCGCAGCGGCTCGGAGAGGAGCCGGTAAAGCTCCCAACGTGCCTGCGCGGCCGGAGCCGGGGTGGGGACGACATCCATCACTGCCTCGTTATATTCGCGTATACGAATCGACGCAAGCAAGACCTGCCCGCAGCGCCCTCGACGGTCTCCGCTTTCGCTGGCGACGGCTGCCGCGATCCACCTTAGAGTCGCCGAACGTCGCAGGCGCAGAGGGCGCCGCACGAGGGAGACCGCATTCCATGGCAGGAGCCGCACCGACCGCGAAGCCAGCGCCGTTTCTTCGTCCGCTCGACCGCCTCGACCGCGGGATCCTGCTGGCGGAGAGCTCGCTGAGCCTCGTCATCGTCTTCTTCATGCTCTTCGCGGCCGTGTCCGAGTCGGCTTTCCGGGTCATCCAGAACTGGCCGTGGGCCGCGCGGGCCGGTCTCTGCGCCGCGCTCTGGGAGCTCCTCGTCGGGCTCAAGCTGTCGGGAGCGCCGACGGAGGTGTCGCCGTCCATCGCCGTGATGAAGCGCCTTCGCGGCGTCGAGCTGCCGCGCGGGCAGGCCGTGACGCAGGCGGTGCTGGGCTTCGTGCCGCTGGCGCTGGTGTTCGGCGCGGGCACCGAGTGGCTCATGCGCGCGGTGCTCCCCATCGCCTCCGACGTGCTGCTCCACGGCACGATCTGGGCGGCGTTCCTCGGCGCGAGCTTCGCGACGCGCGGACGCCGGCACCTCGCCATCGATGCGCTCTCGCGGCTGCTCCCGGACCGCGGCCGTCGTCTCGTCGTCGGCGTCTCGGCGACGCTCGGAGCTTTCGTCGCCCTCGCCCTCGGCCGCGGCGTCTACGGCTGCCTTCTCGACGCCTCGCACCAGGCCATGGAGGCCGTCGCCGAGAACGCCCGCAACGGCGTGTCGAGCCCCGTCGACCGCTCCTTCGAGTTCCAGTACGTGATCCCCGGCGGGTTCCTGCTCATCGGGCTTCGCCTCGGGATGCACGGGTTCCACGAGTTCGTCGCCGGGCTCGCGGGCTTCAAGGCCGTGCCGCGCAGCGCGACGAGCCTTCCGCCGGGCGACCCGGTGGCGGCGGCGCACGAGGGCCCCGGCGTCGAAGAGGCCAAGACCCCGCCGGCGATGGACCGCGCGGACTTCGTCGAGGTCGCGCTGGCGGTCACGGCGCTCCTCGGGCTGGGCTTCCTCGTCACCGGGTCGTCCATCGTGAAGCCCGTGGCGGCGGTGTGCCTCGCAGCCGCCGTGATGCTGGTGATTTCGCTGGCCGTGCGCCGCGCGCGCACCGGCTCCTTCGATCCGCCGCACCCGGAGCCCTACGAGCCCGTGCAGGGAACCGCCGTGCACTTCGCCGTCGCGGCGCTGGCGGTGACGGGGATCCTCGTCACGATGCGCTACGGCCTCGCGCCGCGCATCGAGACCATCCCGGTGAGCGCTGGCGTCGCTTTCTTCGCCGTGATGGCCCTGCTCGGCGCGCCGCTGTTCAGCTTCCTGGGCGGCATGGGGCTCTTCCTCTTCGTGAAGTTCTTCCTGAACGACCCGGACCCGAGCCGCCACGCCAACGCGTTCGCGAACTCCGTCGAGGACATCCTCGGCAACCACTTCGCCCGCATGAGCGTGCTGGCGACGATCCCGCTGTTCACGCTGGCGGGTTACGTGATGAGCGAGTCGCGGATGCCGCAGCGCCTCGTGCGCGTCTCTCGCGCGCTGCTCGGCTGGATGCCCGGCGGGCTCGCGGTGGTGTGCGTCTTCGCGTCGGCGTTCTTCACGATCTTCTCCGGCGCGTCGGGCATCACCATCGTCGCCGTCGGCGGCCTGCTCGTGCCCGCGCTGCTCAAGGACAAGTACCCCGAGAACTTCTCGCTGGGCCTCGTCACCACCGGCGGCGCTCTGGGCATCACCGTGCCCCCGTGCCTCCCGCTCATCGTCTACGGCATCGTCGCGGGCCTGCAGGAGCCGGCGCCGGGCCAGGAGCGCCTGGAACTGCAGAAGTTCCTCGTGGTGGGCCTCGTGCCCGGGCTCGTGGCGATCGGTCTGATGATCGCGTACTGCGTCGTCATCGGCGTGGTATCGAAGGTGCCGCGGTCGCGGTTCGACTTCGCCGAGGCCCGCGCTGCGCTCTGGGAGGCGAAGTGGGAGCTCATCCTGCCGGTCTTCCTGCTGGTCGGCCTCGTGAAGGGCATCTTCAACCCGTCGCAGGCCGCGGCGTTCACGGCGTTCTACGTCGTCGTCATGGAGGTCTTCGTCTACCGCGACCTCACCATCAAGGACGACCTCCCCCGCATCGTCCCCGAGTCGATGGTGCTCGTCGGCGCGATCTTCGTGAAGCTCTGCGCGGCGACGGTGCTCGTCGGATACTTCGTGCAGGCGCAGATCGCCGACCGGCTCTTCGAGTGGCTGACCTGCGGCCCGCCGGCACAGGCCTACCTCGCGGCGCACCACGAGAGCATCGGCACCTGCCGCGAGGCCGTGGACCTGCTCGCGCAGCAGGGCCACAGCGCGGGCGGGCTCATCAACTCGAAGCTGTCCTTCCTCATCGCCCTCAACTTCTTCCTGCTGTTGATCGGCATGTTGATGGACATCTTCTCGGCGATCGTCGTCGTCGTGCCGCTCATCGCGGGCATCGCCCTGCACTTCAACATCAACCCGTACCATCTCGGCATCGTGTTCCTGTTGAACCTCGAGATCGGCTACCTGATGCCGCCGATGGGCCTGAACCTCTTCATCGCGGGGTTCCGGTTCAACCGCCCGGTGCCGGACCTCTACAAGATGGTCCTGCCGTTCATCGCGCTGTTCGTCGCGGCGCTGATGATCGTGACCTACGTGCCGGCGCTGACCACGTTCACGCTCCCGCCGGCCACGCACGCCGCGGCTCCGACGCCGACGACGGGCTCGACGCCGGCACCCGGGACGGACCCTGCCGCCACGCCGGGCGAGCCCGCCATCGCCGTGCCCCAGGGGGACTGCGACGTGCCGCGCGAGGACGAGTCCATGGACGACTTCATGCGCCGCTGCCCCGGTGACACCGACGCCGGCGCCCCCGCCGAAGACGCTGGCTCCGCGTCCGCCCCCGCGGACGCGGCCCGTCGCGACTGATCCCCCCCCGATCGAACGAAAGCCAGGGCTCGCGCCGCGCCTACAGCGCGACGATGAAGCCCTGGTACATGTTCATGCCGCAGGTGAAGTTGATCTCGCCCTGCGGCGGAGAGCGCACCTGCACCGACGTCGCCTGGTTCACCGGGATGTCCCGGGTCACCCGCATGGACGGGAACACCACGCGCTCGCCGCAGTTGTGGTCGTCGAGGCGGTGGAACACGATGGTGAACTGGCTCCCGTGGGGCGCGCTGATGCGCGACGGGCGGAAGCCGCGCTCGGACACCTCGACGTCCACCGTTCCACCGGCTGCGACGGGCGTCGCGGGCGCGGGCGGACGGTTGGGGCGCCGACCTCCGTTACGGTGGCACCCGGCCACGGAGAGCGCTCCTGCGAGCACGACGTACGAAACTCTGTTCAACATGCAGCTTCCTCCACGGGTCCCGTCAGGACCTACCGGCCGGTGATCATCGCACGAACGGCGCCGTCTTCGTCGTCGACGGCGCGCAACGAGACCACGTCGGCGCCCAGCTCCCACATGCGCTCGGTGTGCACGCGGAATTCCAGCCCATCGGCGCCGCGCGGACCGTCGAGGGTGAACTCCAGGCGCACGTCCACCCATCCCGGCGCGCGGAACATCGACGGCTCGAGGTCGCGTCGGACCAGGGTCACGCCCGGCTGTCGAAACACGTCGACGTAGCCGATGGCGTCGGTGGGAGCGCCGAGACGTCGCGCCGCGAGGCGGAAAGTCACCTCCCATCGCCCCGGCGGCAAGTGGATGAACGGGCCGAACACGAGGAACCCCGGCGGACGCGGATCGCCCGGCGACACCACCCTCGCCCGGCCGTCGCTGGCGCGCGGGTCCGCGACCGAACAGTTGCTGAACTCCGTCTGCTCGGTGCCCTCGACCTCGTAGCGACGGCGCACGAAGAGGTCCCGGATCGCCTCGGGGTTGCGCCGGGGGCTCTCGCCGCGGTGGAGCAGCACCGCGCCGTCCTCCCACGCGACGGCCCCGAAGCCGTTGCGCATGAGTTGGAGGAGCACGGCGTCGCGCTGCTCGACGTTGGCGGGCCAGGGCGGGCGCTGAAGGTCTGCGAGCACCCACTCGGCGCGCTCGAGGCCGTTGGGAAACAGCGCGCTCCACGGCCGGTTCGAGACGCGCGGACCGATCCACGTCGAGACGCTCACGGGCACAGCCGCAGGAATGCGCTCGACGAGGCGATCGACGGCGGCGATGTGCGGCGTGACGGCGCGGGTGTCCGTGGCGTGCACCACCGACGCGAGGCTCGCGGGGTGCGTGCGCAACAGAACGACGGTGGCAACGACGGCGTAGGCGCCGAAGGCCGACTCGACGGCGGCTCCGTGCCGCGCCTGGGCACGCAGCCGCGCCAGGCCGTAGGCCGCCGCGGCGTAGAGCCCGGGGTGCTGGATGGCGCTGTAGTGGTAGCGAAGCGCCACGATCTCGGGGTTGTCCGAGAGCATGATGATCGCGAGCGGCAGCAGCAACGGGAGACGCAAGCCGGCCGCGAGCGCCACGAAGGCCGTCGGCGCGAGGAGCGTGACGAAGGTCGTGAGCCGCGCGTCGGAGAACGCCCACAACAGGTAGCGGAAGGGCTGTCCGAGGAGGTGCAGCACCGGTCCGCCCGGTCCGCTCAGATGGCGGAAATTCCGTAGGAATTTGTACCCGGTGCCGTCGGTGCCGTCGCTCATGTACACGGGCACGCCGGGCGGCGGACCGAAGCGCTTGAGCAGCACCGCCATCGCGAGGCCGCACCACAAGAGCGCGAGCGTCCCGATGGCCGCGGACCACCGTCGATCGCGCGCATCGCCCGGCGCCGCGCAGGCGAGGACGGCGGCCGTGGCCGGGACGAACATGTCCTCCTTCACGCTGACCAGCAGCGCGACGGCGACGAGGGCGTGACCGAAGTGCCTTCGGTGCAGCGCCAGGACGAGCCACGCCATCGCCGGCGCGGCGAGAAGGTCCATGTGGAAGTCGTAGAGCAGCGCCGTGTGCAGCGGCGGACTGAACAACATCGCCGCGACGAGGACCGTCGCCGTGCCGCGACGCAGCCCGAGGTCGCGTCCGAGGAGGTACACTGGCCACGCCGCGAGCGAGACGGCGGCCGTCTGCACGACGAGCAGGCACCCGCTGGTCGGCGACAACGCGTAGAGCGGCACCAACAGGAACAGCACCGGCGAGAAGTGCTCGCCGAGGAAGCTGTACCCCACCGTCGGCGAGTACATGACCCGGCCGTGGAGGGTGCTCCAGAGGGCCTCCTTGAAGATGCCGAGGTCGACGGTGGCGGACCACAGCGCGTGGTCGCGGCGCACCGCGAGCGTGGCGAACACGACGAAATGGGCGACGACGACGGCGATCGCGGGCACGTGCTCGAGGCGACCCCGCGAAGCCGCCGCGGAGGCCTCGCGATCGCGTGCCCACGCGTACGCCACGCTCGCGGCCGATGCGCCGAGGAGCATCGCGAGCAACGCCGGGCGGCGCACGGGATCGTCCTGCGTGAGCACCATCGGCGCGAAGCACCACGGGGCGAGCGCGAGCGCGAGGCGACGCCACGGGCCGTCGTCGACGCGCGCCGTGGGTGCGCGCAGCGCGAGGAGACCCAGCGCCGACGCCATGAGGAACGGCACGATGCACGACGCGACGAAGACGATCGGGGAGTGGCCCGCGAAGGACCCTGAGGCCAGGGCCTCGCCCACGCGCCCCGGGTCCAACGGGAGGGCTCCGGAGGCCGTGGCGACACCATAGCCACCGAGGGCCGCAGCCGCGATCGCGGCGACGACGGGCAGCACACGCAGCCGCCGCGGCGCCGCCGGACCGGTCGGCTCGCTCACGGATCGACGCGGACGAGGACGACCGAGATGTTGTCCGGTCCGCCGTGCTCGTTGGCGATGCGAACGAGGTCGCGAGCGCGGTCCGGCAGGTCGTTGCCGCGGCCGAGCACCGCGGCGACCTCGGAGTCCTTCACGACGCCGCAGAGCCCGTCGGAGCACAGCAGGTAGATGTCGCCGGGCTGCATGCGGTCGCGGCGCACCTCGGGCTCGACCTCGGCTCCGGTGCCGATGGCCCGGGTGATCATGTTCGAGTAGTTGCCGAGCGCGGCCCGCGCGATGGGATCGTCGCCGGCGTACTCCTCGATGAGCGAGTGGTCCCGGGTGAGGCGCTCGAGCACCGTGTGGCGGTAGCGGTAGCAGCGCGAGTCGCCGACATGCACGATGCCCGCGTCGTCGCCGTCCCGCACGAGCGCCACGAAGGTGCTGCCCATGCCGCGGCGCTTGCGGTTGCGCTGGCCCTCCTCGATGACGCGCGTGTTCGCGAGGCGCGTGGCCTCCGCGAGGAGCGCCACCCGGTCGCCGCCGGAGTGCTGCGTCAGGTGCTCGACGACGCACGCGATGGCCATGGCGCTCGCAACCTCGCCGGCGAGGTGCCCTCCCATGCCATCGGCCACGATGAACAGCCCGAGCGCTTCTTCGACGGCGTAGGAGTCCTCGTTGTGGTCCCGCTCCTGTCCAACGTCGGACAATCCTGCCGCAGCGAGCTTCATCCAGCGCATCCCTTCCAACACTCCGCCGATCGGAGCGAAACCGTGCGACCGTAAGCGTCCGCCGAGGGACGGGTCAAGGCTCCGCTCGTTCCTCGGTTGCACGGAGGAGGCAGTAGGCGCCGCGCCGACCACCCAGCGTCCATCCCGCGAAGGCAGTGCGGGCGGCCCCATCGCACCGGACCAACGCGTGGGTGACCCCGCGGCGACGCAGCACGCGTTCGGCCTCGACGGGCGCCAGCTTTCCCGCATCGAGGTCGAAGCCCTCGCGCAGCACGTCATACGGATAGCAGTCGTTGCGCGTGTCGAAGAACACCCGCACCCCGCGTTCGATGGCGAAGCCCGTGAAGAACAACGTCACGAAGACCCTCGCATCGGCGGGCGTCGCGTCGAGCAGCGCGGCCACGTCCTCGTCGTCGTGCGTCGGATCGCGCCATTCGCCGGCGGGCCTATGCACCCACGCGGCCCCCCACGTCGCCAGCCCCACCACCGCGAAGACCGCCATGGCCCGGCGAAGCGGAAACGTCGCCGCGGTGCGCGCCGAGAGCCGCGCCAAGACCGCCTCGAGGGGCGCCGCGAGGAGCACGAGCGACGCGAGGCCGAACAGCTGCAGGTGCCGGTTGTGCCGCAGCGCCAGCGTGAACAGCAGCACGAGCAACACCCCGCGCGGTCGCCAGCGCGGCGAACGCAGGGCGGTGAAGGCACCGACCGCGAGGGGCAACGCCGCGACGAGCTCGAGGGGCGTCGAGAGCGTGCGCATGGGGTGCCTCCAGAGCGGCCACCACTCGCGGATGCGCTCGTGCACCAGCGCCACGCTGTCGCCTCCCTCGCCCAGGACGTAACGACGTACGAGGTCGTGCATGGCGAGGCCGTACGGGTTGCACAGCGTGGCGCCGGCCACGGCGAGCACCGCGGCCCGGCGAGCACGGCGGTCACCGGTCGGCTCGAACGCGGCGCACGCGGCGATGGCCACACCGAGCGGGTGGCTCCCATGGACGTTGGTCCAGAGCACCTGGATCGCCGCGAGGGCGACGAGGTGGCGTGCACGAAACGCGGGGTCGAAGGCCACGGCGGCGGCGGCGACGGCCAGGGCCGCCACGGTGCCCACGGGACGCGGCGACTCCCAGCGGGCTCCAAACGCCTCGAAGGCGACGGCGAAGGCGAGCGAGGCGACCACGGGACGGGCGTCACGCCCAGCGCGCCAAAGCATCGCGAGCGCGAGCAGGGCCACCGCGCCGAGGCGGCCCAGCGCGAGGCCCGCGACGCCGAACGCCCGTACCAGCATTGCGGCGCCGACCCCGTAGAGCCACTCGTGCATGACCCAGGGGTGCTCCGGCGAGGTGAACGCGTAGCCGTTGACCGTCGGCACGGCGTGCGTTCGCAGCGCGTCCTCGCCGGCCCGGAGGATCCACCAGATGTCGCCGTCCCAGACCGCGGAGGATCCCGCCCTCCAAGCCGCGAGCGCGACGAACGGCGCGGCGACGGCCCACGCGACGCGCCCATCGGCGGCGCGGTGCGCGAGGCGCTGCAGCGTCGCGGAAGCCTCGGGCATCGGCGCGCGACGCTACCAGAGCCGCGAGCGCGGTTGCGTCCGTGGACGCCATCGGCCACGGTGCGCCATCCCTTCGATGCCGCGCTTCTTCGTCTTCGCGCTGGTCGCCGTCGGCGCGCTCGCAGTGGCGCTCCCCGCAGTCGTTCGCGCGGTGCTCCCGAACCAACATCGCACGGACGCGTCCCATCGCCGGCTCCGTCGTGCGACCGCGGCGGCGGTGCTCCTGGCCGTGGGCCTCGAGGCGTGGGGGCGAACGGTGGCGCCCTTCGGCGGAGGGCCGATTCGCGCGGCCCTCGGAGCGTCGCGAGCGGCGGCGTTGCTGCTCGTCGGATGCTCCCTCGTGGTGCTGGCCTCGCGCATCGCCGTGGCGGCGCTGGGACGCCTGCACCCCGCGGCGACCCCGTCGCGCCGCGAATTCCTCGTCCAGGCCACGACCGGAGCGGGTCTCGCGATGGGGGCGCCGATGTTCCTCCGCGGGGGGCTTCGCGGGCGCACGGAGTTCGTCACGCGAACCCTGGAGCTGGTCGTGCCGGGGCTGCCGAGGGCCCTCGAAGGGCTCACGCTCGTGCACCTGACGGACCTCCACCTGGGCGTCTTCTTCGGACCGCGCGAGCTGGCGGCGGTGGTCGACCTGACCGAGGGGCTTCGCGGCGACGTCGTGGTGATCACCGGCGACGTGCTCGACCACCAGCCGCGGCACGTTCCCTCCGCCATGCGCGCCCTCGCCCGACTGCGCGCTCCGGGCGGCGTCTACGCGGTCCTCGGGAACCATGACCACTACACGGGGCCCGGCGCCGTGCGTCGGGGACTCGCCTCCATCGGCGTGCGGACGCTCGACAACGCTTCGGTCACGCTGGGGCCGCGGGGCAGCCTCGGGCGCGGCCTCGTGCTCGCCGGCGTCGACGACGTCATGGCGCCCATGCTCGAGACCGGAAGCGGTCCGGACCTCGATGCGGCGCTGCGCGGGCGCGACCGCGACGACCCGGTGGTGCTGCTCGCACACAACCCGCGATTCTTCGACGAGGCCGCGGACCGCGTGGCGCTGCAGCTCTCGGGGCACACCCACGGCGGCCAGCTCAACCCGGCCGGGGCCGCCGCGCGCGTGCTGCGGTACACCGCCGGGACCTACCGCCGGGGCGACGGCACGCTCTTCGTGTCTCGCGGTATCGGCACCACGGGCGCTCCGGTACGCGTGGCCGCGCCTCCCGAGATCGTACGCATTGCGCTGACCGGGCGGAGCGCCTGAGCGAGGCCCGGCGGGCCCTTGAATTCGCCCCGAGCCAAGGCAAATCGGTGGCGCGGGTCCGCGCCTTCCATGCGATAAGTACCGTCCGGCGGCCCACGGTTGCTAGGGTGCCGGGTCGTCCCGGTCGTGGGTACGCATTCAGAGGTGAGACAGTGAGCAAGCCGAGCGCAGCACAGAAGGCGAATGACACCTACCTCGGGCGGGTGGTCGCGGGTCGCTATCGCCTCGAAGCGCGGATCGGCGAAGGCGGCATGGGCGTGGTCTACCGCGCGCGGCACGTGCTCATCGAGCGCGTGGTGGCGCTGAAGCTGATCCGCCCGGACCTGCGCGGCGAGACCCACCTGCGAGCCTGGATGCTTCGCGAGGCCCGCGCCGCGAACCGCGTAGACCACGCCCACATCGTGGACATCCACGACATCGGCGAGACGGAGGAGGGCGAGCTCTACCTGGTCATGGAGTACCTCGTCGGTACGCCGCTCTCGGCGGAGATCGCCAAGGGGCAGTTCCCCCAGGTGCGCGCCATCGACGTGCTCGAGCAGATGTCCGCCGCGCTCGGCCGCGCCCACGACCTCGGCGTCGTGCACCGCGACCTCAAGAGCGACAACATCATGTGCACCAACCGCGGAGGCCGGAAGGACTTCGTGAAGATCCTCGACTTCGGCCTCGCGCACCTCGCGCGCGACCCGCGGCTCGCGCCGAAGGGCGCGGTCTTCGGCACGCCGGAGTACATGTCGCCGGAGCAGGCTCGCGGCGAGGAGGCGACGGCGCAGTCGGACCTCTATTCCCTTGGCGTGCTGCTCTTCGAGATGATGACGGGGCAGCTTCCGTTCCGTTCGCACGACCGCGACGCGCTCCTCGAGATGCAGCGCACGGGGGTGGCGGTGAACCCGCGCACGCTTCGTCCGGACCTGCACCCCGACGCCGAGAAGATCATCCTCAAGCTTCTTCAGAAGACGGCCGAGCGTCGCTACAAGGACTGCCACCACCTTCAAGAGGATCTGAAGGCGCTGCAGCGCGCGCTGCCGGCCTCGCCGTGGGAGACGCAGGCCGCGGGCGAGTCCGCGCAGTCGCCTCCGCCTCCGCCTCCGGCTCCGTCGCCGGGCGTCGCGGAGTGGGCGACGCGGGCAGCGCACTTCAGCCGAATGGTGGCGCGTGCGTACCCGGGCGGCGAGGTGCCGCAAGAGGTGAACAAGGCGCTCGAGGAGACCTGGCTCCTGGCGAGCCGCGCTTCGCGCCTCGAGGGCGAGGTGGCGTCGCACATGCGCAAGCTGGACGCGCTCGAACGCCGCGGCCGTGCGCTGCGCGCGGAGATCGGCCGCAAGGTCGAGGAGCTCGCCCAAGAGGAGAGCCGCGCGCTGCGCGAGGCCGCGACGGAGAACGAGTCCGTGGGACAGATTCGCGAGCGCCTCACGGCGGGCGAACGGCTCGTGGCACAGAACCGCGCCCAGGCCGACGCCGCGGAGAAGCAGCCGCTGGGCGTCGCGCAGCTCCGCGCCGTGTTCGAGCGGGCGGGCCAGGCGCAGGCGCACGTCGACGCGCGTCGCGAGCAGCTCGCCGAGCACGAGATGCGCGCGGCCCGCAAGGACGCCCAGGCGCGGGACCTGCGCCGGCAGATCGAGGAGCTTCGGGGCCAGCTCGCGCGCTACTCCGAGGCGATGGAGGAGGACCTCGCGCAGGGCCGCGAGCGCGTCTCGCAGCGCACGCGCGAAGGCCTCGCGTACGAGCGCTCGTTCGCGGACAACACCGACATCCTCACGCGGAACCTCCGTGGCCGGCCGGAGTGCCGGGACCTTCTGGAGGAGCTCGCGCGCGACTCTGCGCGCAACAACCAGGCGGGCGCGAGCTCGTGAGCGCCGCCGCGGGCGCGCGAACCGTCCGCACGGGCGACAAGCGCGACCGCATCCTGCGGGCCGCGGTGAAGGTGTTCGCCCGCAAGGGGTTCTACGCGTCGCGCGTGAACGAGATCGCCAGCGCCGCCGGCGTCGCCGACGGCACCATCTACCTCTACTTCAAGAGCAAGGACGAGATCCTCACGTCGCTCTTCGAGGACCGCATCACCCGGCTCCTCGGCCTGCTCCGCGAGGAGTGCGCGCGCGGCGAGGGCGCGCCGGACCGGGTGCGTCGGCTGGTGGAGTTCCAGCTCGGGTTGCTCGAGGGCGAGCGCGACCTCGCCGAGGTCATCACGGTGAACCTTCGCCAGTCGTCGCGGCTGTTGAAGCAGTACGCGAACCGGCGCTTCACCGAGTACCTCGACCTCATGGCCTCGGTGATCGCCGAAGGCCAGCGAACCGGCGAGCTCCGCGACGACGTGAGCCCCCGCATCGTCGCCCGCGCCCTCTTCGGCGGCCTCGACGGCATCGCGATGACCTGGGCCCTTGGCAACGGCGAGAGCGGCGGGCTTCGCCGCGCGGCGTCGCAATTTGCCGACGTGCTCCTCGATGGGCTGCGCGTCCCCGTGAAGACGGGGTAGTCGGTGCGCCTGGTGCTCGCACTCGCGGCGGCTTGCGCGGGCGGTGCCTGCGCCTCGGTCACCGCCGGCGGCGTGGCCCTCGACGGCCTCCCGCACGCCTACGAAGGCGGCCCGGTGACGCTCCGGGCCCTCGGAGACCCGCCGGGTGGGAGGGATCTCGGCCACGTCGAGGCTGCAGGCGACGACGGCCTCGACGCGCTCGTAGAGGCCTTCGTCGAGCAGGTTCGCATCCTCGGCGGCAACGTCGGGCGCATCGACCGCGTCGTGCCGCGGGTCGAGGTGCGCATGCGCCCGCCGATCCAGAACATGCAGTGCTACGGCATGCGCTTCTCGATGAATTGCGCCCAGGCGCCGTACCTCCCGGAGGAGTACCCGGTGCTCCGCATCGAGGGCCGGGCGTTTCGCGTGGAGCGCCGGCCGTGACGCGCGCGGCGGCGATGGGCGGGCTCGTGGCGCTGCTGGCCGGCTGCGGGGCGACGTCGGTGCAACACCATCTGCTCGGTCGGCCGGGCGTCGCGCGCTCGGGTCCAGTGCGGGTCTTCCTCGACGACGCGCCGCTGCCGCCGTCGATGCCCGTGGCGCTGGTGGTGGCGACGGGGCGAGGCACCGAGGCCGACCTCGGTCACGTGGTCGAGGTCATGCGCGCCGACGCGCGGGTGCTCGGCTGCGACGCGCTCGTGAACCTTCGCGTCGCCCGCGGCTCCAGCGTGGTGACGGCCACGGGCTTCGCCGTGCGCATCGATCCCGCCGGGGTGGTGACGACGGCGACGCCGCCGGCGAACGGTGTCTGGGGAGCCCCCCCGCCGCTCGACGCCGCACCGGACGAGACCGGATCGCGCGCGCAGGCGGCGCCGTGGTCAGCGCACTGACGAACCGGGAGCGCAGTCCTCGGCGGCGGCGACCGCGGTGCCGATCCGGAGCGCGCTGCGGTCGAGGACGGGCTCGACGCTGACGGTGCGCCCGGCGGAGCGAAGGGTCGCGAGCACGGCGTCGTGGAAGAGCGCCGCGAGCTCCGAGGGTGCGCGGTCAGAGCGGCCGCAGCCGGCCGTTCGAAACGAGGCATAGGCGGCGGTCGGTCCGAGCCCGACCCACTCTCCCGGCGTACCCGGGGTCGCTCCCCGGGCGTCGAAGATCCAACGCTCTGGTGCGGCGCGCGCGGCAGCGGCGATGCGCCGGAGGTCCTCGGCGCCGAAGAAGCCCGCGACGACCTCTGCAGCGGCGGCCTCACCGGCGCGCGCGACCCCCACGCCGTGCCGCCCGAGGGCCGCGCGCAGAGCACCGTCGAGCGTGGGACCGGGCTCCGGCGGAAGATGCAGCTGCACGCGAACGCCCCGGGTGCGAGCGGCGGCAGCGAGCGCCTCGCACCGCTCGTCGAGCGAAGGCCCCGCGGCGTTCGCGGCGGCCGACGTGCCCGAGGGCGGCGTCGGCATGCGAAGCACCATGCCCTCGGCGCGAGCCGCCTCGAGCGCCGGCGCGACGTCCTCGTCCAGCGCAGGACCCACGACGACATCGACGGCGCGGCGGTGCAGGTCGGCGAGCACCGCACGCAGGGCGCTCGCGCGATCGACGGCCTCGCGCTGCGGCGTCTCGTCGCCCACCACGAGCTCGACGCGCGCCACGCTCTCGACGGCCTGCTGGGCGCCCCGCACGACCTCGGCGCCCACGTTCGAGGCGGGCCCCGAGAGCGGCGCGAGGATGCCGATGCGCAGCAACGGATCGCGGGTCCCGGCCACGGCCGGTCGGATGGCCGCCTCGTCGTCGGGGAGGTCCGCGAGGTGCGAGGCCCAACGCCGAGCCTCGCCGCGCGCTTCGGCGACGGCGCGCAGCCGCCGGGCTAGGCCGACCCGCCACGCATGCTCGGCCGGAAGAACATCGAGCGCGGCGGCGAGGTCCGACGGCTCGTCGACGCGCGGGACGATTCCTTCGAAGCGCGCGCTCCGTTCGGCCGGGAGGTCGCACGGAAGCCTCGTGGGCAGCCAGCGCACACCGCGCTCCGTCGCCGCCTCGACGCGCGCCAAGGCCTCGAGCGCCGCCGCGGGCGCCACGGCGAGCGCCGCGACGGCACAATTCGCCTCGACCGCATCCGGCGCGTCGATGAAGCGTCCGCGCCCCGCGCGAAGCCTCGCGACCACGGCGTCCGATGCGGAGCCCCGGCGTGCGGCGATGAGCCCCTCGAGCAGCTCCCGGCGGAGCGCGGGCGAGGGCTCGAGGTCTCGCGGCAGCCGCGCCAGCGACGACACGGCGTCCGCGAGCGCCGGCTCTCCGTCCCCGATCAGGTCGATGCGCGCCAGGCGCAGCAGCGCGACGTCGTGCACCGCGCCGCTCGGACGAGCGTCTCGCAGCGCCGCCCAGAGTGCGCGGGCCCGCACGAGGTCGCCGTCGGCGAGGGCGCGCTCGGCGTCGCGCAGCATCGCATCGTCGGCGAGGGACGCTCCCCACGCCGCCGCCGAGCGCCCGCGCTCCGTGGTGGACGCGCAGCGCGCAGTCGCGAGCAGCAGCGCCGCGAGCACTGTGCGAGATCGGTGCCGGCTGCGGTGCGGGGCGGCCATCGGGGGGCAGCGATCCTCGCACGGTGCCGCAGGAAAGCCTCAACGCTTGACGTGGCGCGGCTCGCGCCGCTAACAACCCGCCCGCGCGCTGCGCAGAGCATGGACGACCCCTCGCACGACGCTGACGCCGCAGGCACCCGGCGCTTCGCGCTACGTCGGCTCCACTCCCTCGCCGGAGTGCTTCCGTTGGGCGTGTTCCTCGGCGTTCACCTCTGGACGAACCTCCAGGCGGTGCGCGGGCGCGCGGCGTTCGACCACGCGGTGGGTGCCATCCAGGCGACGCCGGCGCTCTCGGTCGTCGAGGCCGCCTTCATTCTGGCGCCCCTCGCCTTCCACGCGATCTACGGCGTCGTGCTGGCGGCGCAGTCGCGGCCGACGGTGCGTCGCTACGGCTACCTCGGGAATTGGCTCTTCACGCTCCAGCGCGTAACCGGCGCGGCCGCGCTGGCGTTCATCGTCATGCACCTCGGTCAGTTCCGGGTGCCGAAGCTCACCGGCGCGCTGCGCTGGGAGGGCTTCCATGACCGGCTGGCGTCGCTCCTGGGCTCGCCCGGAATGTTCGCCGCGTACGTGCTCGGGCTCACGGCGTGCGTCTTCCACTTCGCCAACGGGCTGTGGACGGCGTCGCAGACCTGGGGCCTCGCCGCGACGTCGGACGCCCGCCGCACCGTCGGGTGGCTGTGCCTCGCGATCGGCGTGACGCTCTGGGTGTTCGGGATCGACACGCTGCTCCACTTCTTCTATCGGTGCGGCGGTATCGTGCCGCTCCCCGGCCTCGATCGTGATGCGTTCTGCCGCGACGGCGACATGCTCTCGGCGGCGACGCGTGGTCTCCCAACGGTCTTCTCCTGACGCGAAGGAACTCCAAGGATGGCAGCGAAATCATCGATCCTCACGACGTCCGGCCAGGTGCGCCGCGCGCTGGTCGTCGGCGGCGGGCTCGGCGGCCTCATGACGGTCATCAAGCTGTGCGAGGCGGGCATCCCGGTGGACCTGCTCTCGCTCGTGCCGGTGAAGCGCTCGCACTCGGTGTGCGCCCAGGGCGGCATCAACGCGTCGGTGAACATCAAGGGCGAAGGCGACTCGCCGTACACTCACTTCTACGAGACGGTGAAGGGCGGTGACTTCCTCGCCAACCAGCCGCCGTGCAAGGGCATGGCGGACGCGGCGCCGGGCATCGTGTTCATGCTCGACCGCATGGGCGTGCCCTTCAACCGCACGCCCGAGGGCAACCTCGACTTCCGTCGCTTCGGCGGCACGCTGTTCCACCGCACGGCCTTCGCCGGCGCGACGACGGGGCAGCAGCTTCTGTACGCCCTCGACGAGCAGGTCCGTCGCTACGAGACCATGGACGTCGAGGACGAGCGCGGCGTCACGGTCCCCGGCGAGCGGATGGTGCGCAAGTTCGAGTTCTGGGACCTCGCAGGCCTCGTGCTCGACGACGCCGGCGTCTGTCGGGGCGTCGTCGCGCAGGACCTCAAGAACGGCGAGCTCAAGGCCTTCCGCGGCGACGCCGTGTGCCTCGCGACGGGCGGCCCGGGGCTCGTCTTCGGGCGCAGCACCAACTCGGTGATCAACACCGGTTCCGCCGGCGCCATCGCGTACAAGCAGGGCGCGCTCTACGGCAACGGCGAGTTCATCCAGGTGCACCCGACGGCGATCCCCGGGGCCGACAAGCTGCGGCTCATCTCCGAGAGCGTGCGCGGCGAAGGCGGCCGCATCTGGGTTCCGAAGGACCGCAAGGACCGTCGCACGGGCCGCGACATCCCGGAGAACGAGCGGTACTACTTCCTCGAGGAGCGCTACCCGAAGTACCGCAACCTCGTGCCGCGGGACATCGCCTCGCGCGAGATCTTCCGCACCGTGGTGCACGAGGGCTACAGCGCCGAGGGCGAGCAGGCCGCGTACCTCGACGTCACGCACCTCTGCAAGACGCCCGCGGGCAAGGCGGCGGTGCGCAAGAAGCTCGAGGGCGTGCTCGAGATCTACGAGAAGTTCGCCGGGCAGGACCCGTACGACAACCCGATGAAGATCTTCCCGGCGGTGCACTACTCGATGGGCGGCCTGTGGGTCGACTTCGAGAAGTCGTCGGAGGGCTCGCTCAAGGCCGCGTCCCCGCGCAACCAGGCGACGAACATCCCCGGCCTCTTCGCCACTGGCGAAGCCGACTACCAGTACCACGGCGCCAACCGCCTCGGCGCGAACTCGCTGCTGTCCTGCATCTACGGCGGCATGGTCACGGGTCCGTCGATGGCGGCGTGGCGGGACGGCCAGGCGAAGAGCGCCTTCGACGTGTCGTCGTCGCTCTTCGAGAGCGAGGAGAAGCGCCGCCGCGAGGAGTTCGACGCCCTCGGCAAGCGCACCGGGGCGGGCTTCGACGTGAACCCGTACCAGCTCCACGAGAAGCTCGGCGAGATGATGCTCCAGAAGGTCACCGTGGAGCGCCACGACGCCGAGCTCGACGCGGTCATCGGGACCATCGGGGAGATGAAGGAGCAGTTCAAGCGCTGCGCCTCCCTCGACCCGGGGACCAAGGGCACGATGAACCAGCCGGCGGTGTTCCTCCGTCACCTCGACGGGATGCTCACGCTGGCGGAGATCGTGGCGGTGGGTGCGCGTGCGCGCGCCGAGTGCCGCGGGGCGCACTACAAGCCGGCGCTCGACCCGGAGCTGCATCCGGACGACCCGAAGGCGGTGGGACGCGACGACGCGAACTGGCTGAAGACCACCATCGCGACGCATACGGCCGACGGGCCGAAGCTGAGCTACGAGGCCGTCGACGTGTCGCTCGAGGCACTCGCGAAGCGCGACTACGGCAAGGTCAGCGCGACCGCGCGCAGCTGAGCGGATCGGACGCAGGAGACGAACATGGCGAACGAAACGGTCACGCTGAAGATCAAGCGCGGTGAGGGCACGAGCGGGTCGCGGTGGGAGGAATTCAAGGTCCCCCGCAAGCCGATGATGAACGTGATCTCCTGCCTGATGGAGATCCAGAAGAACCCCGTCACGGTGGACGGCAAGGCCACCACGCCGGTGAACTGGGAGTCGTCGTGCCTCGAGGAGGTGTGCGGCGCCTGCACGATGGTGATCAACGGCCGCGCGCGGCAGGCGTGCAGCGCGCTCGTGGGCGAGCTCTCGCCGGCGGGCGAGCCCATCACCCTCGAGCCGATGACGAAGTTCCCGCGGGTGCGCGACCTCGCCGTCGACCGCCAGCGGATGTTCGACTCGCTGCGCAAGGTCGGCGCGTGGGTGCAGATCGACGGCTCGCACCAGCTCGGACCGGGTCCCAAGGTCTCGCAGGAGGACCAGGAGGTCATGTACCCCCTGTCCCGCTGCATGACCTGCGGCTGCTGCGTCGAGTCGTGCCCGAACTACAACGACCGCTCGGACTTCATGGGTCCGCAGGTCATCTCCATCACGCGGCTCTACAACATGCACCCGTCGGGTCGCATGCAGGCCGGCAAGCGCCTCGACGCGCTCATGGGCGTCGGCGGCATCTCGGACTGCGGCAAGGCGCAGAACTGCGTCCAGGTTTGCCCCAAGGGCATTCCGCTCACCGAGTCCATCGCGGTGATGGGCCGCGAGACCTTCAAGCGCGCGCTCTTCGGCTGGTTGCTGAAGGGCTGATCGCCGCGCCGTTCGCGCGTACGCTCGGGCCACCGATGTACCCGCGCGTGCTCCTCGCTGCGCTCGCAGTCACCGTCGCCGCCGCGTGCCGACGCCCTCGCCCGGGCGTGCGCGCGGCGGTCGACG
Organism: uncultured delta proteobacterium; assembly: GCA_903845045.1. Lineage (GTDB taxonomy): Bacteria > Myxococcota_A > Polyangia > Polyangiales > SCUS01. Next base: position 6,898 of record CAIMWA010000117.1, on the reverse strand, counting down.
CGTCGGTGCTCGACGTTCCGGTGGTCGACGTGCCCATCCCCGAGGCGTCGGTGGCGCTCCCTCCGTCGGGCCCCGAGGCTTGTGCGACGGACGCCGACTGCCCTGGCGGCTACTGCTTCACCGAAGGCCTCGAGGCGCAATACAGCCGTGTGTTTCGCGACTGCCCCGACGGCGTCGCCTGGCGGGCCACGCACCCGCTCCACCGTTGCCTTCGCGCAGGCTGCCGCAGCGACGCCGAATGCGCCGCGGGCACGCGCTGCGCCGACGTGCAGATGCTCCCGTTCCCTCAGCGGACGTGCGTGCCCGCGACATGCCGCACGCAGTGGGACTGCCGGGCGCGGGTCTTCGGGCGCTGCCTGGAGTACCTCTCGGGTCGTCAGTGCACTCCGGGCGGATGGGCGTGCTCGTACCCCGTCGACCAATGCGCGCCGCAGGACCACACCCGTCCGTGCCCTCCGCGCCCAGGGATGATCGCCCGGTGCGCGCCGCGCAACGGCCGCTTCGGCTGCGTGTACGAGCCTCCGCCGACGCCGTGACGTCTCAGCGCGGGGCGCCGCTGCGCAGCGTCGCGACGAGGCGCCCGCGACGGAACACCCAGAGCGTGCCCGGCTCGCCGTGGGTCCAGACCTCGTCGACGGTGAGCGGCGCCGTGGCCACCACCGCCACCCGGTCCCGCGGGGTCGTGACGGCGCCGAAGTCGATGCTGAAGTCCTGGTCCTTGAGCGTGGCGCGGCCGAACGGGGCGCGGCGCTCGATGAAGCAGAGGCGCGTGTCGCAGCGCGCGAAGAGCACGTCGCCGTTCCCGAGCAGGAAGTTGAACGTACCGTGCCGCGCGATCTCGCCCGCGACCCGCGCGACGTAGGTCCAAAGCTCCGAAGGGTCCGCAGGCGCCGTCGGGAACCGTCGCGCGACGCGGTTCATGAGACGGCAGAACGCCCGCTCGCTGTCGGTCTGACCGACGGGCGTGAAGCGTCCGCCGCTTGGGCCGGGCGGCAGCGATCGCACGGTGCCGTTGTGCGCGAAGACCCAGTTGCGCCCCCAGAGCTCGCGCACGAAGGGGTGCGTGTTCGCGAGGCGCGTCGGTCCCCGCGTCTTCTTGCGGATGTGCGCCACGGCCTGGAGCGTCTTGATGGGCTGCGAGCGCACGAACGCCGACAGCGGGCTCTCGGCGCACGGCGACGCATCGAGGAATGTTCGCGCCGCGGCTCCGTCGAAGAACGCGAGGCCCCAGCCGTCGCCGTGCGGACCGGTGCGCCCGCCCCGCAGCGAGAACCCCGTGAACGAGAACTGGATGTCCGTCGGGGTGTTGCAGTCCATGCCTAGGAGTTCGCACACCGGGTGGGCCTCCCTCAGAGCGCCGCGCGACGCCGCACGGCCACGGCCTGCTCGCCCGCGAGCGCGACCGCACGGGCCGCGTCGATGCGCACCAGAGCCCCGTCGCGAAGCACCATCTCGCCGTCCACCAGCACGTGCCGCACGTCCCGCGACTGCGCCGCGTACACGACGCGGGACGCGGCATCGCCCCAGGGCGCCGTGTGGACGCCGCGAAGGTCGAGCACGGTCACGTCGGCGCGCTTGCCGACCTCGAGGGAGCCGACCTCGCCGTCGAGGCCCAGCGCCCGGGCGCCGTCGATGGTGGCCATGCGAAGCACGTCTCGCGCGGGGAGCGCCCCGGTGTCGCCGAAGCGGCGCGCGAGGAGCGTCGCGAGGCGCATCTCGAAGAGCGCGTCGAGGTTGTTGTTGCACGCGGCCCCGTCGGCGCCGAGGCCCACCACGACGCCCGCCCGACGCAGCGCCGGCACCCGCGCGATGCCCGACCCGAGCTTGAGGTTCGCGCTCGGGCAGTGGGTCACCCGCGTGCCGTCGCGGCCGAGGGTGCGACGCTGCCGCGGGGTGAGTTGAACGCCGTGCGCGATGACCGCGCCCGGTCCGCGAAAGCCCCATGCACGCAGCACGTCCACGTCGTCGCGTCCGTAGACCGCCCGCACGGCGTCACGCTCGCCGCGGTGCTCGGCGGCGTGCGTGTGAAGGGTCGCCCCGCGCGCCGCGGCCCTCGCGACGCTGCCGCGCACCAGCGCCTCGGTGCACGAGAGGATGAACCGCGGCGAGTAGGCATACCGCAGCCGCCCGCCGGCCGCGCCGTGCCACCGATCGCACAGCGCATCGCTGTCGGCGAGGCTCCGCGCCGTGTCTTCGCGGAGGGCCACGGGCACGCCGTCGCCAGCGTCCATCATGGCCTTGCCGGACACCGCGCGGATGCCCGAGTCATGAAGCGCCTCGAACACAGCGTGGTGGTGGAGCACGGTGCCCATGTCGAGCACCGTCGTGGTGCCGCCGGCGAGGAGTTCGGCGATGCCGAGGTCGGCGCTGGCACGCAGCGACCGCGCGTCGTGCGCGGCCTCGAGCGGCCAGATGCGCGTGCGCAGCCACTCGAGGAGCGGAAGGTCGTCGGCCATGCCGCGGAACAGCGTCTGGCAAAGGTGGACGTGGGCCTGCACGAAGCCCGGAAGCACCACGCAGCCGGACACGTCGACGACGCGCGCGGGGGCCTTCGGCGCGACGCCTCCCACGGCGGCGATGCGGCCGCAGGAGACGCGAAGATCCCCTTCGACGACCCGGTCTTCGCGGTCGCAAGTGACGATCGTTCCACCGCGGAGCACCAGATCCATCTCGGGCCGCGGAGGATGCCCGTGGTGTGCGTCAGGTCGCAACCGGCTTGCATGGACGCCCGCACGATTCCTGCGGTAGAAGGCGCCAACCATGCGGTCCTGCGTCGGCGTCACGGGCCTCGCCGCCCTCCTCCTCGGATGCGCTGCGGAACAACCCGCCGGCTTCACCGTCGCTCGCGACGCGGGCACGCGCGACACCGGCTCGTCCGGTTCGTGCGAAGCCGGGCGCGTCTATTGTGCGGGCAACCAGACGTACACCTGCGACGCGAACCATCAGGCCATCAACATGCAGGCGTGCGCCGCGCCCGCGGCCACGTGCGTGCCCGACCGCGGCTGCCTCGTCTGCGCGCCGCAGACGTCGCGGTGCAACCCCACGAACCCGCAGCAGATCCAGACCTGCCACGCCGACGGTTCGGGCTGGACCAACGGCGCGACCTGCGACGCCGCGAACGGCGCGAGCTGCGTCGGCGGGGCGTGCGTCGACCGTTGCTCGCAGAGCGCGACGGGCCGCTCGTACCTCGGCTGCGACTACTGGCCCACGGTCACCGCGAACACCGCTCTCGACCCGCACTTCAGCTTCGCCGTCGTCGTGTCGAACCCGCAGACATACGCCGTGCACGTCTCGGTGACCGGCGGCTCGCTCACCGCACCGCAGGAGCTCGACCTCGCGCCGGGCGCCATCCAGACGGTGACGCTCCCGTGGGTCACGGACCTCATCCAGTTCAACCCGCGCAACCCCGGCTGCCGCGCGCTCCCCGGCGAGATGTGCCTCGGCGCGGCTCCGGCGGTCTCGGTGCTCCGCCGCGGCGGCGCGTACCATCTGCACAGCAACGGGCCCGTCGCCGCCTACCAGTTCAACCCGCTCACCTTCGAGCGCACCGGCGGCTACTACTCGTTCAGCAACGACGCCTCGCTGCTTCTCCCGCAGGGCGTGCTCACGCAGCACTACACCGCCTCGACGTGGCCGAACGCGTACAGCATCGGGGGCACGTCCGGCGGCTTCGTCGCCATCGTCGCGGTGACCGGCGAGAGCACGGACGTGACCGTCAACCCGACGTGCGCCGTGTCCGCCGGCGCGGGCGTGCCAGCCCTCGCCCCGGGCGCGGACCACACGTTCTCGCTGCAGGCCGGCGACGTGTTGGAGCTCCTCGGCACGGGTCCCGGCGACCTGACGGGCTCGGTGATCCGCGCGTCGCAGCCGGTCGCGGTGTTCGTGGGGCACAACTGCACCACGGTGCCCGACGGCCGCCCGGCGTGCGACCACCTCGAGGAGCAGCTCCTCCCCAACGAGACCTGGGGTCGCGACTACCTCGTGTCGGCGCTGCGCGACCGCGGGCCGAGCATCCCGTCGGTGATCCGCATGCTGTCGCAGGCCGACGGCAACACGCTCACCTTCGACCCGCCGTCGGTGCACCCCGACGTCACGCTGAGCGCCGGGGAGCTCATCGAGTTCCAGTCGCACGACAACTTCCGCGTGAGCGGCACGCAGGCGTTCCTCGTGTCGCAGTTCATGGTCGGACAGGGGCCCGACACCACCATCGCGGGCGGCGACCCGGCGATGGTCTTCGAGGTGCCCGCGCAGCAGTTCCGCACCAGCTACGACTTCTACGTCCCCGAGACCTACCCGAACAACCTGCTCAACGTCGTCGCTCCGATGGGCAGCTCGCTGCTCCTCGACGACATGCCGGTCACCGCGGCGCCGTCGGCCGCGAGCGGCTTCAACTTCTTCTCGCTGACCACCGTCGGCGCGGGACCGCACCGTATTCGTACTTCGAACGGCATGCCCCTCGGCATCAAGGTGTACGGGGTCGCTCCGTACACGTCGTACATGTACCCGGGCGGCCTCGACCTCCAGCTCATCACGCCGGGCTGAGCACCGCCGCAGGGCCCCCCTCGCAGCCATGAACGAGACCTCCGAAGATCTTCGCGCACGCCGCCGGGCGCTGCTGCTCCAATGGGGCCCGCTGGGCCTCGCGCTGCTCGCCGCGGTGATCATCACCGTGCGCGCGCACCTCCACTTCCTGCTGCCGTTCCCGGCGCCGGTGAGCAACGACGAGGGCTACATCTCGGCCATCGGCCTGCGCATGATCCGCGGGCACTGGCTGCCGTACGTCGACGGCGTCTCACAGCGAGGCCCCATCCTGTACTGGCTCGCGGCGCTCGCGATGCGCATCGGCGGGATGTGGAGCTGGGTGCCGATCCGCATCGAGGCGCTGCTCTTCGCCCTCTCGACGCTGGCGCTCGTGGCGGTGCTCAGCATCGAGCTCTTCACGCCGACGGCGGCCGCCATCGCGGTGCTCGTCGCGACGTACTTCTTCACCTACGAGCTCAACCCCTGGGACGGCATCGGGCTCAACGGCGAGATCGTCGCGATGCAATTCGTGATGGGCGCGTGGCTCATCGTCGCCCGCCTCCTGCGTGCGCCCGGCGATCCCCGCGGAAACGTGCGCCGCCCTCGCCTCGCGGTCTTCGGCGCCGGCGCCCTGGCCGCGTGCGCCGCGCTCACGAAGCAGAACACCCTCGTGCACGCGTTGCCGCTCGGAGCCTGGATCCTTCTCGGCCTGCCTGGGACCTCGCTGCGCGACCGCGTGCGCGCCGCCGGCCTCTTCGCCCTCGGCTCCATGACACCCTTCGCGCTGGTGCTCGGAATCTACGGCGCCGCCGGCCACCTGCACGAGTTCGTCTATTACTACCAGCGGTATGGCCGGGACATCTTCATGGCCCCGGTCACCTGGGTGGCCTACCGCGACAAGCTCCGCGAGCAGTTCGACAAGTACCTCTTCGGCATCGTGGTCGTCGGCGCCGTGGCGTGGCTCCTCGCGGCGCGCTCGGTGCGGCGCATGGTCGAGCACGACGGCTCGCGGCTCGACGCCCTGCGCTCCGAGGCGTCGACGTGGGTGGTCTTCGCGCAGCTCCTCGGGAGCGTCGCCGGCGCGTGCTTCACCGGCCGCTTCTTTCCGCACTACTTCGCGCAGGTCGACCCGATGATCGCGCTGGTCGCCGGCGGTGCGCTGACGCACACCCTCGCGCCGCCGGAGTCGTCGCCGCGGGGGCGCTTCGCCAGCGCGACGACGATGGTGCTCGGAGCGTCCGCGTTGCTCGCGCTGTGCGCCTTCAACCTGCACCGCAACGTGCGCCTGCGCCGCGAGACCGATCGCTGGTACCAGGACCCGCGCACCGACCCCATCGTGCGCTACGTGCTCGAGCGCACCGAGCCCAACGAGCGCATCTTCGTCTGGGGATTTCGCGCGGAGACCTACGTCTCGGCGCAGCGCATGCCCGCGTCGCGCTTCGTCTACACGGTCTATCCCGCGGGCGTCGTCCCGTGGTTCCAGGCGACGCGCGAGGAGGAGGAGCAGCGCACCGTCCCGGGCAGCCGCGCGCAGCTCCTCGCCGACCTCGACCGCGAGCAGCCCGAGCTCATCATCGACGCGGGCCGCACCATGAGCGGGCGCTACATGTACAATTACCCCGCGCTGCGGACCTACCTCGACCGCGGCTACTGCTTCATGCGCTACGTCGACGGCGAGCCCGTGTACCGGCGCCGCCACGGCGCCACCTGCCCGCCGGCCGACTACTGAAGCGCGCCCGATCGACGGACATTCCCTGTCCTCACGTTGGTTGACCCGGAACCCGCGCGGGCTCTACGGTGCGCGCGTGGATCGTTGGGGATCCACCCACAACCGCAGGTACGACGTCATGGCTGAAGGACTCAACAAGGCGCTTCTCATCGGCAACCTCGGGGCAGACCCCGAGCTGCGCTTCACGACCAACAACCGTGCGGTGTTGAAGTTCAACCTCGCCACGACGGAGTCGTACCTCGACCAGAACCAGACCCGGCAGGAGGTCACGCACTGGCACCGCGTCGTGCTGTGGGGCAAGCGCGGCGAGGCGCTGGCGAAGATCCTGTCGAAGGGCTCCCGGGTCTACGTGGAGGGCCGCATCGAGACGCGCTCCTACGAGGACGCCGCGGGTGTGAAGAAGTACACGACGGACATCGTGGCCTCGAACCTCATCCTCCTCGGCGGCCGCGGCGAAGGCGGCGGTGCGGGCGGGGGTGGGGGCTTCGGCGGCGGTGGCGAGCGCGCCGCGGGCGGGGAGCGCGGCGGTGGAGGTGGCGGCTACCAGCGTGGCGGCGGTGGTGCGGGTGGCGGCGGCGGCGGTCGTGCCCCGGCAGGCCGTCCCCCCGCGCCGGAGCCTGAGGACGTCCCCGGTGACGACTTCGGCGG
>CAIMWA010000116.1 GCA_903845045.1 uncultured delta proteobacterium | reverse complement strand
GTCATCGAGACCATGGACGACGACACCCACGGTGGCATCGCCCGCGGCCAGGCGCAGCGCGCGTTCGCGTACAACCTCCAGTCGAACCTGTCGGAGAAGTACATCGTCAACTACTACGACCCGGGGCTGACCACGGCGGCGCAGCGCGTCCCCGGCGGCGAGGGCCTCGCGCTCGCGCACTACACCGAGATGGCGCGCCAGCTCCACGTGTTCGATCCGGCGAACTGCCGCGACGCGACCCCCGAGGAGCAGGCGTTCTACAAGTGGCGCATCGTCGACGGGAAGATCTGCAGCCACGGCTCGCGTGACCACGCGGCCATGACGACCATGGAGACGACGCCGACGTACTACGCCGACGGCGACCGCCCGGACCCGGCCACCATCGACCCGACGCAGGGCGCTCCGTACTGGCGCGTGGCCGACGGCACCCCCGACGGCGGCAACGTCGTCTCCGCCGGCAACGGCGCGCTCCGCTGGCGCTACCGCGTGGCCTGGGACCGTGGCACCGGCTACCCCCACATCAACTACTTCGACCAGGGCGCCGACATCTACGAGGTCTCCCGGTCCATCACGCGGAAGTACGACCTGCTGTACCCCGCGATGTACTTCCGCCGCGGAAACCGCGAGTGGCAGTCCTGGGGCGTCGCCAACCGCGCGGCCCAGTTCTTCCGCCTCGTCCGCGGCTACCACTGGAACGTCGCGCGTGACTACGCGTTCTACCGTGGCGGCCTGAACGACGCGACCTTCGCGATCTTCGCGAACGACGACAACGCCCTCGGTCCGACCGTCGGCGCGCAGACGGAGATGTTCGACTTCTTCACCCGCGTGCTGATGATGCCGGAGCCCGGCGACTACCAGGCCTCGTCGGACGCCTCGTCCGCCGACGACGATCGCCGCACGCCGGAGCTTCGCGCTGCGAACGTGTCGATCTTCGACCCGCCGAGCAACCCGACGGCGCCGGTGTTCTCCGTGGGCCTCGTCAACGGCCGCTACATCGGCGACCAGTTCGACAACGGCCGCGGCGGCTCCCTCGACTACCTCTCGTACCAGATCCACGAGGGTGCGTCGGCGGAGAAGTCCTTCGCGGCGATCATGCTCACCGACACGCGGCCGACGTTCTCGACGATCAGCCGCGCGCTCTACCTCGACGGCCGCGAGTACCAGGTCAACTTCGCCACGGACATCCCGGGCGCGCTCGACCGCTTCCTCGGCGGCGTCCTCTCCGAGGACTGGGCCACGGTCTCGATGCATGCGCCGCGTCCCGCGACCGCGGGCGACGAGGTCACGCCGCAGCAGCTCCAGCTCTATCGCGACGTGGTGCCGGCGCGGCCCGCGGGCGCGGCGCTGATGTTCCCGAACATCGGCTACCGCCAGCAGCTCCCGACGATCATCTACGCGATGCTCTTCTCGTCGCTCAACACGGACCTCACGCTCATCAACAAGATGCGCATCTGGACCGAGGGCGCCGCGGAGACCGTGCAGGTCCCCGAGGCGGAGCGCATCCGCTTCAACAACCCGGAGACGGGCATCGTCTACACCGCGCGGCGCTACGGCGCCGACCCGGGCATGGCGATGGTGTCCGGCGGCCGGACCATCGAGCGCGGCATCGCGTCCCGCATGATCCAGCACGCCAACACGCTGCTCGCGGACGCCTACCAGGTGCAGCGCGACGGCTCGAACAACCCGCTCCTCGGCGCCGATGGGCAGGTCACCATGGTCCGCGACGCGCAGGGCCAGCTCGTCCCGGGCAGCACCTCGCCGCAGCGCCAGTCGCGTCACGTGACGGCGTACCGCAACTACGTCGGCGTCATCGACGCGACCCGCCACATCTCGCAGATCCTCGGGTACGGCCTGCTCTACTGAGCGCCTCCCGCAGCGATCGCCCCTCCTCCCCCCTCCATCCCTGAACCGCGCTCCTCTCCGGCGAGACACCTCGCCGGGGAGGGAGCGTCGCCACGCCCTTTACGGCGCCTCACCGCTGGCGGTATTTCCCCGGCTGAACCGAGACCCCAAGGGGAGCCCGAAGCACCATGCAATTCCGATCGAAGCATCTCCTGCTCGCCGCCGCCGCGGGCACCGTGACCGTCCCGGCCTGGGCGCAGCCGCGCAGCGCCGTCTCCATCGAGTCCGTGCCCCCGGGAGCGACCGTGCGCGACGGCGCACCGACGGCGCCTCCGCTGGGTCAGACGCCGCTGCGACGCCAGCAGCTCACGCGCGGACCGCACCACCTCCTCTTCGACCTCCCCGGCTACGTGCCGGGCGCCCTCGACGTCACCGTCGGCGCGAGCAACCCGCGGCCCTTCAGCCTCGCGCTCACGCAGGGCGGCAACGTCTACGTCGCCGCCGACATCGACGGCGCCCCGATCTACCTCGACGGAGCGCAGGTCGGCACGACGCCGGGACGCATCAACAACGTGCCCCCCGGCGCGCACATCGTGGAGCTGCGCATGGAGGGCCGCGAGCCCGCGCGCGAGACCGTCAACGTGACCTCCGGCGCGCTCGCGACGGTGAACGTCACGCTGCGCCCGCGCGTCGCTCCGACCGGCACCGTGCGCGTCGTCGTGTCGAACCCCGCGGGACCGGTCCCGACGGACCTGCAGGTCACCCTCGACGGCGTGCCCCTCGCGGGCATGCCGCCGTCCAGCGACGCGGTGCAGCCGGGCACGCACATCGTGCAGGTGTCGGCGTCGGGCTTTCGCAGCACGCGCCGCGAGGTCACCGTGGCCGCAGGCCAGGCCCAGGCCGTGGCCATCGATCTCGAGGCCGCCGCGGCCACCACCGGGAGCCTCCGGGTCATCGTCCCCGTCGCGGGCGCGCAGGCGTTCCTCGACGGCGACGGCCTCGCGCTCAGCGGCGGACGCGTCGACCAGCCGAGCGTCACGCCGGGGCAGCACACCGTGCGCGTCACCGCTCCGGGACGCGACGCCGTGGTGCGCGACGTGGTCATCACCGCGGGCCAGCAGCGCGTGCTCGAGCTCGCCGACACGGACCTCCCGCCCGCGGCGAACCGCGGCGTGCTGCGCGTGACGGCGCCGCAGAACCCCGAGGCCGAGATCTTCGTCGACAGCCAGAGCGTCGGCCACGGTCGCTTCGAGCGCACCAACGCGCCGGAGTCCGACGTGGTGGTGCTCGTGCGGTCGCCGGGCTTCGACGACTTCACGCAGCGCTGCCACGTGGCCGCGATCCCGCCGTGCGAGATCACCGCGGCGCTGCACCGCACCGCGCAGGTCGGCACGCTGCACATCCAGGCCCTCGGGCTGACCAACGCCATGGTCTACCTGAACGACGAGCCGCAAGGGCGCCCCCTCGGCGACGTGCCCAACGTGCCCGCCGGCGCCGTGCGCATCACCGTGCGCGCCGACAACTACGAGCCGTGGATCCGCGAGGTGCAGGTGCGCCCCGGCGACAACGCGCAGGTCATCATGGCGGCCCCGCGCCGCATCGGTCCGTCGGACCTCGACGTGGCCCGGCGCCGCGCGGCGATCAGCACCCTCGGGGCCGCGCCGCTCATGCGCGGCGACGGCGCCCTCGACGTGTTCGCTGGCTTCGGCGGCATGCCCCTCGAGCTTCGCGCCACCATGGGCTTCGTGCCCTACGGGACGTTCCGCAGCTTCGGAAACTTCGCCGTCGACGGCGGCCTCGCGATGCGCACGCGCTTCGACTTCTACGAGTTCGAGCTGCGCTCCCGCGCCGGCTGGCGCTTCGCGTCGGACCTCATCTCCGCGGGCGTCGAGCTCCGCACCTACGGCGCCGTGGGCGTGCGCTCGTCGAGCGGCTTCGGCCTCGCGATGCAGGGCAACCTGTCGTTCCACTTCAACCTCGGCGGCGACGCGCAGAACGCTGCGCAGGAGTCGTCCAACGCCAGCGTGGGCGCCTTCGCGATCTCGCTGCACGGCGGCTTCGAGTACAACCTCGACAACCCCGGCCGCGTGAACGTGTCGCTCTCCGACAGCCGCGGGAACTGGTCGCTCTGCGACAACCGCACCGCCGACAACGGCGGCTACACGGGCGCGAGCTGCTCCGTCGGCGGCACGATGCGCGGCCTCGCCGGCCTCTCCCTGGAGCTCGGCATCTTCCGCCACCTCACCTTCGTCGCCTCGGGAACGCTCTACCTCCCGTTCCCCGACGACGTGCAGTACGACAGCGCCGGGCGCTTCCTCGGACCGGGCTCGAACACCACGCGCCGCCCCGAGACCGCCGACTTCTGGAACCTCTCGCTCCCGATGAACGTGCGCCTCGGCATCACGTACAAATTCTAGCCCCCTTGCGCTAGGGTCCGCGCCCATGCCGCGGAACCGCAGGACCTCCTCCTCCCTCGCCACCGCCCTCGTCGTCGCCGCGCTGCTCCCGCAGTGCGCCTCGACGCCGCGCCCGTCGGCCGCCCCGGTGCCGCCGCCCCCCGCGGCGACGGCGGTCTCGACGGAGGTCGAGGTCGACGTCGACACCTCGCCGGTGGAGCGTCCGTCGACGGCGGTGCTGACCGTGCGCGCGGCGTCGGTGCTCGGCGCGGCCCGCCGCATCGGCGAGCTCCTCGGCATGCAGCAGTTCGCCGAAGAGGGCGTGCGCTCGGCGCTCCCCGACATCTTGAACGACGAGGGCGCGGCCCACGCCGTGGACTTCGAGGGCGGCGTGGACCTCGTCGTGGCGACGCACGCCAACGACGTCGAGGGCGTGGCGTCCTTCGCGGTGCGCTCGCTCGCCGCGGCGCGGGCGCAGCTCTCCGACGGCCACACCCTCGAGGCCTTCGGCAACCCGTCGTTCCGCCTGCAGCGCCTCGTGCGGCCCAACGCGCACGGCGGCGACGAGCTCATCCTCGCGCCGGTGCCGGGCACCGAGGGCGCGCGGCTGATCATGGTGCACCGCCGCGACGGCTACGAGGACTTCGTCAACGCGTACGTCCCGTACCTCACGCGAACGCTCGGTGCGCAGCCCGTGTCGGCGAGCGACGGCGTGCTCGTCGTGGACCTGCACCCGCAGTCCATCGAGGCGGCGTTCCACGGCGACCTCGACCGCGGCATCGCGCAGCTCGTGGACCAGTTCGCGCCCGGCGCCGACCCGAACAACCCGGCCTTCGCCGACGCCGCCCGCGCGTGGCTGCGCGAGGCCCTCGGGGCCGTGCGGTCGTCGCTCCACGAGGCCCGCGACGCGCGCCTCGCGCTTCACGTTCAGGACAGCGGCGCGACGATCTCCTTCGACGGCGCGGTGCAGAACCCGACGGCGCAGTTCGCGCAGAACGTGCTCGCCTCGCTCCACGACGCCGCGCCCCCGACGGACCTCTACGAGCGGCTCCCGCAGGGCGGCGCCGCGTACTCGGCGTGGTCGCTGCACACCGAGCCGCTGCGGGCGACGCTCAACCTCGCCGCCAACGCCGCCGCGCGCATGCTCACGCCGCGCTCGCGGCTCTCCGACGCCGACGCCACGGCGCTGCGCACGGCCCTCGGCGCCCTCGTCGCGCAGGACCGCGTCGCCGTCGCCTCGACGCACGCCCGCGACGCACAGGACCGCTACACCGCGACGGCGCTCCTCCGCGTGTCGACGCCGTCGCCGCAGTTCGTGGCAAACGTGCGCACGCTCGTCCAGACGCTGCGTCACCCCGGCATCGCGCGGGCCATGCGCACCGACGTGCACATCGACCCGGCGCTGTGGTCCGTGCCGACGAGCCGTCAGCTCCCCGCGGGGTCGCTGCTCGTGCGCGGCGAGCTCCCGTCCCTCACGGCGCTCGTCGGCCCCGGCGTGCTTCCCGGCACCGCCGCCACGCCGGCCTCGGCGCACCCGCCCGCGACGGCGGCGCATCCCGCGGCGGCCCCGGCGCGCCCGGTGATCTCCGAGCTGCTGCTGGTCCCCGAGGGCGACCACGTGTGGGTGATCCTCGCGGGCAACGCGCTCGCGCAGTACGCCACGGCGACGGCGAACCACCCCGCGCCGCCCGCCATCGACGGCGCGACGACGCCCGGCACGGCCAGCGTCGCGTTGTTCTACCCGCGCATGCTCGAGGAGCTCGTGCGCGGCGACTCGACGCTGCTGCACATGGTCCACGACGCGCTCACGCGCAACGCGGGTGCCGCCAGCGCCGGCAGCGTCGGTCGGCTGCGCGTCACCGAGCGCGACGGCGCGACGCACGTCGGCGGCGACCTCGTCATCCCGCGCGCGGTGCTGGGCCTCGTCGGCGAGACCGTGCAGCGCGGCCTCGGCCGCCCCTAGCCATCGGGACCGGCCTCAGCGCTTGCCGAAGCGCTTGCCGGCCTTGTCGAAGCGCTTCTTCGCGTCGCCCTTGGGGCGGGGCTTCGGGGCCAGCGGCTCCGACGTCGTCTTCGGCGCCGGGGCGTTCCCCTCGAGCGCCCGAAGCTCGTCGCGGATCGCAGCCGCGCGCTCGAAATCGAGGCCCTCGGCGGCCTCGAGCATCTCCGCGCGAAGCTGCTCCGCAAGGGCGGCGCGGTCCTCCGAGGTCTTCGGCGGCGCGGCGTCGGCGGACTTCTTCCGGCCCTTGCCCACCGCCGTCCAGTCGTTGGTGCCCGCGGCGGGCGAGAGGTCCGTGATGGCGCGGCGCACCGTCGCCGGGGTGATCCCGTGGGCGGTGTTGTAGTCGCGCTGCAGCGTGCGCCGGCGGTTGGTCTCGCCGATGGCCGTCTCCATCGCCGCGGTGATGCGGTCGGCGTACATGATCACGTGACCCTCGACGTTGCGCGCCGCGCGCCCGATGGTCTGGATGAGCGACCGCGGCGAGCGCAGGAAGCCCTCCTTGTCGGCGTCGAGGATCGCCACGAGGGCGACCTCCGGGAGGTCCAAACCCTCGCGCAGGAGGTTGATGC
>CAIMWA010000115.1 GCA_903845045.1 uncultured delta proteobacterium | reverse complement strand
CACCACGTTGCGAGCTTCGGCGACGCGGCGCTCGTCGGTGGCGCGGGCGAGGGCGTCGCGGGCGAAGTGCTCGCACTCCTCGAAGCGCCCCTGCTGGAACCGCAGCTCGGCGCGCGCGAGGAGCACTGCCGCTGCCGATCCGTCGTCCGATGTGGGGACGGCGGCGGCGCGGTCCAGCGCGCGCTCGGCGTGGGCGAGGTCGTTCTCGCCGAGGGCGATGGCTGCCTCGGCGAGCGCGATCTCCGGGTCGTCGGGGAGCGCGGACACGGCGCGCGCAACGAACGGCGACGCGGCCCGCTCGACGCCCGCCGCACGCGCCGCGGTCACGGCCAGCAGCGCGATCTCTCGAACGGAGGCGAGCGCTGCGACGCGCGCCGAGGCCTCGAGCAGGGCCAACGCCGACGCCGGGGCGTGACGCCGCACGAGGGTCCGCGCCGTCTCGAGGGCCTCGTCGACGGCGGCCGCGGCCTCGGCGCCGGCGAGGCGATGACGCACGACCTCTTCCGGCGTCGCGCGACCCCATTCGGCGAGGGCGAGGCCGAGGCGACCGCGCATCGCATCGCGCTCCGAGGCGGCGCAGCTCGCGAGCACCAGCGCCCCGTCGTCACGCTGCGCGAGGCTCACGACGACGTCTCCGACGGTCGGATCCAACGTGCGCCGCGCGAGGTCGGCGCCGACCAGCGGCGGAACGGCCCGATGCACCGTCGGCGCATCGACGCCGATGGCCGCGGCGAGCACCGGGACCGGCAGCGGGCGGTCGGCGAGGGCGAGCGTCGCGATGACCCTTCGCGGCACCTCGCCGAGCTCCTCGAGCTGCGAGCGAACCTCCTCGCCGCGGGGCGTGGGCGGACGCGACAGCAAGCCGAGCAGCGTCGCCGGATTGCCCCCGGTGACTGCGTGGAGCTTGCGCAGCAGGCCGGGCTCCGCGAGCAGGCGTCCGAGCGCGGCTGCATCGAGGCCTTGGAGCGAGAGCCGCTCCGCCCGCGGGTGGTCGAAGGCGTCGAGGCGGTCCGGCTCCCGGGAGGTCGCCACGACGAGCGCCGATGCGGCTCCAGGCGTGGGCTCGCCCACCGGGCCCGCAGCCTCGAGGAGCGCGCGCACCAGCGTCGCCGACGCCTCGTCGATGCGTGACGCCCCGCGAAGGAGCACCAGCACCGGACGCTGCCTCCCGACCGCTCCGAGGAGCCGCATCACGGCCTCGGTGAACACCGCGGCCGCCTCGGCGGCGTCGACGTCGGCGCGCTCCCGCGGAGCACGGCTGCCGACGAGCGGAGCGAGGGCCTCGAGGTGCGCCTGGCTCAGAAGGTTCTGCTCGTCGCGCGCACGCAGCCACGCGAGCGCCTGCGACGCCACCGCGAGGAACGGCGCGTACGCGGCGTGGCGGATGCACCACCCCTCGAGCACTGCGACGCCCGCCCCGCGGCACTGATCCCGGAGCTCGTCGAGGAGCACCGACTTGCCGGTCCCCGCCGGTCCGGCGACGAGCACCGCGCCGGTGCCCGTGGCCGTCGTCGCGTCGAGCCTCGCGGTGATCCATGCGAGCTCGCGCTCGCGACCGACGGCGACGGCCACTCAGTCGTCTCCCGCCGCCCCCGGCGCCGGCCCGCCCTCGCGTTCGAGGTAGCGGAAGATGGTCCGCGGATCGACGCCGAGGTCCCGCGCGGTCTTCGTGCGGTTGCCGTTGTTCCGCTCGAGGACGTCGAGGATGTACTTCCGCTGGAAATCTTCCTTGGCCTTCTCGAGCGGCACGATGGTCTGGAGAGACTCGGGGTTCAGGTCGAGGTCCTCGGGGCCGAGGAGCGAGCGGTCGCAGAGCACGAGCGCCTTCTTCACGCGGTTCTCGAGCTGCCGCACGTTGCCCGGCCACTCGTACTTGCGGATCGCGATGAGCGCGTTGGGCGTGAAGCCGCGCACCGAAGCGTTCATCTCCGGCGCGTGCTTCTGGAGCAGCAGCCGCGCGATGACGATGACGTCGTCGCCGCGCTCGCGCAGCGGCGGCAGGAAGATGTTCACGACGTTGAGGCGGTAGTAGAGGTCCTCGCGGAACGTGCCCTTGCGGATCTCCTCGTCGAGGTCGCGGTTCGTCGCGGCCAGCACGCGGATGTTCACCGCCTCGGGCTTCGAGTCGCCGACCTTGGTGACGACGCGCTCCTGCAGAGCCCGCAGCAGCTTCACCTGCAGCGCCAGCGGCAGCTCGCCGATCTCGTCGAGGAACAGCGTCCCTCCGTGCGCGCTCTGAAACTTCCCCGGGCGCGTCGCGATGGCCCCGGTGAACGCCCCCTTCACGTGCCCGAAGAGCTCGGACTCCATGAGGTTCTCGGGGATCGCGCCACAGTTGATCACGATGAACGGGCCCGACGCGCGCGACGACCTCGTGTGGATCTCCCGCGCGATGAGCTCCTTGCCGGTGCCGGTCTCGCCCGTGATGAGCACCGAGATGTCCGTCGGGGCGACCTTCTGCACCTTGCGGTACACGTCGAGCATCGACGCGCAGCTCCCGATGATCTCGCCGAAGCGCGTGCTCTTGAGCTTCTTCTCGAGCTCCGCGTTGTCGGTGCGCAACGTCTCCAAGAGCAGCGCGTTCTGCAGGATCAGCGAGGCCTGCGACGCGAACACCGACAGCACGTCGAGGGTTCGAGGATCGAAGAGGTTCGCGACGCGGTCGTTGCCCAGGTAGATGAGCCCGAGCAGGTCGCCCCCGGCGATGAGCGGCGCGCACATCACCGAGCACAGGCGAAGGTTCATCACCGACGCGGCTCCCTTGAACATGAGGTCCTGCGCGGCGTCATGGACGATGAGCGGCCGCCTCGACGCGATGACCTGCGCGAGGATGCTGTCGGACAGGTGCCGTACGGCGTCGGGGAGGTTCTCCTGCCGGAGGTTGCGCGCGGCCCGCACCTCGGTCTTGCCGTCGCGGAGCAGCACCACGAAGCCCTTGTCGGCGCCGGTGGCCTCGATGGCGCCGTCGAGCAGAGCCTCGAGCAGCGCCTGCACGTCGCGGGTCACGAGCAGCCGCTCGCTGAACTGGAACAGCTTGCGGAGCCCGGTGATCTCCGCGGCGCCGCCGTCGCCCGCCGCCCCGCCGGGCGCCTCGGACTCTTCGAGGAGCGAGAAGACCAGCTCGGCTTCGCCGAGGAGAACGCGGTCGTTGTGCGCGAGGCGCGCGCGGCGCTTGCGCTTGCCGTTCACCTGGATTTCGGCCACGGGATCGCTCTCGTCGAGGGAGAAGTCGCGCCCGTCGAAGACGATCTGCGCGTGCCACGGCGCCACCCCGGGAGCCCCGAGGAGCACGTCGTTGCCGCCGGCGCTGCCGAGGCTCGTGATCGACTTGTAGATGGGAAACAATTGGCCGCGACCGCTCGCGCCGATCCACCGCAGGCAGGGCATCAGGACCTCACCGTTCTCGCGGGTCGAAGCATACGCGCTCGCGTGGCAGCCGTCCCGCCGCGCGAAAGTTGTCGCGGGTGTCCGCTCCGACCATGCTTCGTCCGTGCTTCGATCGACGGCTCTCGTTCTTCTCGTCGCGTTGGCAGGTGCGTGCGCGTCGGCGCAGCGCGCCCGCGACGACGCCTCGGCGGTGCCGGTGTCGGTGTTGAACCGGACCCGCGACGTCGTCTGTTATCTCTACGTGTCGCCGATGAACTCGGACTCGTGGTCCGAGGACCTGCTGGGGAGTGCGACGGTGCCCGACGGCACCACCCGCGTCGTGCGCGTGCCGACCGGCAACTGGGACCTGCGCGTGGAGAATTGCGACCACGAGAACGCCGCCGTGCTGCGCGGCGCACGCATCGCGCGGGGCGCGACGATAGTGCTGCAGTGACTACTGCACCGCGTGGATCGTGCGGAGGAAGTTCATCACCTGCTCGAGCTGGGCGTCGCTGAGCTTCGTCGGCGGGATCGGCCGCATGCGCTTCGTCCCGTTGCGGATCGTGTCGGTCATCTTCGTGACCGAGATGTTCTTGTTGTGGATGTCGGGCCCCTGATCGCCCTCGTCATAGGGGTTGCTGTGGCAGCGTCCGCACTCGCGGGTGAACTGCCGGACGTCGTCGGCGGACTGCGCCTCGGCGACCGGAGCCGTCCCCAGCAGGAACGCCACGGACACGGCCATGGACACCACCGCGCTCGCAAGAAGGAACCATCGTCGACCCGGGATTCGTGTAGCCATCGTTGACCTCTCCTACGTGGATGACCGCTTCGACGAGCGCCCATCGACGGCGATTCATCTTCGCTGCGAGGTCAGAAGGTCAAGCGCATTCCGCCCGAGGCTCCGCCCGGAATCATGCCGATCTCGAGGCCCTGCAGCGCGGGCGGCAGCGGTCGCGGAACGCGCGTCACCCGCTGCGGCGCGTAGGCCACGTTGGCCTGGAGCACGCCCGCGACGACGAGGCTCCCGAGCGCGATGGCCGACGTCCAGTTCAGGTACCGCATCGCCGACGCGATGGATGCGCGCTGCATGTCGAGGGACACGTCGGCGCGGAACGACCCGGCCGGTGCGAGGTCCGACTGCACCGACTGGTCGACGGCGAAGCTGACCACGGTCCCGACGAGCGCGAGGGACTCGAGCGCGAGGAATGTCCAGCCGACGGCGCGCTGGTCGTTGGCGAACTGGCCGACGCCGAAGGGGACGAACATCTGCCAGCGCGGCACCGTCTCGACGCGCTCCGCGGACCCGAGGAACGCGAGCGCGAGGCGGCGCCGATCATCGCGGGCGAGGGAGCGCTGAAGGTCGTTCGCGCGGCGCGTCGCGGCGATCTCGTCGAGCTCGGGCTGCATCTCCCGCGCGACCTCGTTGAAGAGGCGCACGAAGGGCGCTTCGAACTGCGTCGGCTCGAGGCGTGCGGCGGGGTCGTCGCGGAGGATCGTCGCGATCACGTCCCGTGCGTCGGGCACGCGGCGGAGGGCGAAGAGCGAGGCCGCGAGGAGGCGCCGCGCCGTGGGTCGCACGGCCTGCATGCGAGCGGTCTCGCCGGGCCGGTCCGCGAGCTCCCGCAGCGACGCGGCC
Source organism: uncultured delta proteobacterium (assembly GCA_903845045.1). Lineage (GTDB taxonomy): Bacteria > Myxococcota_A > Polyangia > Polyangiales > SCUS01. The sequence goes on along the minus strand of CAIMWA010000115.1, from coordinate 22,915 downwards.
GCGCGGTCGAACTCGCCGCTCAGGTATGCATCGCGCGCGAGCATCAGGTCGTCGACCTCGTCGGCCCGCGCGGGCGACGCGCGCAGCGCCAAGGCGAAGGCGAGGCTCAGGGCGCCGGCACCGCGTGACGGTGCATGCGAAAGCGAACCTCGGGGTCGGTGTGGCCCGGATCTATCCGCTCCGACCACGTGTACGACTCCCAGCCCTCGCCAGAGAAGACCACCGTCGCTCGCTGCCCCACGGGCAACCGCAGAGGCATGTCGTCGTTGCGGAACTCGCGCGGTGCTGCACCGTTCACGGAGTACATCACATTCGGAGGGATCGGGTGGAACGAGACCGCGAGCCGGGTCGGCTCCACGACTGCCGCATCGGGGTGCCGAAGGCGCTCCGCGGCGCGCGTCGGCACGCGGACCGCGACGCTCGATACCGACGCGTCGGCGAACGGGGCGCGCGCGGCCGTCGGGGGGGTGCGTGCAGGGATCACGTCGGGCGCGGCTGGCGTCGCGGCGTCGAAGGCGAGCGCCGGCGGAGTCCGGGGCGGCTCCGGAGCGAGCACCATCGCCGGGTGCGTCGTCGGCCGCGAACGCGGGGCCAGGCGCTCCAGCAACGCGAGCCCGAGGGTCGCGCTCGCGATCGCCGCTCCCCCGACGATGCCGGCCGCTCGCAGGACCTTCTTCCGCTGCTGCGACCGCGCGGCGCCGCGCACGAGGCCGAGCACGCGGGCGTTGCCGGGGTCGAGGGCCAGGGCGCGGTTGAAGTACCCGAGGGCGTCCTGCACGTCGCCGCGCTGGCGGGCTGCGACGCCGAGATCCGGGAGCCTCGCGAGCAAGCGGTTTCGCAGCGCTGCCGCGACGCCGTCGGGGTCGGCGAAGAAGCGATCGAGCTCCGCGGGCGGATCCTCCCATCCGACCTCCGCTAGGAACGACGTGAGAGCGGCGCGCATCGCCGTGGCGTCGGCGTACCGATCGCTGGGAATGCGCGACATCGCCTGCCGGATGATGGCCGCGAAGCGATGCCCGATGCGGGGCGCCACGCGCAGCGGGTCGGCGTAGTCGGAGTCGAGGATCTTGCGCAGCAGCGAATGCGGGTTCGGACCGTCGAAGGGCAGCCGTCCCGTCGAGAGCAGGTAGAGCACCGTGCCCGCGGCGAAGAGGTCCGTGCGCGCGTCGACGTCGGCGCCTTCGATCTGCTCCGGGGCCATGTGCGCGGGCGACCCCAGCACCTGTCCCGTGGCGGTCATCTCCCGCTGGTCGGCGACGTGCGCGATGCCGAAGTCCGTGAGCTTCAACCGCCCCTTGGAGAGCAGGAGGTTGTCGGGCTTCACGTCGCGGTGCACGACGCCTTGGGCGTGCGCGCAGGCGAGCGCGTCGCAGAGCACCACGCCGACGGCGGCCACGACCTCGGCGGGGAGGTCGCGGTGCGTCTCGAAGAACCGGCGCAGCGTCGGGCCCTCGAGGAGCTCCGTGACCATGTACGCCTCGCCGGCGCCCTCGGAGAACTCGTAGACCTCGACGATGTTCGGGTGGCGGAGTCGTGCGGCGGCGCGCGCCTCGCGCTCGAAGCGCATGCGGCTCTCGGGGTCCTTCGCGAGGTGCGGGTGGAGCACCTTCACGGCGACGTCGCGGTCGAGGGCAGGATCGTGCGCTCGGTACACCACCGCCATGCCGCCCTGGCCGAGCTCGCCGCGCACATCGTACTTCCCGATGACGCGAAGCGACGGCTCCGAGGCGGGGTCCACGACCCGGCACTCTATGCGGCGGCTCCGCGCAGCCGCAAGGTGAACGGGATTTGTCGGCGCTTCGGGTCGCCGTGCATGATCGGACGATGCGCGTCCTCGTCGGCATCACCGGGTGGTCCCTCGTGGCCAGGGCGTTGGTCGGATGCGGTGGCGGAGACGTCGCCCCGGTCGACGCCGCGGCGGATCTCGGCGTGACCGACGCTGCCCGGGACGCAGGCCCCGACGCGGGCGATGGCGCAGCGGACGCATCGACACCGGCGGATTTGGGGTCCGAAGAGGACGTGCTCGTGCGCTTCACGCCCGACGCGTCGTCGCCGCGCGAGGCGATCACGGCACCGGCCGACACCTGGACCTGGGTGCCGTTCCCCGACAGCGCGTGCGGCAACGGCGCGCCCACGGGCATCGGCGTGAACCTCCACCCGGGCTCGCACCGGCTGCTGATCTTCATGCAGGGCGGCGGAGGGTGCTGGGACGCGCTGACCTGTTACGGCGCGCGCACGGCGGCGAACCTCGCGTCCGGCTACGGCGCCTCGGAGTTCGCGTCGGAGTCCGCGAGCCTCTCGTCGCTGATGTTCTACGACCGCAGCGCGGCGCGGAACCCGTGGCGCGACGCGAACCTCGTCTACGTCCCGTACTGCACCGGCGACATCCACGGCGGCGATCGCATCGTCGAGTACGTGTGGGCCGGGCAGCACCACGTCACGTTCCACGTCGGCGCGCGCAACCTCGACGCGTTCCTCGCGCGCCTCACGCTCACGTTCCCGTCGGTCGACCGCATCACGCTGAGCGGCGCCTCGGCGGGGGGCTTCGGAGCCGGGCTCAACTGGGAGCGCGTGGCGAACGCGTTCCCGCACGCGCGGGTCGACCTCGTCGACGACTCGGGGCCGCCCATCCGTCCGCCGGACCCGCGCTGGCTCGCCATTCGCGACGGCTGGAACCTCCAGTTTCCCGCGGGGTGCACGGGCTGCCGGGACAACCTCGAGGAGCTGTTCACGTACTACGGCACGCGCTTTCCGCCGCCCGCGCGCCTCGCGCTCCTCTCGTACACGGACGACCCGACTATCAGCACGTACTTCGGCATCACCACGGACCAGTTCCGCACGGAGCTCCTCGACGTCGCGCATCGCCGCATCGACCCCATCGCGAACGCCCACGTATTCGTCGCCGAGGGCATGAGCCACGTGCTCCTGACGGGCCTGGCGACACTTCGTGGACCGGGCGGCGTGGCGCTGCTCGACTGGCTGACGCAAATGGACGCCGACGACGCGGCGTGGACGAGCGTGCGGCCTTGATCGTCGGTGCCGCTCAGGGACGCGGCGGCGCGCCGTAGCGAACCGTCGGGGCGCTCGGGTGCAGCACCGGATGCGGCGGACGCACGGGCTCCGGGGTGACCGGCGGCGTAGGCGTCGGGTGCGCCACGACGACGTCGACGACCTGCACGTCGGGCTGCGCGGGGCTTCCGGCGTCCACCGGCGTCGGGAGCGGCGCGGGCGAGGGCGGTCCACCGTAGATCGCACGCATGTCGGCGGGCTCGTTCGAAGGGGGCGGCGCGGGCACCGGGGGGCGCTGCTGCGTGCACGCGCTGGAGAGGAACGCCGCCGCGAACGCGACCACCGCGCCGCGGCTGAGGCGCTGCGACGGGACCGGAACCACGCGCGCGAGGCTCGTGTCGTCTACGGCCGCGCCGCAGAACGGGCACTCGGGCTCGGAGGCGCGCACGTGGCGTTGGCAGCCGATGCACGGGATCAGCGAGGAGGTGGTCATCGCCGGATCTGACCACGGAACGACCTCGTCGCGAAGGCCGCCTCGCAGGCGGTTTCTCCCGCGCCCGGGCGGGTGCGTGGTACGTGCACGGCCATGGCGATGGAGGAGAGCTTCCTCAAGTCCGTCTTCTACGGGGCGATCCCCGAGGAGATGATCTTCCCGTACCCCGAGCTGGGGCGGGAGCAGCGCGAGCACGTGGGGTTGATCCTCGACGGCGTCCGGGGCTTCGCGCGGAAGAGCGTCGACGGCGCGGCGATCGACGCGGGCGCGGCGCTGCCCGAGGCCGTGCTGGCCGGAGCGCGCGAGATCGGGCTCTTCGGGCTCAGCGTACCGACGGAGTACGGCGGCGCAGGGCTCGGCGCGACGGGCGTCGCCCGGGTGGTGCAGGAGCTCGCCGGCTACGACGCTTCGCTCGCGGTCACCGTGGGCGCGCACCTCGCGCTCGGCGCTGCGGGGCTCCAACATTTCGGCACCGAGGCTCAGCGTCGGCGGCTGCTCCCGGCGATGGCCCGCGGCGAGCGCATCGCCGCCTTCGCGCTCACGGAGCACGGCGCCGGCAGCGACGCATCGGCGATGCAGACCCGCGCGACGCTGGACCCCGGCGGCGAGGCGTGGACCCTCGACGGGACCAAGACGTGGGTGACCAACGGCGCGCTCGCCGACGTCGTGACCGTGTTCGCGCGAACGACGGCCTTCGACCAGCGCTCGAAGCCACGGCTCACCGCGTTCCTCGTCGAGTCCGGGGACGGGATGGTCCGGGGACCGAACGAGGCCAAGCTGGGGCTTCGCGGCGCGTCGACGCCGTCGATCCGGCTGGAGCGCAAGCGCGTGCCCTCGGAGAACGTGCTGGGCGAGGCGGGCAAGGGGTTCCGCATCGCGATGGAGGTCCTCAACGGCGGGAGGCTCTCGCTCGCCGCGGGCTGCGTCGGCATGTGCCGCCGGCTCATCCGGCTGAGCGTCGACCGCGTGCAGGATCGCCAGGCCTTCGGCCGCGCCATCGGCGAGTTCGGCATGATCAAGGACCGCATCGCGCGGATGATGTGCGAGACCTGGGCCCTGGAGTCGATGGTGTACCTGACCACGGGGATGGTCGACGCCAAGGTGCCCGACTGGTCCCTCGAGAGCGCGCTCTGCAAGGTCTTCGGCAGCGAGGTCGCGTGGCGCGTGGCCGACGACGCGCTGCAGATCTTCGGCGGCGCCGGGTACGTCCAGGGCCACCCCTGCGAGCGGATGCTCCGGGACGCGCGGGCGAACCCGATCTTCGAGGGCACCAACGAGGTGCTGCGCTCCTTCGTCGCGCTGAGCGGGATGCAGGGCCCCGGACGCAAGCTCACCGAGGTGGTGCGGGCGATCCGCGAGCCCATCAAGGGCATGGGCCTCGTTTACGACTTCGCGATGCAGCGGGCTCGCTCGACCTTCGGCCGCGAGCGCATGAACCGCGCGCACGGCGCCCTGCGGCGCGAGGTCGTGACCTTCGAGGAGTACGTCGGGCACTTCCAGAAGAGCATCGACAAGGCGCTTCGCCGGCACGGCAAGGACATCACCGAGATGCAGTACACGCAGCGCCGCGTGGCCGACCTCGCGATGGACCTCTACGCGCTCGCCGCGGTGATCTCGCGGACGTCCCGCGCCATCGAGCGCAAGGGCGAGGAGGGCGCGCGCCGCGAGCTCGAGCTCACGACCTGCTTCGCGCGTGCGGCGGAGCGGAGGATGCGCGCGGCGGTGGCGGCCTTCGACGACAACGACGACGAGCTTCGCAAGGGCATCGCGTCGCAGGGCTACGTCGACGGCGGGTACAGCTTCGACGTGATCTGAGCTGCGGTGCGCGGCGTGCTCGACATCGGCGTCATCGGCGCCGGCACCGCGGGGTCGGCGGCGGCGACGCTCCTCGCGCGAGCGGGGCATCGCGTCACGGTGTACGAGCGCGTCGCCGAGCCCGGGGCCGTCGGCGCGGGCATCCTGCTGCAGCCGACGGGGCAGGCGGTGCTGCGTGCGCTCGGCGTGCTCGACGACGTGGTCGCGCGCGCGGAGCCCCTCGACGGGCTCCGCTGCGAGACCCTGGAGCGCCGCACGGTGTTTCGCCTGCGCTACGGTGCCCTCGACGGCGGGCACCGGGGCTTCGGGCTGCATCGCGGAGCCCTCTTCGAGCGGCTCTTCGCAGCGGCGGCGGCGAGCGGGGCGACGCTTCGCACCGGCGAGGCCATCGAGGACCTCGTCGCGACGCCGTCGGGGGACGGACTCTTCTTCGTGCACCCCGACGGATCCCGCGTCGGACCCCACGAGCTGTGCATCGTGGCGGACGGCGCGCGCTCGCACCTTCGCGACGACACCTCGTTTCGCAAGCGCATCCGGGAGTATCCCTGGGGCGCGATGTGGGCCGTGCTCGACGACCCCGAGGCGCGCTTCACCGGCGTGCTGCATCAGGTGGTCGACGGCACGCGGCGCATGGTCGGGGCGCTCCCGTCGGGGTTGGGACCGGGCAGCACCGCGGGTCCACGCAAGGTGAGCGTCTTCTATTCGGTGCGTCACGACCGCGCCGAGGCGTGGCGCGCGCGCGGCCTCGATGCGTGCAAGCGCGAGCTTCGATCGTTCCTGCCCGCCCTCGACGGTCCGCTCCAGGCCGTGACGGACCCGGCGCAGTTCGTCTTCACCCGCTACATGGACGTCTCCATGCCTCGTTGGCACGCGGGCCGCGTGGTCTATCTGGGCGACGCCGCGCACGCGATGAGCCCGCAGCTCGGCCAGGGCGCGAACCTCGCGCTGCTCGACGCGTGGACCCTCGCGACGGTGCTCGCCGAGGGCGGGGACGCGGCGGCGGCGTTGGCGCGATACACGCGCATGCGCAGATCGAACCTCCGCTTCTACACCTACGCGACGCGGTGGTTGACGCCGTGGTTCCAGAGCGACCTCGCGGCCCTCGGCGTGCTTCGCGACCACGGCTTCGCAGCGTTCATGCGCGTCCCCGGCGTCGAGGCGCTGATGGTGAAGGTGATGACGGGGTTCGCGCAGGGCGTGGGTGTCGGACCGTCCCTGCAGTTGCCGGGCGGCTGAGCGAACGCGTCGTCAGGCGGGGCCGAGACCGCGGACGACGGCGTCGACGGTGGCGTCGGGCTGGTCGACGTGCACCCAGTGCCCCGCGTCTGCGATGACGTCGAGGCGCAGCAGACCACGGGACTGCAACCGCTTTAGGCGCTCGAGCTCGGCAACGTCCAACACCGGCGAGCGCGCCCCGAGTACGACCGTCGCGCGACGGCCAGGCGGCGGGGACTCGAGCACGTCCCAGAGGTCCTGCACGAAGTAGTCGTCGAGGAGCGTTCGGATCGCGGCGACGTCGAGGCGAAGGCGAAAGCCGCGCTCGGCGTGCTCGAGGTTCATGGCGAGCCAGGCGGCGATGTCCCGCCCGTGCCCCGCCGCGAGCACGGCCGCGAGAAAGTCCTCGCGCCGCTCCCAGGTAGGGACCATCTACGAGAGCGTCTCTAGGGCCGCCAGGGACGCTTCGGAGCCGCCGCGGTCGGGCCTCGCGCCGGGGTTCGAGTCGACCACGACGAGGTGCGACGCCGCCGCCCGATCCCGCGCGTAGGCGAGGGCGACCTTGCCGCCGAAGCTGTGGCCGACGACGCCGTGCACGGGCAGCGGCAGCGTCGTGGCGAGATCGTCGAGGTCCCGCGCCGCGGCCGCGAGGGTGTGCGGCGGCGCCATGCCTTGCGAGGCACCGTGGAGCCGCAGGTCCACGAGCACCAGGGCCCACGACGGATCCTCAGCGGTGATGCGACGCGCGAGGGTGCGCCAGTTGGTCTTGGAGCCCAGGATGCCGTGGAGGACGAACGCCGCCCGCGCGGGGGTGGCGCCCGGTGCGGAGACCGTGGCGTAGGAGAGCATCGCGGCTCCTCTAGCACACGCCCCGCGCGCCCTTGCGTGGTAGAAGCCGCGCGTGATCGTGGTCCGTCGGACGTTCGGCCTTGCGATGGTGTTCGCGTGCGCGGCGGCGTGCGCCGGTCGTCCCGTGGCACCGACGGCGCGTCCGCCGGCACCGACGCCGCCCGATCCGCACGGCGAGCTCCTCGCGCTCCTTCCGCCCGGCGCCGCGGCGTTCGGTCGCTTCGATCTCGCGGCCGCTCGGCGCTCACCGCATTTCGAAGGCGCCCTCGCGTTGGCGGCGTCCCTCGGTTCGGACCTCGGTACGGTGCAGCGAGAGCTCGGCTTCGACGCGTTGCACGTCTCGGACGCGCTCGTCGTCGCGGTGTACCTCCCTCCCGGGACAGGCGCGTCGGCGGGATGGCCGGTGCTCGTCGCGCGCGGCGGACTCACCCGCGAGGGCGTGCTCGCGGCGGTCTCCGCGGCGCGTCACGTGGCGGTGCAGGAGTCGACGGAGTCCGGGGTGCGCGAGGCCGTCATCGGGGAGCGGGTGTTCCTCTTTCCGGCGCCCGACGTGGTCGTCGTGGCCGACCGGTCGCTGCGCCGCCGCGTCGCGGAACGACTCGCCGGCATCGAGGCGCACACGGTGTCCGACGACCGGCGCTTCGCGGGGCTGTGGGAGCTCGCCGGCGGTGCTCGCGGTGCGCTGCGCGGGGCGGCGGACCTCGCGGCCATTCGTGGGCGCGTGCGGGGCGTTCCGCAGCCCGCGGTGCCGCAGGCCGATGCGCTCGACGTGGCCGTCGCCTGGGCCGACGTCGCCGACGATGTCGCGGTGCACGCCGCGGGGCGCGCGCGGTCGCCGCAGGCCGCGCAGGAGATCGTGCGCGTCGTCGACGCGTCGGCGCGGGAGTTCGCGGGCCAGCTCGCGGTGCGCCTGCTGGGCCTCGGGAGGCTGCTGCGCGAAGGGATCCACGCCGCCGCGGACGGCGACCACGTGACGCTGTCCATCGACGCCAACGCCGCCGAGGCCGGGCGCCTCCTTCGCATCTCGTCGGCCCTGCGGGAGCTCGGCGGCGGCCAGTGAGTTCCGTCGGAGCAACGTCCTCCGACGCTCGCGCGCGTCGATGGATCATCCAGCCGGCGCGCGCACCGCTGCGAGGCGTACTCCGCGTCGTCGGCGACAAGTCGATCTCGCACCGAGCGCTGATCCTCGGCGCGCTCGCCACCGGTGAGTCGGAGCTGCGCGGGCTCTCGGCGGGCGCCGATGTCGCCGCGACGCGGACGGCGCTCGAGGCCATGGGCGTCTCGATGCGCGACGACACCGATGGCGCTCTGCGCGTGCTGGGCCAGGGTCTCGGCGGCCTTCGCGCCAACGGACCGCTGCGCGTCGACTGCGGCAACGCGGGCACGGCGATGCGGCTCCTCGCGGGGCTGCTCGCCGCGCAGTCCTTCGACAGCGTGCTCGTCGGCGACGCGTCGTTGTCGCGGCGTCCCATGGGGCGCGTCACGCGGCCCCTTCGCGCGCGCGGCGCCCGCATCGAGGGCTCCATCGAGCCGGGGGCGCGCGACGAGACGGCGCCGCTGACGATTCGCGGGCTGCGCGACGGTGCGAGGCTCTTCGCGACGGAGGTCGCGCTGCCGTTTCCGAGCGCGCAGGTGAAGTCGTGCCTGCTCCTGTCGGGCCTCTTCGCCGACGGCCCGACGGACGTGCGCGAGCCGACGCTCTCGCGGGACCACACCGAGCGCATGCTCTCGGCGATGGGCGCACCGATCCGCACCATGGGCGCCGCGTGCCGCCTCGACCCCACGGGCTGGGACGGCGTCCTCGCACCGCTCCGCATCGCCATTCCGGGCGACGCGAGCGCGGGGGCGTTCTGGGCGGCCGCTGCGAACGTCGTCCCGGGCTCGCGGCTGCGCGTTCGCGACGTCGGCGTGAACCCGACGCGCGCGGGCTTCGTCGAGGTCCTTCGCGACCAGGGCGGCGGCGTCGCGGTCGTTCCGCGGGGCGAGCGCGGCGGCGAGCCCGTCGGGGACCTCGTCGTCGTGCACGGCGACGGGCTCCGGCGCGGCGCGCGCGTCGGGGGCGAGCTGGCGGCGCGGTGCATCGACGAGGTTCCCGCACTGGTGGCGGCGGCCGCGGTGTCGCCGGGCGAGAGCGTCTTCGAGGACCTCGCCGAGCTCCGCGTGAAGGAGAGCGATCGCCTCGCTGCGCTCGCTTCGATGCTGCGGTCGTTCGGGGTGACGCACGCCGAGAGCGCTTCGGGACTGCGCGTGCTCGGCGGGCGGCCGCGCGGTGGCGCCATGGTCGACGCCGCGGGGGATCACCGCATCGCCATGGCGGCGGCGGTGCTCGCCCTCGCGGCCGACGGACCGACGACCATCGACGACGTCTCAAACGTGGCGACGAGCGATCCGTATTTCGTCGCTACGCTGCGCGGCCTCGGAGTGGAGCTCGCGGAGGTGCCATGAGCGGAGGATTCGTGGTCGCGATCGACGGCCCGGCGGGCGCCGGCAAGAGCACCGTCGCGCGGCGGGTGGCCGAGCGCCTGGCCTTCGCGCTCGTCGACACGGGCTCGCTGTACCGGGCGGCGGCGTTGCTTGCGTCGCGCGCAGGCGTTCGCCTCGAAGACGTCGACGGAGTGGAACGCTGCGTGGTCGAGGCCGTCGACGCCGGACGCATGGTGCTCGTCAGCGGCGAGGGCGGGCGGACGCGGGTGCACCTCGACGGCATCGATCCCGGCGACGCGCTGCGCACGCCGGAGGTCTCCATGGGCGCGAGCGCCGTGGCGGCGTACCCGGGCGTTCGGTCGGCGCTCCTTGCGCCGCAGCGCGCCTTCGGCAGGACCCAGGGCGTCGTGCTCGAAGGGCGCGACATCGGCACCGTGGTGTTCCCCGACGCGGCGTTGAAGGTCTTTCTGACGGCGACACCCGCGGCGCGGGCGCAGCGGCGCTGCGACGAGCTTCGCGCCAAAGGCGTCGCGGCGGACTACGGCGTGACCCTGGCCGAGGTGGTGCAACGCGACCGGCAGGACAGCGAGCGGGCCATCGCTCCGCTCCGTGAGGCGGCCGACGCGGTCCGGGTCGACTCGACGGCACTGGGGCCCGACGCGGTGGTCGATCGCATCGTCGCCCTCGCCGAAGCCCGCCGCGCGCGTTGACAGCGGTGGCGGCTTGCTCTACCAACCCCGGCCCATAGGCCACGGAAGGGTCCGCCGGCCCGTCTGCCTCGTTTCTCCACAGCGTCTTCCGTCCGTCCGAAGGTCGCGCAGCAAATGGGTGCTGCGGCACCTTCCGCCGGGTCTACCGAAAGGCGCGCGAGGCACGGTCGTCGCGATCCTCCGTCGGTACTACTCCGAAAGGACGGCCATAGAAGAACTGCATGACTACTCACGAGACCAGCCAGACGAGCACAGGTGACATGGAAAGTTTCGCGGCGCTGTTCGAAGCGACCGGCGCAGCGCGAAACGACATCCGCGAAGGCGAGATCGTGCAAGGCACGGTTCTGCGGGTGAACAAGGAGAACGTCGTCGTCGACATCGGCTTCAAGAGCGAGGGCGTGATCCCCCTCTCGGAGTTCACCGGTGCGGGCGGCGAGGTCACCGTGCAGGCCGGCGATCGCGTCGACGTGCTCGTCGAGAGCCGCGAGGACGAGAACGGCCTGGTGCTCCTGTCGAAGGAGAAGGCCGACAAGATGAAGGTGTGGGACGAGATCTCGGCCGCCTGTGAGCGCGACGAGATCATCTCCGGCACCATCTCCGCGCGCGTGAAGGGCGGCCTCTCGGTCACCATCCGCGGCGGCGTCAAGGCTTTCCTTCCGGGCTCGCAGGTGGACCTCCGCCCGATCCGGAACCTCGACAAGATGATCGGGCAGGAATTCCCGTTCAAGGTCATCAAGTTCAACAAGAAGCGCGGCAACATCGTGCTTTCGCGGCGCGTGCTCCTCGAGAAGGAGCGCGACGAGCTCAAGCGCGACACCCTGGAGAAGCTCTCCGAGGGCATGGTCACCAAGGGCGTCATCAAGAACATCACCGAGTACGGCGCCTTCGTCGATCTCGGCGGCATCGACGGCCTGCTGCACATCACGGACATGAGCTGGGGCCGCGTGCAGCACCCGAGCGAGCTGTTCCAGGTCGGCGACGAGGTCACCGTCAAGGTGCTCAAGTACAACGCCGAGACGGAGCGCGTCTCCCTCGGCCTCAAGCAGACCATGGAAGACCCGTGGAGCCACGCCGAAGAGGCGTTCCCGCAGGGCAAGAAGGTCAACGGCAAGGTCGTCTCGATCACGGACTACGGCGCGTTCATCGAGCTCGAGCCCGGCGTCGAGGGCCTCGTGCACGTCTCCGAGATGTCGTGGACGCGCCGGGTCAAGCACCCGAAGAACATCCTCAACGTGGGCGACGAGATCGAGTGCCAGGTGCTCGAGGTCGACGCCAAGGCGAAGCGCATCTCGCTCTCCATCAAGGAGCTCGAGCCCGATCCCTGGACGCTCTTCGTCAACGAGTTCAACCCGGGCGACAAGGTCACCGGCAAGGTGCGGTCGATCACCGACTACGGCATCTTCATCGGCATCCGCGACGGCGTGGACGGCATGGTGCACAAGAGCGACCTCTCGTGGACGCTCCGCGTGGCGAACCCGTCGGACCTCTACCAGAAGAACGACGACGTCGAGGCGGTCATCCTGTCGATCAACCACGACGACAAGAAGGTCTCGCTCGGCATCAAGCAGCTCTTCGACGACCCCTGGTCGCACATCCCGAACGACTACCCGCAGGGGCGCGTCGTCGACGGCAAGATCATCAACACCTTCGAGGGCGGCATCTTCGTGTCGCTGGCCGAGGGCATCGATGGCTTCATCGCGTCGCACGACCTTCCCGCGGACATCGCCGACGGCACCCGCAAGGTGAAGCGCGGCGAGGCGCTCCGGTCCGAGGTCAGCGGCCTCGACATCAGCGACCGCCGCATCCTCCTGAGCATGCGCGGCGCTTCCGTCCGGACCGAGGGGGACGCTCCTGCGGCCACGTCGTCCGGCGCGTCGACGCCGAGCGTGGCGCCGAAGGACTCCCGCCGCGGGTCGACGCTGGGCGATCTCATCAAGGAGAAGCTCGGCGACCTCGGGGACCTGCCCTCGAAGAGCTGATCCCGCCCCCTCCCGCACTGCGCCGTTGCGTCGCGCGCCTCGCCGCGCGAACCTCCGCGGCGCCACCGTGACCAGCCGCACCGACAAGCCCGCCCGCATCTGGGCTCCCTGGCGCATGGAGTACATCCGTGGCCCCAAGGAGCCCGGCTGCATCTTCTGTCGCTACCCTTCCGAGGACCCGACCGCGTTTCGCGAGCGAGGCATCCTCTGCGTGCGGAGCGACGCCTTCGTGATGCTCAACAAGTACCCGTTCGCGTCGGCGCATCTCATGGTGGTGCCGACGCGGCACGCGAGCGACCTCGGCGAGCTCGCGCCGAAGGAGCACGCCGCGCTCTTCGAGTTGGTGCGCGCGGCGGCGTCGGCGCTCAAGGTCGCGGTGAACGCCGAGGGCGTGAACATCGGCATCAACATGGGCGCGGCGGCCGGCGCGGGCATCGCCGAGCACCTGCACGTGCACATCGTCCCGCGGTGGCGCGGCGACCTTAACTTCATGCCCGTGATCGCGGACCTGCGCATCATGCCCGAGGCGCTCGACGCGACATGGGCGCGGCTGGCGCCGTACTTCCGGCCGCTCGGCGATGGTCCTCTGGAGAAGACCGCGTCGCCGCGCCGGCGTGCTCCGCGGCGGGTGCGCTGAGCGATGCACGACGTCGCCCGGCGCCGCAGGGTCGTCTTCGCGGCGGTGACCTCCGCCATCGTGCTGGCTGCCCTCGTGGCGCTGCGAGCGGTGCTGCTCCCGTTCGTCATGGGGTCGCTGCTCGCCTACGTGCTGCATCCGCTCGTCGGGTCCATCACGCGCATCCGCGTGGGGCGCGAGACCGTGCCGCGCTGGGCGGCGGTGCTCGGCCTCTACGTCACGCTGCTCGCGGCCCTCGGAACGGGTCTGCTGAGCGTCACGCCGCGCGTCGTGAGCGAGGGGCGTTCGTTCTTCGTGACGGAGCTTCCGTCGCTGCGCGCCCGCGCCGAGCGCGAGTGGATGCCGAAGGTGCGCAACGCCGTGGCCCGCGTGCAGGGCGCCGTGGTCGCGCATCCTCCGCGGGAGCAAGGCGACGGTCCCCCGGAGCGCACCCGCATCGACGAAGGGGCGCTGCGCGTGGTGCCGGACGAGGGCGGCGGATGGCGCGTCGCGCTGCCCCCGGACGGTCTCGAGGTCGAACGGGTCGACGACGCGCACTGGAGGCTTCGTCCGCGCCGGCAAGACGCGCCCGAAGGCGGAGCCTACCTCCGCGAACTCCGTCGCCTGGGCGAGGGCCACGCGAGCGATCTCGTGCGCGTCGGGCGCGGCATCGTCGGCGGCGTCATCGGCGCGATCTTCACGTTCTTCATGACGCTCATGGTGAGCGCGTACCTCCTCGTCACCGAGGCGCGGATCTTCGGGTTCTTTCGCACGCTGGTGCGTCCCGATTCGCGCGGCGCCTTCGACGCGCTGCTGGCTCGCCTCGACCGCGGGCTGTCCGGTGTCGTTCGGGGCCAGCTCATCATCTGCCTCGTGAACGGATCGCTCAGCGCCGTCGGCTTCGGCCTCGCGCACCTCAAGTACTGGCCGTCGCTGGCGATCTTCGCGACGCTGTTCTCGCTCATTCCGATCTTCGGAACGGTGCTGAGCAGCGTGCCCGCCGTCGCCATCGCGCTCACGCAGGGCGCGGGCACGGCGCTGTTCGTGCTGCTCTGGATCATCGGCATCCACCAGCTCGAAGCGAACCTGCTGAACCCCAAGATCATGGGCGACGCGGCGAAGATCCACCCGGTGCTCGTGGTGTTCTCGCTCCTCGCCGGCGAGCACGCGTTCGGCATCCTCGGCGCGCTGCTCGCGGTGCCCGTGATGTCCATCGCACAGTCGCTGTTCCTTCACTGGCGGCAGCACGCGCTCGCGTACGGCGACGCCACGGACTCGCAGGGCTGACGATGTTCCCGCGCGGGGCGAGGGTGCTGTCGGTCGTGGCGTTGGCCGCGTGCGGGGCGCGCACCGAACTTCGAGCGCCTTCGCGCGACGCCGGAGCGCTCGCCGACGTGCCCGGCGGGACCGTCTGCACCGCGCAGGACGCAGTGCTCGCGGCGCGCTCGGCGGAGCTGTTGCTGCTCATCGATCGGTCGTCGTCGATGGCCGAGTCGCCCTCGGGGGGCGCCGCTCCGCCGAGCAAGTGGGACGCCGTTCGCGCGGTCATGACGGACCTCCTCCCGCGGGTGGATCGCGGCCTCGCCGTCGGCCTCGAGCTCTTCCCGGGCGTGGCGATGTCGGGCATCTGCGCCGTCGACGGCCCTCCGGACGTCTTGCCTGCGCGAGGTGCGGGCGCCGAAATCGTGCGCCGCCTCGACGCGACCGGCCCCGACGGACGCACGCCTACCTGGGGCGCTCTCCAGGCTGCGGAGCGCTACTTCACGGGCCACGCGTCGCCCGGTTTTCGCGCGGTGGTGCTCGCCACCGACGGCGGTCCCAACTGCAACAGCGCGCTCGACGGCCAGCACTGCGCGTGCGCCGCGCTCGACCACGCCGGTCAGCAGGCCTGCGTCGACGATCCCGCGCTCTGCCTCGACGATCGTCGCACCGTCGACACGGTGCGGGAGCTCGCGGCGAGGTCCATTCCGACCTTCGTCATCGGCTTCGACGCGAGCGGGGACGCGCAGCTCGCCGACGTGCTCGCTCGCCTCGCCGCGGCGGGCGGACGCGCTCGACCCGGCAGCGCCCACGGATTCTACGACGTGCGCGGCAACGGCGATCTCCAAAGCGCGGTGGACGGCATCACGCGCGAGGTCGGCCGGTGCCTCTTCGCGGCGCCGCCGGGCGTCGGGGGAGGTGCGCAGCTCGCCGTCTTCCTCGGATCCGCTGCGATCGCGCAGGACCCCTCGCACGCCGACGGCTGGGATTTCGCCGACGCCGCCCGCGGCACCGTCGCGATCTTCGGTGCTTCTTGCGAGCGGGTCAGCGCGAGCGCCGAGCCGCTGCGGCTCACGGTGAGCTGCCCCGGCGGCGGCTGAGCTCGGCGCGCGATCAGGCGGCTGCGCGGGCCGCTGCGACGCGCTCGCGAACCTGCGCGCGGATGCGGTGCGCGCGGGTATAGACGGTCTTCTCGGAGCCGCCGCAGGCCCGCGCGATCTCGTCGACGGAGCACTCCTCGACGTGGAGCATCATCAGCAGGCGCTGGTCCTGCGGCGGAAAGGTGCGCAGCAGGTCGACGATGCGGTCGCAGTGATGGCGCGACGCGACGACGTCGAGCAGGTCGCGTTCGTCGGCGCGCTCGAGCTCGCCGGTGGCCGTCAGAGCGGCCGGGCGGCGGCGGTGCGCGCGCAGGTGGTCGCGCGCGGCGTTGCCTGCGAGCAGGGCGACCCAGCTCGAGAGCTTGAGCCCGCGCGAGGGGTCGAAGAGCCGCAGCTTTCGCATGTCGTGGTTGAGCAGCGACAGGTGGAACTCGGCGCGGATCTCCTCGTGGTCGTCGCGGCCGAGGGTGCGCGCAAAGCCCCGGCAGGCGCGCTCGATCTGGCGGCGTACCAGCCGGTCGAAGCGACGCTCGAACTCGCCCCACGCGGCGGGGTCGCGGCGCAGCAGGGCGCAGACGAGATCGCGGTCGTCGCGGGCGGTGTCGGTCGGGTGCGTGCTGTGGACCATCGGTGCCTCCGGGCCGACACGGAGCAGCGCGCGTACCAGCGACGCCGGCTCTGGTGAAAGCCGGCGAGGCGCGTCGAAACGCATGAATTGAAGCGCTTCGCGTGGCGTAGCCGTTCGTTCACGGCGTCGGTGTGGGCGCTCCGCGGGGGCGAGCCGTCACGACCGGAGCGTGGCGCGCCGTTCACGCCTTCGCCCGAAGCAGACCGCGAGCGTGAGCACCGTGAACACGCCGAGGCTGCGCGACGTGCCGCCAGGCGCCATCGAACACGACGCCCCGCGGACCTTGTCGCCGCCGGGTACCGTCGCGAGGCCACCGTAGGGGACGCCCACGCAGAGCCCCGGCGGCGCGTTGCGCTCGGGGTAGATCGAACAGATGCCGGCGGCGTCGTCGCTCGTGAGGTCGCTGCGCACCTCGCCGAGGCCCGCCGTCGGGTACATCACCGCGCGGTCCTGCGGGCTGTGGGCGAGACCTAGAAAGTGCCCGAATTCGTGCGTGAGGATCGTCCGCAGATCGCACTCGTCGGGGCCCGGCACGCGGTTCATCGCGAAGACGAAGCCGCCGGGGTTCTGCTCCGTCCGCCGGTTCATCTCGATGTCCGCGTCGAAGATCTCGCCGGTGAGGGCGTCGAAGGTCACGACGGTGATGGCGATGGTGCCCGAGCGGTGCAGGGCGTCGTCGTTCCAGTGCGTGCGAAACGAGACCGTGTTCGCGTTCGAGCCCGCGGGGTCGTAGCCCGTCGGCTGCGACGTCAATCCGTCGGAGATGATGCGGTAGTACTGCGGCTCCCGGCCGTTGTCGTCGCAGGCCACGCGTCCCCAGGCGCCGGTGGCCGTCGACGCCAGGCTGTCGAGGTCCGGCAGCGCGATCTCTGGAGGGATGTTGGTGCGGAACAACGAATAGCTCGTGCAGAGGTTCCGCCACGCGAGGGGAACCCCGGTGGTCGCGCACCCGCCGGGGAGGGCCGCGGCCCGCGAGGTCGTCGTGCGGCAGTACGCCCGCGCCGTCGGCGCAGCGAGGAGGACCGCGAGGGTCGTCGCCGCAAGGCGACTCATCGTCGTACGTCGCGCACGCGAGCCGCGAGGGTCTCCAGCGACACCGAGCGCATCGCCGGCGCTGCCGTCGCGCGAACCTCCGTCACCAGCGCCGCCGGCACCAGCACCGTGGCGTCCGCGCCGGGGGAAACGCTCAGCGCCAACGCGCCCGCGGTGAGGTGCGCGAGAAAGCGGGCGCCGCCTGCTCCGCCCGCCAGGAACAGCAGGTAGCTGCGACCGACCTCGAGCTCCGGCGCGTCGGCGACGGACTGCCGGATGCGCCCGACGGTCCCGCCCGCGACGCGGACGACGAGCGAGGTGCCCACTGCGGCAGCGCCGCGCAACGAGGCGTCGACGACGACCTCGACGTCGGTGACGATGACGCCGCCGTCCCAGCGCGAGGACGCGCTCCGGGCCGTGGCGACGACGACGAGGTCCGAGCGCGCGGCGAGCTCCTCGGTGGTCACGGGGACCACCGTCGTGGCGCCTGCCACGCGCGGAGCCGAGGCGCCGAGCCACGCGGCGCAGAGCGCGGCGAGGGCCCGCTTCACGACTCCTCCGGGAGGTGCCCGGGGCTCGTCTCGAGGTGAAAGAGCTCGGGGTTCAGGACCTCCTCGACGAGCTCGATGTCGACCGCCGCGCGCACCGCCGTCGGGTCGTACGCGACGGCCACCGGAAGCATCGACGGGAGCGCAGGGTCCGGCGCCTCGGAGTTCGCCCAGGCGGGCGCCAGGTAGGCGTCGACGAAGCGCAGAACGCGATCCGGGGGCTGTTCGGCGCCGCCGAGGACGAGGCGCCGGCAGACCAGCAACTCGCTTCGCGCGATCGAGGCGATGAGCGTGCGGAGCGCCACCGCGAGGGTCGCCGCCGCGGCGCGGGTCTCGACGTCGCCGCGGTCGAGGGCCACGCGCGCCGGCTCGAGGTCGACGTCCACGGAGATCGGACACGCGACGAGGTGGAAGGCGCCGTCGACGTCGGAGAACCGCGAGAGCGGCGCCCGATCGATGGTCGCGACGCCGTGCGCCTCGAGGCACTCGTAGCACTCGCCGAGGGTGCGCACGGTGGACTCGAGGCGCGCCATCTCGTGTTCGATGGCCATCGCGAGGCCCCCGGAGAGGTGCGCTGGCCAGCGCTGGACCTCGGCCGCAGCGTTGATGCGCAGCAACCCGTGGAGGGCATCACAGGACTCCAGCTCGAGTTGCAATGAGCGCCGCATTGAGGGCCGCGATGCTAACACCGTCGCGGCGAGCCCGCCGAGACCGCAGCGACGCGGGGCGCACGGTGATCATCGCGGGCGCCGAGCTCGAGGCGCTTGCGGGCGATGTCGTTGCGGAACGCGAGGAGCATCACCGCGAGCACCAGCAGCAGCCCGAGCACCGACGCCGCCTGGCGAAAGCGCAGCGGCACCGGGCGGCCGGTGAGCCCCTCGATGCCGAAGAAGAGCAGGTGTCCGCCGTCCAGCGTCGGCACCGGGAGGAGGTTCAACAGTCCAAGGTTCAAGCTGATCAGGGCCATGAGGCGAAAGAACCCCCACAGGCCGTCGCCGGCGACGGAGCGCGAGGCGTCGTAGATCGCGATGGGTCCGCCGACGCTCGCCGCGGGGACGCGTCCTTGAATCATGCGGACGATGCCGAGGCCCACGAAGCGCATCGCCTCGGCGGTCTCGGCCAGCGCCCCGTGCAACGCGAAGCGCAACGGCGCGGGGTTCGCGATGAGGGGCTCGGCGACGATGGGACGCCACCGATCCAGGCCGGTGCGAAGCTCGATGGTGGTTCCGCCGACCTCGTCGGTCACCGTGATCGGACGCAGCGCGAAGCCGCCCACCGCCTCGTGCCGGTCGAGGGCGAAGCGGATCGTGCGGAGCCGCGGCGGTCCGGCCGTCAACGCCGCCACGAAGCGCTCCCAGGACACGGGCTCGACGCCGTCGAGGGCCAGCACGCGCGCGCCGCGGCGCAGCCCCATCAGCGCCTCGGGGCTGTCCGGTGCCACGTCCGAGAGGAACAGGTCCGACGCCTCGATGCCGGTGCGCGCGATGGTCTCGCCGGTCCCGGGCTCCGGGGCGATCTGCGCGAGTCCTGGATCGAAGACCTCGAAGCTGACGAGTCCGCCGAGGGCGTCGTCGACGCGCCGCGGACGCAGGAACGCCATCGGCACCGTGGCGCCGCGGGAGCGCGCAAGGGCCCCCTCGAGGTCCGACCGGCGGCGGATCGGCGCTCCGCGGAACATCGTCACCATGTCGAAGGTGCGCAGCCCTGCCGTGGCCGCAGGGGACGGAGCGCGCACGCCGACGACGGGGAGGGCGGAGCCCGGCGCGACGCCGACGAAGCCCGTGGTGAGCCGCTCGCCGAAGGGCGCATCGGAGGTCACCGTCTCCGGCGTCACGCGCACGGTCAGCGTGAGCCCGCCGCGAAGCACCTCGAAGGCGAGCGTTCGGCCGGGCGCGCGGGCGATGGCCTCCCGCACCTCCTCGAAGGAGCGCGTCTCGACGCCGTCGATGCGCTGCACGCGGTCCCCGGGCAGGAGGATTCCAGCGGCGGGGTATCCGGCCGCGACGGTGCCGATGACCGGCGCCGTGAGGTCGCTGCGGCCGAGCAGCGCGACGAAGTACAGCAGCACCGGGAACAGCAACGACATCGCCGGCCCCGCGAGTACGACGAGAAACCGACGCCGCACGGGCTGCGTGTGGAACGCCCGGGGCAGGTCCTCGTGCGGGATCTCGTCGCCGGGATCCTCGCCGAGCATCTTGACGAAGCCGCCGAAGGGAAAGAGCCCGACGCAGTAGTCGGTCTCGCCGTAGCGGATGCCGAAGAGGCGCGGCCCGAAGCCGAGCGAGAACTTCAGCACCTTGATGCCGTACGCCTTCGCCCACGCGAAGTGTCCGAGCTCGTGCACGAACACCAGCGCGCCGATGAGCGCCAGGAACCGCACGACGTTGCTCAGCACCGCGCGGGCACGGTACCACGACCCCATGGCGACGGAGCGCGCAGCATGAGCGACGAACCCCGCAGGCCCACGCACGTCGACGCGGAAGGTGCCGTGCACATGGTCGGCGTCGGCGCCAAGGCCGAGACGTCGCGGCGCGCGGTGGCCGTGGCGTCCGTACGCATGCATCCCGAGACGGTTCGGGCCGCGCGGGACGGCGACGGTCCCAAGGGCGACGTGGGCGCGACGGTGCGCCTCGCGGGCATCCTCGGCGCCAAGCGCACGTCGGACCTCATCCCGCTCTGTCATCCGGTGCGGCTCGTCTCCGTCGAGGTCGCACTCCGATGGCGCGACGACGGCGCCGACGTCACCGTCACCGCCGAGGCGGTGGACCGCACCGGCGTCGAGATGGAGGCCATGACCGGCGCGTCGGTGGCCGCGCTCGCGCTCTACGACATGGTGAAGGGCCTCGAGCGTGGGGTGACCATCGAGCGCGTGGCCCTGCTCGAGAAATCCGGCGGACGAACCGGCACCTGGCGGCGCGAGCCGTGACGGACTTCGACGTCAGCGCCGAGCCTCTCTCGGTGGACGCCGTCATCGCGCGCGTCGCGCACGCCGAAGCCGGCGGCATCGATGTCTTCGTCGGGGTCGTGCGGGCGCACAACGATGGCCGCGCCGTGACGCGCCTCGACTACGAGGCCTACGCGGCGATGGCCGAGGCCGAGATGGCGCGCGTGGCCGCGGAGATCGCCGAGGAAATCCCAGGCGTGCGGCTCGCGGCGTCGCACCGGGTGGGGAGCCTCGCGGTTGGCGACGTCGCGGTGGTCTGTGCGGCGAGCGCGGTGCACCGCGGCGAGGCCTTCGCGGCGTGCCGGCGGCTCATCGACGGCATCAAGGCGCGCGCGCCGGTGTGGAAGCGCGAGTGGGGTCCCGACGGCCCGTACTGGGTCGGCTGGGAGGACGCTCGCTGCGGCGCCGACGGGGGCCGCGCTGGTCACACGGCGTCGCACGGGCACGCGGGTCACCGTCACGACGGCGGCTGACCGGGCGCACGCTTGCGGTGCGCTGCGCGGAGTGTGCTAAGAGGCGCAACTTCCATGGGCGACTCCACTTCGAATGCGGACGGTTTTGCGGCTCTCTTCGCGCAGTCGGCGGGGGTGCCGAAGCGCTCCGGCGGCGCGCTGCGCGTCGGTGCGCGGGTCGACGCGACGGTGTCGCAGATCACCCGGGATTCGGTCTTCGTCGACCTCGACGAGAAGCGGCCTGCGTACATCGATCGCGCGGAGCTCTTGGGGCCCGATGGCCAGATCACGGTCAAGGTCGGCGATCGCGTGTCGGCGAACGTCCTCGAGGTCGACGGCCGCGGCGGCAGCGTTCGTCTGGGTCGCTCGCTCGGCAAGGCCAACGACGTCGCCTCCCTCGAGCTCGCGCGGGACCAGGGGCTCAGCGTCGAGGGCAAGGTCGCGGCGATCAACAAGGGCGGCGCCGAGATCGAGGTCGCCGGGCTCCGCGCCTTCTGCCCGACGTCCCAGCTCGACGCCCGCTTCGTGCAGGACCCGACGACGCTGATCGGAAAGACGCTGCAGTTCCGCGTGACGGAGATCCGCGAGGGCGGCCGCAGCGTGGTGCTCTCGCGGCGCGCGCACCTCGAGGCCGAGGCCCGCGTCGCGATGGAGCGCATCTTCGCCACGCTCACGCCGGGAACGACGGTGAAGGGCACCATCTCGGGCATCCGGGACTTCGGCGTCTTCGTCGATCTCGGGGGCGTCGAGGGCCTCGTCCCGGCGAGCGAGCTCTCCCACGACGCCCACGTTCGCCCCGCTGACGTGGTGAACCTGGGCGACGCCGTCGAGGTGCAGGTGAAGGAGCTCAAGGGCTCCGGCCGCGATGCCAAGATCACCTTGTCGCTCAAGGCCCTTTCGAGCGACCCCTGGGACGCCATCGAGGTCGTCGCCCCGATCGGACGCGTGGTGGCCGGCGCGGTGACGCGGCTCACGGAGTTCGGCGCGTTCGTGCGCCTCGGCGCCGGCGTCGAAGGGCTGCTCCACGTGTCGGAGCTTCCGGGGCGCGTCGATCACGCCTCGAAGGTGCTGACGGCAGGGCAGTCCCTCGCGGTGGTCGTGCGCTCGGTGGACCGCGCCACGCACCGTGTGTCGCTCGCGCTGGCGCCCCAAGGCGCGGCGGTGGGGTCGGCTGCGCAGGGCATGACCATCGCCGTCGGGGCCATCGTCGACGGCACCGTCGACCGCATCGAGACCTACGGTGTCTTCGTGCAGATCGCCGGCTCCACGGGGCGGGCGGGGCGCGGTCTCATCCCGAACGCCGAGCTCGGCGTCCCCCGCGGAGCCGACCTGCGGAAGCTCTTTCCCGATGGCATGGCGGTGCGCGCGAAGGTGCTCGAGACCGGCGAAGGACGGCTCCGGCTGTCGATCCGCGCCATCGGCGTCGACGAGGAGCGCGCGGCCTATGAGGGTTACCAGCGCAGCGCCCGCAGCGGCGCCACGCTCGGCGACCTGCTGAAGACCCGCAACAAGCGCTGAGGGTTTCCCGGGCGGGGAACGAGGGGGCGGGAGCTCCCGGGCGGATCGCGTCGACCCGCCCGGGTTCACCGCGGGGGCATCACATGCCCGCGCGGACGTCGTCGGAGGTGCCCATGGGGCCGTTCGGGGCGACGCCGTTGGCGGCCGTGCGACCGCCCGCTCCACCGCTGCCGCCGCCGCCGCGGGTACAGGTCATGCCGGTCACTGACGGCGCCATGCCGAGGTAGTACACGCACGCCGCGGGTCCGCCGGGTCCGCCCGCGCCGCTGCCGCCGCTGCCGCCGCGCCCGCCGGCCGCGCCGGAAGCGCCGTAGCCCGCGTTG
>CAIMWA010000114.1 GCA_903845045.1 uncultured delta proteobacterium | reverse complement strand
GACGCGGGCACCGTCGCCGAGGCGCTGCGCATTGCCGAGGGCGTGCGACCGGCGGTGCTCGTCTGCGACATCGACCTGCCCGACGGATCGGGCATCGAGCTCGTCGGGCGCCTCGAGAGCCGCGGGGAGCGCTATCCGAC
Organism: uncultured delta proteobacterium; assembly: GCA_903845045.1. Taxonomy (GTDB): domain Bacteria; phylum Myxococcota_A; class Polyangia; order Polyangiales; genus SCUS01. The sequence continues at coordinate 1,746 of CAIMWA010000114.1, read as the reverse complement.
GATCTTCATGTCGGCGTACCTCCCGCGGTTCCGTCAGCAGCTCGCGCAGCGGCCCGGGGTGGTCATGCTCGAGAAGCCCGTGCCCATCGCGCACCTCCGGGAGCTCGTGGCGGAGCGCCTGGGCGGCGCCGGGGACCGCCGCTCGTCGCCGTTTGCGCTCACCGACTACCTGCAGCTCGCGGGCATGGGGCGGCGCACCGTGCTCCTCGACGTCACCGTCGAGGGGCGCCGCGCCGGCGAGGTGCTGGTGCGCACCGGGCAGGCGTGGAGCGCGCATGACGACGGCGGCACGGGCGTCGACGCGCTCATGCGCCTCATCGCGAGGAGCGATGCGGTCGTGACCTGCACCACGCCGCCCGATGGGCTGCCGAGCGCTCGCACGCTGACCGGGAGCTGCGAGCACGTGCTCCTCGAGGCCATGCGCCGCATCGACGAGCAACGCCGGCCCTCGTCGCACCCGCGCCCCCCCGCGGCGGCCGACGAGCAGTACGACGAGCTCTTGCTCGACGAGCACGGCCGGCTGACGCTACCGCCGCCCGCAACCCCCGCGCCCCCGCCGCCTCCTCCTCCATCGCCGGCGGTCGAGGCGCCGCCGTCGGACTTCGCGTCGTTCTACGAGCGTGGCGTCGACGCGCTGCTCGCCCGGGACCACGCGGCCGCCTATGCGCTCTTCGTCGCCGCGTCGCGTTTCGGAACGTCGACGAGCCTCGAGGCCAACCTCAAGCGCCTTCGTGGAATGGGGTTCGGGTCATGAGCACCGCACGCTTCGAAGTGCCGGGCGAGCGCACGGCGCTGCCCCTCACGACGCTCCTGGGCGCCTGCGGTGTCACGCTGCTCGCCGCCAGCACGACGGCGCTCTCTGCCGACGACGCACGGAGCGGTGAGCCTGCACCGGTGACGGCGCGCGCCCCGGCCGTGACGCTCGCGTCGAGTCCCGCGCCCGCGGTGACGGCGCCGGCATCTCCGTCGACGGTGAGCCAGGCGGCAGCTGCCGTCGACGCGGGCTCCGTGGATCGAAACTGCCCACCGCGGCTCGCGCTGCGCTTCGCGCCGTCGGACACGCGACCCTCGCCCGCGGCGATGACGGCGCTCGCGACGATGGCGCGCTGGGCGGTGACGCACCCCGACGCCGTGCTGATGATCGAAGGGCACGCCGACGCCGAGGGCTCCGACGACGCGAACCTGCGCATGAGCCACTCGCGCGCTCGCATCGTCGGATGGATCCTGACGCGCGACGGCGTTCCGGCCGAGCGCCTGCGAAAGCGGGCCTTCGGCGCGTGGCAGCCCTCGGGGACCGATGAGGCGCACGATCGAAGGGTGATCGTGCGCGTGGACGGCGCGTGCGCCGGGCCGTTGGTGGAGGTCGAACCGTGATCCAGTGGGCTGCGTTGGGATCGATGGTGTCCGCGGGCGCTCTGGCGGTGACGGGCTACCTCGTGGGCGCGCGGCGCGGTCTGCTCGCGCGCGATGGCCTCCGCGGCGACGTGGCGCGGGCCGAGAGCGTCGCCGGCGAGGCGCGCGCCGAGGCCGAGCGGCGGGCCTTCGAGGCCGAGCGCAAGGGGAGCGAGGCGTCCCAGGCGGCGGCGCTGGCGGCGCAGCGAACGCATGCGATCGCGCAGACGCAGGCCGAGGTCGAGCGGCAGCGCGCGCTGGTCACCGAGGCGGCGGCGCAGGCGTCGCAGCACCGCGCGGCGCTCGAGAAGGCACGGGCCGAGGGCGCGGAGCAGCGGTCCGCGGTGGAGCGAG
>CAIMWA010000113.1 GCA_903845045.1 uncultured delta proteobacterium | reverse complement strand
TGGCGAGACGCATGGTCGGAACTCCTCGTTCAGAAGCAGAGCGGCGACGCGCTCGGATAGGGGTAGTAGATCGACGGCTGCGTGGCGGCGTCCACCGCGGCGGTGCTGAACCCGCTGCACACCAGGGCGTCGAGGAAGTCGGCGAAGTAGGGGGCCGGGTTGGTGGTTCGGATGGCGCCAGTCGCATCGCCCGTCGCCGGATCGGTGGTTGTCCATGTCCTAGCGAAGTACCCTCGGTCGAAGGTGGTTCCGGTCATGTGTGGCGAGAATAGCGCCTGATACATCAAATATGATGCACTCGAGCCCGAATTCCGCAGAGACCATAGCATTGCCGCAACCTCGTTCTCGTCGATCATCTGATCGAGCCCGAGACTCCGGACTGGGTGCCTCCAAAGGTATCTGCTCGAAGACCGAAGACCGACGTTGACCCAGAAGAACGTTGAACCCTGCTTGTCGGCGTACAAAGGGTTACTGCGTGCATCGGAGCTGAAATAGGTTGCAAAGCCTTCGGACCACGCCATGCCGGGGTACACGATCCCGCCAAGGTAGTGCGTTCCGGCCTCAATCGGTGGAGTGCTGAAGCTCGTCATGATCCAATGTCCGAGCTCGTGCGCTGTGACTGCGTCCGCGTAGTATTCCTGCGCCGTCGCGTCCCCGTTGAACCACGCCTGCGAATCGAACGAATCCAGCGTAGTTCCGAGATTGAATTCAACGTACCCGCCTGCGAAACACGATCCGCAATGCCACGACGTTCCCGGTTGCATCCACGCAACAAGGCTCTTTCCTGATGATGCAAAGTAGGAGTCTGCATATCCGCGCGCAAAACGAAGAAAGTCGAAAATTCGTGCCGCCCCGGAATTGAATCGCTCGGGAATCGTCAGCGTTGCTCCGGAACTGAACGTGCTCGTAGCCCACGACCAAACCCACGCCCGCGGATTGGGCGCCGGCGTCCCTTCGACTTGCACTCCCACAGACCCGAACCCGGGATTTGCCACCATGTAGCTGATACCACCGACGCCGTCCCCAGCCGCGGCCGCCACGATCAGATAGTCCGACGTCGTTGCCGGAGAAGGGATTCGAATGGTAAACCGACCTCCGTCTGTACCGATTCCCGTCGTGACGGCGTCAAAATACTGGATCGATCCGTCCGCGAACTGACGGGCGGAGAAAACCAGAAATCCTTGAGCGTTCGCGCTGAACGTCGCGGCGGACCAGTCTGTCGGGTTTGTCGTGGAATTCGGAGACCGCGATTCGTACTGAAGCAATCCTGTTACGGTGGTGGACGGCGCGTCGATCGCACAGAAGCTGCCCAGCGATGAGCTAATGCAGTTACGTGGACACGGAGTCACCGACCAAGTACCGCTGACACAGGTTTGAAGAGACGATCCAGAGCACTGCGTATCCCCTGGAGCGCAGGTGCCGGTTGGAACACATGTCGCAGATCCGTCTGCGCCGATCGCACATCGTTCACCAGTCCCGCACGTGCGTGTCTGAAGCGATACACCTCCCGATCCAGTGGATACACTACAGTATTGAATGATCGTCGCCGACGCGCAGCGCCCGTCGGTCGTCACGCCACCGCACGGATCGACGGCGCCGGCGTCCACCGCCGAGCCCGCGTCGACCGGTGCGCCGGCGTCGGCCGCCCCACGCGAGATATTGAGGACGTAGGACCCGCTGTTGGTTCCGTATCCTTCGATGGCGATGGCGACCGTCTGCCCAGCCGCGAGCGTGAGCGTGAGGCGCGACGCCGTGTTCGTGCCGTTGACGATGTCGTCGTTGCACCCGAGCACGGCGCCCGTGCACGCGCCGTCGTGGATCGTGAGGAGCGTGTCGAAGGACGATCCGACGGTGTCGAAGGTGAAGGCGCCGGCGGATGGGGCGGTCCACGTGTAGACGGCGTCGGGGGAGACCGCCGACGGCATGTTGGTGCAGGTCGATGGCGGCGTGTGCAGCGACGGGCGCCCCGCGGTGGTCCCGGTGGCGACGGTGGCGCCGACGGCGGATCCGAGCGTCATCGCCCCGCAACCGGGTGACGTCCCGGTATCCGTGGCGGGCGTGCCGCTGTCGGTGATCGACGGCCCGCTGTCCGGGCGTGGGCTACCGGCATCGACGCCCACGCCGCCGGTGTCGGTACGCCCGGCGTCGGTGAACCCGGCGTCCGGCGTTCCAAGAAGGGTGCAGGCACCACCGCGGCACGCTTGTCCGGTGGCGCAGCCCGTGCCGCACGCGCCGCAGTTCGCAGGGTCGCTGTCGAGCGCGGTGCAGACCCCGCCGCACACGGCCCGAGGCGCTGCGCACCCAGCTGTACATACACCCGCCAAGCACGACTGCCCAGCGGGGCACGCGTTCCCGCACGCGCTGCAGTTGCGCGCGTTGCTCCGCAGGTCGACGCAGGTGCCGGAGCACGCGCTCTGTCCGTCGGGGCACGCGAGGCGGCAGGCCCCGGCCATGCACGATTCGGCGCTGGCGCATGCCCGGCCGCATGCGCCGCAGTTCAGCGCGTTGCTCTGGAGATCGACGCACGCGCCGGCGCACGCCGCCGACGGCGCGCTGCACGTGGTGGTGGTGCCGTCGCCGGCGTTCGCACCACACCCCACGACGCCGAGGCACACCAGCGTCACGACGATCGATCCGAACCGCATCGAAGCCCTCCCCTCATCGACGAAATGCACCCGCAGGCGCGCACGAGGATCCGATACACGATCGCATAGGATCGTGTCAACGATCCGCGTCGCCCGGCGCGAGCACGCCTCGCGTCACGCCGCGAGCGACGACGATCACGCCGGTCAAAGGCAGTAGTAGACCCCGGAGTCCACGTAGCACGCCGTGCCCGCCGGGCACGTCGCACCGCCGCTGCATGAGAGGTAGCAACGGTTCGCGTAGCAGTAGGGAGCAGCGGTGACACCGGTCGCCACCGGCGGGCAATCGGAGGCCACGTTGCAAGGCGCCGCGCAGGCCTGGTCGGCAGAGCCAGCGGTGACCGGGAGGCACGCGAAGCCCGAGGCGCACTCCGTGTCGCTGGTGCATTGCCGATACGCGCTCACCGCCGGGCACGCGACGCCGTCGACGGTCAAGCAACTCGAGGAGCTGGACGCGAAGCACGCGCCCTCGCCGTCGCAGAGCCGCCGCAGACACTGCGCGCCGGCACCGCAGTCGGCGTTGCTGGAGCAGCTCCGGCACGCCGTCGTCGGCGTCGTCGGGCAGTCCGACGGGTTGCACGCCCATCCGGAGCTGCAGGTCCCCGACGCCGGACCCGTGCATCCGCTGTTGACGGTGACGCATCGCGCCGTGGCGCCGCACCACCCGCAGCCCGTGATCGGCGTGCACCCGCCGCAGGTGAAGCCCATGGCGTTGCACGGGTCCGTGGCGGTGTTCGTGAGGCAGACGCCGCTCGCGCTGCATGTCTGTCCGGAGGTGCAGGTGCCGCACGAGTGACCACAGCCGTCGGTGCCGCAGCTCCGGCCGGAGCACGTGCACGTCGTCGTTCCACCGACGCACGTACCCGTGACGCACGAGCGCCCCGTCCCGCAGGTCCCACAGCTCGAACCGTAGTCGTCGACGCCGCAGGTCCAAGCGAGCTGGCGGCAGGAAAGACGCGTGGGCGTGGGCGACGACGTCCCGCAACCCATGGCGACGGCGGCCATGGCACCCGCGGCGACGATGCTTCGAAGAAGCTTCACGAGCGACTCCCGAACTGCGCGCGAGGGTTCACGAGCGTCTGCGGCGCACGCGCGAACGCACGGGGAAGCGAGCCGGGAGCACGGTGTCGGATCATCGAGAAGCCCCCTTCCATCCCCCCCACTACACGATCTCATATGATCGTGTCAACGTGATCGACATATTTTACGATCTCACATGATCATGTCAACACATGCCCCATCGCGTGAAAAGCCTCGTGATGGCAACGACTTCCAGACGCCTGACGCTTTCGCAGCTGGTCGCCCGACGGGTGTCCAACGCGCGCGCGGCGCGTGGGGTCACGCAGGACGTTCTCGCCGAGCGCCTCGGAACGGCCACCCGCAACCTCCAGCGCATGGAGAGCGGGCGCCAGAACCTCACCCTCGGGACCCTCGAACGCATCGCCGCGGCCCTCGACATCGACCCGCGCACGCTCCTCCCCGGGGCGTCGGAGGGGCTCCTCGAGGCCTCCCCCGACGGACGACCGCCGCGCGTGGTGCCCGTCGTCGACCTCGCCGCGGCGGCCGGCTTGCTGCGCGCTCCGCAGACCGTCTCCGTCACGGGTTGGTGGATCGTCGACGCGCCGCCCGGGGGCACGCTCTTCGTGGCCCGCGTCGAGGGAGATTCGCTGGCGCCGGCGGTCCCTTCGGGCAGCTTCGCGCTCTTCGAGGCGCCGGCGGGACCGGTCGACACCGGCGCCGTGGTGCTCTGGCAGGTCCGCACCCCAGAGGCCCCGGAAGACGCCGGTAGCTATGTGCTCAAGCGCCTCGGTGCGCGCCTCGCCGAGGGCCGCGAGGTCATGCGACGCTTCGGCAGTTCCCGCCACGCAGAGCAGCGGTACGCGATGCATGACACCGTCGACCTGCGGCCGGTGGCGCGCCTCGTCCGCGTGGTCGGCTGATCGCGCCGATCAGTCCTGGAGAAACAGCCCCACGGAGGGGTCGAAGGCGCCCGGGCGAAGGTCGCCGTAGTCCATCAGGGCGTGCCAGAAGAGGCAGCGGCCGCTCGACACGCGGGACCCGGCGCACGACGCCGCCGCGATGCCCGGGAGCCGATCGAAGCCGATGAGCGCCGCCGTCGCGGGGCGATACGCGAGCGAGGCGAAGGCGCTGGGGATGCGCTCCGAGGGCAGCTCGTTGCGATGGCACAGGCCGCACGTGGTGCCCGCGCCGCCGTCGAGCCGCACCCGCGCGAAGGCCGCGTCGTCGGCGAGCGCTCGCGTCGTCGGCATCGCGATCTCGCCCTTGAGCGTGCGCGCGCCGTCGACCCACTCGGCGAACTCCACCAGCTCGGCGGCAGTGCCGTCGGCCACCACGGTGACGGTGATCGTGGGGAACAGCAGAAACAGCCGCGGGTTGTCGGCTTCGGTCGTCGGCTGACCGCTGATCGGGCTCGTCGCGGCCACGATGCCGAAGGGCCTCGGCAGGCTCGCGACGAAGCACGGCACCGTCACCGG
>CAIMWA010000112.1 GCA_903845045.1 uncultured delta proteobacterium | reverse complement strand
GGAGCCCTCGCCGGGGGCGCTGCCGCGCTCGCCGGCGCCGCCGCCGCGCTCGCCGTCTCGACGGTGACCCGCGAGGCCCACGCCGACAACGCGTCCGACGCCGCGGCGCTCAACACCGTGCTGACCACGGCGTACCAGATCGCCCTGGCCTACCAGACGGGCCTTGCCGTCGCGAGCATGCCCGACGGCGCCACCGTGGCGGCGCTGCTCACGCACTTCCAGACGCAGCACCGCGACGAGGCGACGGCCCTCGCGGCGCGCATCACGGCGCTCGGCGGCACCCCGGTCTCGATGACCACGGTGCTCCCGCCGAACCTTCCGACGGGCTTCACGCTGACCCCGGGCAACTGGGTCAAGTACTCGTGCAACCTCGAGAAGAAGGCCGCCATCGACCTCGTCACGAAGATCGCGTCCATCGGCAGCAAGGACGCGGCGGAGCTCGTCGCCGCGGTGGCCGCGACGCAGACGCAGCGCTTCGTGGTGATGTACCTCCTCGCGAAGAACGCCATCCAGGCCGGACCCATGGCCGCGTCCATGATCAACGAGATCGTTCCGCGGTCCTTCGCGAACGTCGACGCCCTTCCGGCACAGAGCCTGAGCTCCGTGACGCCCCTCCCCTTCACGACCTGAGCGCCGAGAGGAACGAATCCATGACCAGCATCTCCCCCCTCTCCCGACGCTCCTTCCTCGGCGGCGCGGCCGCGACCGGATCGGCCCTCGCCCTCGACGCCTGCGGCGGCGACGCGGTGCCGGTGACCGCCAACCCCGACCTCCCCGCGCTGAACAGCCTGCTGGCTGCCGAGTACAACGCCATCAAGGCCTACACCGCGGGCATCGCGGTGCTCCAGATGCCGCCCACCGGCGACCCGTCGGCGGCTCTGGGCCTGCCCCTCGCGACCATCGCGACGAACTGGCAGAACCAGCACCGTGACCACGCCGGGCAGCTCGCGGCGACCATCACGAGCCTGGGCGGCACGCCCATCACCGAGGCGTCCATCACCTTCACGGCGCCGACGGGCTTCACCGGCACCATCCACAACGTGCTGGTGCTGGCGTGCAACGCCGAGCTGGCAGCGGCGATCGCCTACAACGAGGGCGTGAAGTCCATGGCGACGGCCTCGGCGCGCGCGCTCGCGGCGAACATCGAGGGCACCGAGACGCAGCACTTCACCGTGCTCTACGCCCTGCTCAAGCAGACGGCGGCGCCGAACCTCACGAACATCCTGAACGTGCTCACCGAGATCGTGCCGCGGAGCTTCGTGCTCAACGCCGGCGGCATGAACAACGGCCTGCAGTCCCTCGCCGACCTTCCCTACGCCTGATCCGCAGGCGCCGCGCCTTCGCGGGCGGCGGCGTCTTCCAGCAGCAAGACCCCGAGCGACAGGGCGATGACGCGCAGCGCGTCGACGCTGCCCACCGCCGTCGTCGCGCCGAAGCCCGCGATCAGCACGCAGGACCATCCCAGCGCCCGTCGCACGCCCGCTCCCCCATCGGCGCGCTGCGCCGCCAGGGACATCATCGCCGCCGTCAGCAACCCGCTGAACAACAGGGTGTACGCCGCGATGACGGGGCGCGACGGATGCGACAGGCCGGCGCCGCCGACGAGGTCGAAGCGCACCCCGAAGGCGTGCTTGGCGATGTCCGTCGTGCGTCGCGGAAAGTTCACCGGGAGCGATGCCGTGACGGCGATGAGCGCCGCGGGCAGCGTCGCGAAGGGCGCGAGGCGCGTGATGCCCACACGGCGCAGCGCCGAGCGCGTGGCAGCGATGGCCGCCAGCGCGACGCCCGCGAAGGCGATGGCCTCGAAGACCGCGCCGGCGTGGTCCAGCGTGCGGGCCGCGGGGCTCCACGGAGGCACCGCGAGGCGCAGCGCCGGGAGGTAGAGCTCGCAGGTCTCGCCGACGAGCAGCAGCGCGAGCGGGGCCGCATGCAACGCCGCGCCGGGCGTGCGCAGCGACCGCAGGATCCCGGCGGCGCAGGAGGCCAGCACCGTCGTCGCGGTGGCCGCGAGGGCGAGGGTCTGCACGGCGCGCGTGGGCTCGCCGAGCATCGACGCCACCGCCAGCACCGACATCGGCAGCAGCAGCAGCGACCGCGCCGCGCGCACTCCGACGGGGGTCCGGGCGCTCCAGGCCACGCGCTGCACCGCCACCAGCGCGAGGAGCGCGCCCGCCACGAGGGCGAAGACGCCGAGGCCCGCGCCCGAGAGCCGGGGCTGCGTCGCGCGGGCGAACACCCGGGTCACCACGAAGCCCGCGCCGAGCAGCGCCACCGCGACGCCGGCGGGAAAGAGCTCGGGAGCCTCGTCCTGCTTCGCGCTCACGCCGACACCGCCCGCCGGAAGCGTCGGAGATAGCTCCGCGCCACGGACTCCGGATCGAGGCGCAGCGCCTTCGCCAGCTCGATGACGAAGCCCCGTGTGTACACCGTCGGAGGCAGGCTCTTGTACGCCTCGTCCTCGAGGGCCTTGAGGTGGTGCACGGGGATGCGCGTGCGGGCCGACACCTCGCGCAGCTCGATGCCCCGCGCCTCGCGCAGCGCCCGCAGGAACTCGCCGCTGTACTCGGTGTCGATGCCGATCTCGGGCTCCGGCGCGCGCGGAGCGGTGGCCTCGGCGGCGTCGACGACGGGCTCCGAAGGGGGCGGTGGCGCGAAGGGATCGCTCGACGCGATGCTGAGGTCGTACGGGCGGCGGCGCGACGGATCGAGCAGCACGTCGCGGGCCTCCTCGACGCGGCCGAGCATGCGCACGAGCTCGTCGTCGCTGAGCAGCCCGGCCAGCGCGATGCTGTCGGCGGCGTAGATCTCCCGGGCGCGGCGGTACGCGCGGCGAACGTCCTCGTCGCTCGCTCCGCGGTCGAGGGAGAGCACCTCGTAGTGCGTGGGCTCCGACGCCCCTCCGGGCTCCGCCGACGGCGCGGTGGGGCGCGCGGCGTCGGGCGAGAGCAGCCGCCGGGTGATGCGCTCGAGGTTGCGCGAGGCCTTCGCCGCCGGGCTCTCGACGAGCAGCGGACGACGGCGCTTCGCGGCGAGGAACACCGCCTCGTCGAACTCGATGCCCCCGACGGGCTCGATGGCGCCGGCGAGCGGCCGGGCCGAGACCCGCGCGATGGCCTCGGAGAGGTCGAGGTCGGCGCGGGAGCGCGACTGGTTCACGACGAGCCGCACGCGCAGCGTCGCCGCGACCTCCCAGGCGAGCCGCGCGACCTCGGCGGAGCGCGACGACAGGGCCCGCGCGAGCAACAGCGGCTCCGGCGGTCCACCGGCCTCGAGGAGCAGCGCGCGGAGGTGCTCGAGGGCCACGTCGTCGCCGAGCTCGAGGAGACGACGGCGCATGCGGCGCGCGTAGGCGTGGCGCACGAAGCGGTACACCGCCGCGACGGCCGCGGGCTCCGGAGTGCACACCGTGAGCATCGCGTCGGCGCCGATCATCCCCTCGACGACGCGCGGCGATACGCCGGCGCCGAGGTCGAGCACGCACACGTCGGCCTCGGCGGCGCGCAGCAGAGCCCTCGGATCGCTCGAGATGCGCGAGCGGTGCGGGCCCAGCTCGCTGCTCGCCTCGATGAGCCGAAGGTTCGGCACGATGGTCTCGTGGCCGCGGGCGACGAAGGGCAGCGGGAGCCACGGCGCCGTCGCGCGCGCCTCGCGTTGGACGCCGAGCACCGCCCCTAGCGTGGCAGCGCGTGGCGCGGCGTCGACGAGCAGCACGTTGCGGCCGAGCTGCGCGAGGAACGTCGCGACGCTCACCGCGAGCAGCGAGTGCCCGGTGCCCCCCTTCGCCCCTCCCACGGCCAGAACCCTCGGGATGCCGTGCGTGTGCGGACCGTCGATCACCGGGCGGTGATACCACGGCCGGAGCCCGATGCCCCCGGGCCCGGCGCCGACCGAAGCGGGCCCTTGGATCAGTCTCCGCCGCGGCAACGGAGCACGTCGTCGGCCGTCAGCGTCAGTCCGTCGCCCTCGCCGCACGACGCGACGCCCTGCAGCACGCAGCGAGCGCCGTCGACGAAGCGCAGCGCGAGGTCCGAGCGCCGGCACGGCACGCCCCGAAGCGCGGCGTCGCGCCCGTCGCCGAGGCCTCCGCGGGGCAGGCGCTCGGCGCTCCACGCGTCGGCCGCGTCGGCGCGCACGGTGAGCCCCGCCAGGTCGAAGCCCGATCGGTTGCGGAGCATCACCGGCCTCGCTCGCTCGCCCCTCCCGTCGCCCCGCGCCCCCGCGCCGCCCGCCGAGGCGCACCCCGCCACGACGCCCGAAACCGCAAGCACCGCCGCGAACACGCCGCCTCGCACGCCCCGCAGCCTACCCCGAAGGACCCGGGCGGCGAGCGCCGACCGCGCGCAGCGGTGCTACCGTTCCATCCATGAGCCAGTCGTCGCGAGAGCTCTCGACGCAGGTGCTGGTGGTCAACCGCAACCTCCAGGCGGTGCACGTCACCACGGCGCGCCGGGCCTTCGTGCTGATGTTCACCGACGCCGCACGCGCCCTCGACGCGTCCTGGGTCGCGCACGACTTCGATGCGTGGGCGTCGCTGCCCGCCGGCGACGGCCCGTCCGTAGGCACGAGCCGCGGACCGATCCGCGTTCCGCGCGTGGTGCAGCTCGCGGGCTTCGACCGCATGCCGCGCACGTCGATCCGGCTGACCCGCCGCAACATCTTCCTCCGCGACGGTTACACCTGCCAGTATTGCGCGCGCCGCGGCACGCCGCGGGACCTCAACCTCGACCACGTCATGCCGCGCTCCCGCGGCGGGCCGATGAGCTGGGAGAACGTGGTGTGCTCGTGCCGCGTGTGCAACCTCGCCAAGGGTGGGCGCACCCCCGCCGAGGCCGACATGCGCCTGCTGCGAAGGCCCGTGCGTCCGCGGTGGTCGCCGATCCTCGCGCTCGCGTTCTCGCCGGGCAGGCCCGCCGAGTGGGAGCCGTTCCTCGCCTCGCTGCCCGGCGCGCGCGAGCTCCAGGCCCTCTGGGACCAGACCCCGGCGCAGGCGTCCTTCGCCGAGAGCGCATAGGGCACCGGACCGAAGCGATTTGCGTGCGCGGCGCGAACGGCGGCATCCTCGCGCCATGTCTGCCGCACCCGTGTACCGCGCCGACGACCGCTCGCTGCTGCTGCCGTACTACAAGCGCTGGTTCGTCGAGCCGACGCTGCCGTTCATCCCGGCGCGGGTGCATCCGAACACCATCACGCACACCGGCCACCTCCTCTGTCTCGCCGGCGCCGTGCTGTTGGTCGGCGCCCAGGCGAGCCGCGGTCCGGTGTTCATCGCCGCGATGCTGCTGCTCCAGGCCTACAACTGGTGCGACAACGCCGACGGGGCGCACGCGCGGCGCACGCGGCAGTCGAGCGCCACCGGCGAGTTCCTCGACCACGGCCTCGACCTGCTCAACACCACCTACATCGCGCTGATGACCGTCTGCTGCCTCGGCTCGTCGCCGGAGTACACGATCATGCTCACGCTGCTCATCCCCGGCGCGGCGGCCATGACGTGCTGGGAGCAGACCGAGACGGGCGTTTTCCGCATGGGGCTGCTCAACCAGATCGAGTCGGTGATGGTGCTCTCCACCACGCTGCTCATCTCGGCGCTCTACGGCACCGGCTTCTACCGCCAGGTGCACATCGGACCGGTGACCCTCTGGCAGTTCCTGCACCTCTGGCCCATCGCCACGATCCTCTTCGGCAAGGTGCGCGGGCTCCAGCGCGTGGCCACGGCGAACCGGCCCATCGCGCCCGCGCTCGCGTTCCTCGCCGCGCAGGCGGCCATCGCGGCGGCGGGGCTTCACGGCGAGATCTCGATGGTCTCGGCGGTGGCGCTCGCGACGGCGGTGAACCTGTACTTCGGCGCTCGCATGCTCGCCGCGCGGCTTCGCTCCGAGGCCTCGCCGACGGACCCGCTGTTCCTGCTCACGGCCCTCGCCGTGGGTGCCCTGCCGGCGCTGCACGCCGCGGGCGTTCCGGTGAGCGGCAACGTCGCGCTCGCGGTGCCGGTGCTCGCGTGCGCGGTGCTCGGCCTCTCGTCGATGCGCAACGTCCGCGACGGCTTCGCGAGCCTCCATCGCCTCGAGCCCTAAGCCTGCGGCGTGAACCGCGCGGCGCTCGTCCGAGGCATCCAGCTCATCGTCGCGATCACCCTCGTGACGTTCGCGGTGATGGTGTACCGGGCGATCGCGCTGAAGCGCGCGGACCTCGCGCTCGGCCTCTCGACACTGCACCCGCTCTGGCTCGTGCTAGCCGTCGCGTCGGCCTTGCAAGAGGGCGTCTGCGGCGGCACGCGCATGTTCGTGCTCGGCCGCGTGCTCTGCCCGAAGCTGCGCTGGCGCACCGCGGTGGCCTCGGAGTTCGTGCTGATGTTCGTCGCCGGCGTGACGCCCGGGCAGGTCGGCGCGCCGGTGGCCCAGGTGGCGACGCTGGTCGAGGGCGGCATGCCCTTCGAGGCCATCGCGACCGCCGAGCTTCTCACGGCGTTCTGCACCACGGGCTTCTTCCTGCTGTCGGCGGCGGCGCTGATGGTGCTTCGCGCCGGAGGCTGGCTCGCGTCGCCCGGCGGCGCGGGGCTCGACGCGCTGGTGGGCCTCTCGACGGTGGTCTTCGGCAGCGGCCTCGGAGCCATCGTGCTGTGCGTCGTGCACCCGCCGGTGCTCAAGCGCCTCCTGAGCGGCCTGGCCGCGGTCTTCGGTCCTCCGTGGCACGTGGTGCGCGTGCGGCTGGCGCGGCTCCCGATGCTGCGTCGCCTCGAGTCGGCGCGGCAGGGTGTGCTGCTCGATCGCATGCTCCACGCCGTCGACCGCGTGCACGCCGGCTTCGCGGTGTACCTCCGCCAGGGGCGGGGCGCGGTGCTCACGGCGTTCGCGCTCACCGTGGGGTTCTTCTGGGCGCGCTTCGCGGTGGCGTTTCTCATCCTCAAGGGGCTCGGGCTGCCGACGACGCCGCAGCACTTCGTCTGCGTCGGACCGCCGCTGGTGCAGGTCATCGTGGTGCAGTCGCTGCTGAACTTCGCGCTGTACCTCTCGCCCACGCCGGGCGCGTCGGGCATCGCCGAGGCCGGCTCGAACTCCATCATGGCGCCGTGGGTGCCCGCGGCCTACGAGCTGCCGTACCTCGTGCTGTGGCGCATCATCGCGCTGTTCCTGTGCATGTTCGTGGGCGGGGCGTACGTGTTCCGCTACCTCGGCACGGACGTGCTCGAGCGGCGCGCGCGGGAGGCCGAAGAGGCCGAAGCCAAGGTCGAGCTCGGCGCCCCCGCGCCCCACGGCGGGCCCGATTCGTAGTACGGCACCGGTCCCATGAGCACCGCCGCCACCGGGCCCCGCGAGGAAGTCCCCGCGTTCAACATCGAGAAGTTCATCACGGCCTCGCGCCCGTTGGACCTGTCGGGCATCCGCCTCGAGGACGCCGCGCAGCACCCGCTCTCGCCGAGCGAGGTGCGCGTGATGCGCTACATGCAGGACACCGAGTTCTACACGGTGCACTACATGAAGGCGCTCATGGAGACGCACGCCCTCGCCGACAACGAGGCCCGGGCCTTCATGGTGTGCTGGGGCTACGAGGAGTGCTTCCACGGCCGCGCGCTCGCCCGGATCATGGAGGTCTGCGGCCACGAGCCGTCGCAGCGCTCCCTCGACGAGTTCGCGCGCCCCCGCAAGATGACCGAGGTGCTGCAGGACTTCGGCGGGCGCCTGCTGTCGATGCTGTCGAAGGACTTCCTCGCGACGCACATGACCTGGGGCGCCATCAACGAGCTCACCGCGATCCACGCTTACTCGCGGCTCGCGGAGCTGTCGGCGAACCCCATCGTCGAGCAGGTCGCGCGCCGCATCGTGAAGGACGAGCGCCGACACTTCGCGTTCTACTACCAGCAGGGCCGCCGCCGGCTGCTGGCCGGTCCGCTCGCGCAACGCATGGCGACGATGTCGCTCCGGGCGCTCTGGGAGCCCGTGGGCGGCTCCATGCTGCCGCGCGAGGACCGCGACTTCGTGGGCGCGTACCTCTTCGGCGACGACGACGGCCGCTCGCGCCTCCGCGAGGTGGACGAGACCATCGCGAAGCTCCCGGGCATGGGGTGGTTCGACCTCGTGTCGAAGCACACCAACGAGGGCACCGCGCGGTGCCTCGCGGCGGGGACCGACATCCACCGGCCGACGCTCGCGAGCGTCGCGGCCTGAGCGCTCGCACGGACCTTTCTCACCGCCCGGCGCTGCCGTAGCATCCTCGCCCATGCGTCGTGTCGCGTGGGCTGCGGGGATCGTGCTGGGCGGCTTCGTGGCGGGGTGCGACGGTGCGACGCCCGCGGCCGCCGATGCGGGAACGGTGGACGCCGCACGCGACGCGGGCACCCCGTCGGACCTCGGCGCGCCGGTGGACCGTCCGTCGGTGGCTGATGTGGGAACCGACGCCGGCGCGGCAGACGCTGCGGCCGATGGACCGCCGGTGCCTTACGCGGGCCCCGACGACTGGTGCCCCGGCCGCGAGCATTGCATGGGTGCGGGCGATCATCAGCTCTACGTCGGCGCGGGCCGCGCGCTGGTGAACCCGACGCTCGTCGAGAGCGACTGGACGGACCTCAACGGCGACCACGAGTGGCAGCGCAACGAGCCCTTCGTCGACGTGAACGGCAACGGCCGCTTCGACGCGACGTGGATGGCGGGCTTCGGCAACGGCCGCCCCGCGCGCGGACAGCACGACGACCTCGAGGTGCGCGCCATCGCGTTCCGCTACGGCGACGTGACCGTGGCGTGGGCCGTCATCGACTGCGTCGGCTACTTCATCAACGACATGGACGCCGCGCGCGCCGACCCGACGCTCGCGGGCCTCGACGTGGACCGCGTGATCATCAGCGCGACGCACGTGCACGAGGCCGTCGACACCGTGGGCATGTGGGGTCCGACGCAGACCGAGACCGGTCTCAACGCGACGTACCAGCAGCTCACGCACCAGCGCATCGCCCAGGCCGTGCGCGCCGCCCTCGGGGCCATGCGTCCGGTGTCGATGCGCGTCGCGCAGGTGGTGCCGCAGGACTCCACCGGCGACACGCGCAACTGGGTCAACGACACGCGCGACCCGGTGATCTACGACCCCACGCTCACCATCGTGCGCTTCACCGACACGGAGCACCCCGGCACCACCGTGGCGACCTGGGTGAACTGGGCAGCGCACCCCGAGTACTCGGGCTCCCGCAACAACCAGCTCTCGGCGGACTACGTGCACTACATCCGCGACGTCACCGAGAACGGCGACGCGGCGATGCACCTCGCCGGGCTCGGCGGCACCACGGTGTTCGTGCAGGGTGCCCTCGGCGGGCAGGTCGGCCCCGGCGGCACGCACGTGCCCGACGACACCGGCGCGCTGCTCACCGACTCGGGGCTCGACAAGGCCGCCGCCGCGGGACGCGCCATGGGTCGCATGGCCCTCGACGCCATCACCGCGCACGGCACCGACGTCGCCTCCTCGGACCTGTCGCTCTCGTACCGCACCGCGGCCATCGCCGCGCAGGTCGAGAACGTCGGCTACCAGGGGTTCTACCTCACCAACATCTTCTCCCGGGACCTGCTCGCGTTCGATCCGGCGCTCCCGTTCGGCCCGGACAACATCCCGTGGGTGCGCTCCCGCGTGACGTACCTGCAGGTCGGCCCCGTCGCGACGATCACCGCGCCCGGCGAGCTTCACCCGGACCTCTGGGTCGGAACGCGCGACACGCGCTGGTCCTGGGGTCAGCCGACGCTCACGCCGATGCAGCCCAACGAGCCCGACCTCGGCACCGCCCCTGCGCCGCCTTACCTCCGCGACCTCGTGCTCGCGAACCCGGGCGTGCGCTGGGGCTTCGTCTCTGGCCTCACCGAGGATTTCCTCGGCTACATCGTGCCGTCGTACAACTTCCTCCTCGACCCGGTCGCGCCGTACCTGCACGAGCCCACCGGCGACCACTACGAAGAGACCAATTCCGTCGGCCCCGGCGCCGAGCGCTTCCTCCAGTACCCGATGATGGCCCTCGCCCGCTGGCGCGCTCCCTGAGCGCAGCGCCGGCCCGGCAACGCTCCAGGAGAACCCCGTGCGCGCTGACCTGCGATTCATCCTTCCGCTCCTCGGACTCTCGCTCGGCGCCGCCGCGTGCGGGTCGAGCACCCCCGCGGCCGACGCCGCCGTCGACACCGGCACGTCGGTCGACACCGGAGCGCCCGCCGACACCGGCGCACCGCCCGACGCGGGCGCGACCGCCGACGCCGGGATCCCCGCCGACACCGGCGCGGCCACCGATGCCCCCGCGGCCGACGCGGGCCCGCCGTCGTGCGCCATCGCGGGCGGCGCGGCGTGCTTCGAGCTTCCCACGCAGCCCGTGGTGATCGCCGACGCCGACGGAGGCACCACCGCGCCGAACTTCGCGTGCGACCCTCCGGCCTCGACCACGAACGCCACGGCGTTGCCCATCTCGGGGACCGTGAAGGACTTCGCCACGAGCGATCCGGTGCCGCACGCCACCGTCGACGTGTTCGCGGGGCTCGGCTACCAGGGCACGACGCTCGCCACGGGGATGTCGGCGCAGGACGGCACGTACACGCTGACGCTCCCGGCGGGCACGCACGGCCCGCTGTCGTGGCGCGTGCGGGCCAGCAACACGCTGGACACGTACCTCGTGAACGATACGAGCAACCTCGTGACGAACCCGCGCACCGGGGCGGACCGTGCGTCGGTGGACACGTCGACGCCGAACCTCCTCGCGGGGCTCATCGGCCAGCGCCGCGTGCCGATGACCGGCATCGTCGCGGGCGAGGTGCAAGACTGAACGGACGGGACATCCAGCACGCCATCGCGACGCTCTCGACGACGTCGTCGCGCACCGGCGGCGCGGCGCCGACCTTCGTTCCCTCGGCGGAGATCTACTACTTCACCCCGGACCCGGCGCTGCCCACGCGTCGGAGCACGTTCTCGTCGACGAGCCCCAACGGCCTTTGGATCGCGCTGCAAGTGCCGCCGGCGCCGGGCACGACATACTACGTGCAGTATTGGGGCTTCCGCACCACGGCCGACGTGGCGCGCGGCGCTGCGGGGCTCTCGCTGCTCGGCGAGACGGCGCTCAACGTTCTTCCCGACGTCGTCCTGACGGTCAACGTCGACGCGCTGCGCGCCCCTTGAGCGGCACGCCCAGCGACCCGCGCCGGGGGCTCCCCATCGGCGTCTTCGACTCGGGCCTCGGGGGCCTCACCGTCGTGCGCCAGATCCGCCGGCTGTGCCCCGAGGAGGACGTGCTCTACCTCGGCGACACCGCGCGCGTACCGTACGGAACGCGCTCGCCGCAGACCATCCTGCGGTACTCCCGAACGTGCGCGCGGGCGCTCGTGAGCCGCGGCATCAAGCTCCTCGTGGTGGCGTGCAACACCGTGAGCGCCGTCGCCCTCGACATGCTCCGCGCCGAGCTCGACCTGCCCGTGCTCGGCGTCATCGAGCCGGGCGCGGGCGCTGCCGTGGCCGCGACGCGTCGTCACCGCGTGGGCGTCCTTGCGACGGCCGGGACCATCGCGTCGGGTGCATACGAGCGGGCCATCGCCGCGCGGTCGTCACGCACCGAGGTCTTCGGCCGCGCCGCGCCGCTCTTGGTTCCGTTGGTCGAGGAGGGGTGGCTCGACGGCGACGTGCCGCGGCTCGCGGTGGAGCGCTACGTCGGCGCCCTCGCCGAGCACGACGTCGACGTGGTGGTCCTCGGGTGCACGCACTACCCGGTGCTCCGCGGGACCATCGAGGAGGTCGCCGCGCGGGCCCTCGGTGCGCACGCGCGCGTCGTCGACAGCGCCGAGGCGACGGCGGAGGAGCTGCAGGCGTTCCTGGCCGCGCGAGGGCTCGGCGCGACGGGCGTGCGCGCGGGCGAGCTGCGCACCATGGTGACCGATCGTCCGCTCAGCTTCGCGAACGTCGCGGGTCGCTTTCTCGGCCACGACGTCGGACCGGTGGAGCAGATCGACCTCTGATTGGAGTCCATCCGGGTAGACCTCCAGGTCCATCCGGGTAGACCTCCAGGTCCACCCGGGTAGACTCGCGGCCGCCCCCTCGGGCTTGCGATGCCGGGTTCCGTACCGCACTCTTCGCGCACTCCGATGCGAACCGGACGCACCGCCACGTGGCTGGCCTCGGCGCTGCTCCTGGCGACCTCCTTCGCCGGCGCGCAGACGCGGCGCATCAGCCTCTCCGCGTACCGTGCGACGGAGCAGCGCTGGCACGCGCCGGGCGCCACGACGGCGCAGATCGGCCCCGACGGACGCATGCTGTTCCGTCTCACGTCGATCAACGGCCTCGGCACCGCCGAGGTCATGCCCGAGCGCCAGGACGGCGGCTTCGACGACGCGGCCTGCGCCCAGCTCTCGCGGGTGCTCGGCGACCGGCGCAGCGGCACCCACGCCCCCATGGACCGTCGCCTGCTCGAGGTGATCTACAGCATCGCGCGGCACTTCGAGGCGGGGCAGGTGCGCGTCGTGTCGGGCTACCGTCCGGAGTCCCACGGGAGCAACCACTCGCTCGGGCGCGCAGCCGACATCGTGGTTCCCGGCGTACCCGACGAGGAGGTCGCCGCCTACGCGCGCAGCCTCGGCTTCGTCGGCGTCGGCGTGTACCCGCGCAGCGGCTTCGTGCACGTGGACGTGCGCACGCGGAGCTTCTTCTGGGTCGATCGCAGCGCCCCGGGGCGCACCACGCGGCGACGGTCTAGACGGCGCCACGGCGGGCTCCAGGAGGTCTTCGGCACCCAGGCCCAGCAGGCCGACGCCCGGGCCCGCGCGGCGGGCATCAGCCCCCTCGGCGGCACGGCGAACACCGCTGCGCCGACGAGC
Organism: uncultured delta proteobacterium; assembly: GCA_903845045.1. Classification (GTDB taxonomy): domain Bacteria; phylum Myxococcota_A; class Polyangia; order Polyangiales; genus SCUS01. Next base: position 5,704 of record CAIMWA010000112.1, on the reverse strand, counting down.
CCGACGGAGGACGACGAGAGCGACGACGAGGCCGCCGAAGGATCCACGCCGGGTGGCGGCTGACCCCGAGATCGAGGCCCTCGTCGCCGTCGGCGAGATCGACCGCGCGGCGTCGCTGGCGGTGACCCGTCGGTCGTGGCGTCGCGCGGCGGAGCTCCTCGCCTCGGTGGGTCGCGTGGCCGACGCGGCGGTGGCGGCGGTGGAGGGCGGCGAGTGGCGCCTGGCCGTCGACGTCGCGCTCCAGGCCGGTGACGAGCCGGTCATCGACGCGCTGTGCGCACGGCTGCGCACGGAGCCCGCGCGACTCGACGCCGCCGTGGCGCAGGCCCGGCTCGCCCGGCGCGACGACGTGGCCGCGCGGCTCCTCGAGGACATCCGCCCCGGCGAGGCCGCGACGGCGTGGTACGAGCGCGGCGAGTACGCCAAGGCGGCGCCGTGCTTCGTGCGCGCGGGCGACGCGTCCATGGCGGCGCGGGCGTGGGAGCAGCACCTCGCGCAGTCACCGGACGACGACGACGCGGCGATGCGGCTCGGCGAGCTGCGCGCGCGGCAGGGCGACGACGAGGGGGCCGTGCGGGCGCTGCAGGCCGCGGCGCGCGTGCGGGTGACCGACGACGTCGCGGCGAAGCTCGTCGCGGGCCTGCGCCGCCTCGGCTACGCGCACGCGGCGACGTACTGGATCACCCGGCTGCGCGACCGCGACCCTTCGTGGTCCGAGGACCCCGCCGCGTACGAAGTGCACCTGCCGCGGGCCGAGGGCTCCGCGAAGCGCTACGCGGGGCGTTACCGGGTCGTGCGCGAGGCCGGCAGCGGCGCCACGGGGCGCGTGCTCGAGGCCGTCGACGAGCTCACCGGGGAGTCCGTCGCGCTCAAGGTGCTCGCGGTGAGCGACGACCGCAGCGCCGCCTTCGGGCGCTTCGTGCGCGAGGCCGAGCTCGCGCGCACCCTCGACGATCCGTGCCTCGTGCGGATGCGCGCCCTCGACCCCGAAGGGCCGACCATCGTCTACGACTGGATGCCCGGCGGCACCCTCGCGGCCCGCGTCCGATCGCTGGGGCTCCGCGAGGCCGGGCTGGTGACGTTCCGCCTCCTCGACGCGCTCGAGACGCTGCATCGGCACGGCGTCGTGCACCGCGACCTGAAGCCCGCCAACGTGCTCTGGGACGCCGCGGGATTGCCCCGGCTCGGCGACCTCGGCGCGGCGCACCTCGGCGACCTCGGGGCGACGGTCACCGGCGGCCTCGTGGGGTCGCTCCCGTACATGGCGCCGGAGCAGATGACCGGGGCGCCGGTCACCGCGGCGACGGACCTCTACGCCCTCGGCTGCGTGCTCTACGAGATGCTCACCGGCGAGCTCCCGGTCCCCGGTCCGGACTTCATGGCGCAGCACCTCGGGGCCGACGTTCCGCCCCCGTCGGCGCGGGTGCCGGGGCTCCCCGAAGGCTTCGACGCAGCCATCGCGCGACTGTTGGCGAAGGCACCGGACGACCGCCCGCAGGACGTCGCCGAGGCCCGCACCCTCCTGCGTGCGCTGCCGTGGTCCATGGAGGATGACCCGCTGGTGCATCGGCCTGCGCCGCGCGAGGAGCGCCGTGCGTCGACGCCCCCGCCCGCGCCCGACGGCGCCGCCCGCGTGCGCACCGCGGAGGGCTGGCGCGATGCCTTTTCCGGCGCGCGGGTCTCGCGCCTGGTGGTCCCGGCATCGGCGCGGGAGCGGGTGCGCGCGTGGGCGCAGAGCCCGGCGGTGGAGCTTCAGCCGGTGCTCGACGTCGACCCCGGAGACGCCGAGGACGTCTGGTGGGTCGCGCCCGTCGACGCCTCCACCGCGATGCAAGATGTTCCGCCGCTGCCGCGCGAGCGTGCCCTGCACGCGCTCGGCTCCGCGGGCGTGTCGGTGCTCGACGCCGTGGCGCTGCGCGTGGCGTGGGACGGCTTCGACGCCACCGTTCCGCTCGCCGAGGCGCTCGCCGCGCAGCGCGTCGCCGTGCGCGTGGAGTGACCCGAACGCCGTTGCGCGCGGCACGCACCCGTTGCGCGCGAGCACGTCGAAGAACCCTTGAAAACAGGCCAATTCGGAGGCGGCACGGCGGGTGCGAGGCGCTCCTCCGGCGAACGCGCGGCGACGCTGCGCGGTCACGCCGGAAGGGTGGATGCGATCATGGGCGTTGCGCAGCCGCACAAGACCGACGAGCAGATCCAGGACGACGTCACGCGCGAGCTTCGCGCGGACACGCGGGTGGCCACGACGGTGATCGGCGTGAGCGTGCGGGGCGGCGTGGTGACGCTGACCGGCTCCAGCGAGAGCTGGGCGCGCCGCTACGCCGCACAGCAGGCCGCGCACCGCGTCGCCGGCGTGCTCGACGTCGCGAACGACATCCAGGTGCGTCCGCCGGGGTCGCCGGGGCGCACCGACACGGACATCGCCCTCGCGGTGCGGCAGGCCCTCGAGTGGGACGCGCGGGTGCCGCAGGAGCTCATCGCCTCGACGGTCTCCGAGGGCCACGTGCGCCTCGACGGCGCCGTCGACTTCTGGAGCCAGCGCGAGGACGCCGAGGACGCCGTGCGCTACCTCGAGGGCGTGCAGGGCGTGACCAACGCGATCACCGTCGCCAACCACTTCGTGTCGCCCGCCGACGTGCGTCTCGCCATCGCCGAGGCGCTGCACCGGCAGTCGATGCGCGAGGTGCGCCGCATCGACCTCGGCATCGAGAACGGCATCGTGACGCTGCAGGGCACGGTGCGCTCGTGGGCGGAGCGCCGGGCCACCGTCGGCGCGGCCGGGGCCGTGCGCGGCGTGCGCGCGGTGAAGGACGACCTTCGCATCGACCCGATGTCGTAGATGAGCGTTGCCGCTGCGACGCCTCGGGCGCAGGCTCGGCCCGTGAGCGACGCACATTCCGCCGAGGTCCCGAGCGGAGACGTGGCGCCCGGCGAGGTCGTGCTCTCGATGCGGGGGCTCCGCAAGCGCTTCGGCGGCAAGGAGGTGCTCCGCGGCCTCGACCTCGACGTGCGCCGCGGCGAGATCCTGACGCTCCTCGGGGCGTCGGGTTCGGGCAAGAGCGTGCTGCTCAAGGTCATCGTGGGCCTCGTGCGCGCCGACGCGGGCGAGGTGATCTTTCACGGAGGCCACCTCGAGGGCCTCGACGACCACGCGCTCGCGCCGGTCCGACGGCGCATCGGCATGGTGTTCCAGAGCGCGGCGCTCTTCGACTCGCTGAGCGTCGCCGACAACGTGGCGTACGGACTGCGCGCCGAGGGTCCCGGCGGCCTCGCGCCGGACGCGATCCGCACGCGCGTCGCATGGGCCCTGGAGTGCGTGGGTCTGCGCGACGCCGATGTGCTCATGCCCTCGGAGCTCTCGGGCGGGATGCGCAAGCGCATCGGCGTGGCGCGCACCATCGCGCTGCGCCCCGAGGTGGTGCTCTACGACGAGCCGACGACGGGCCTCGACCCGCGCAACAGCGCCCGCATCGGCGCGCTCATCGCGTCGCTTCGGGAGCAGCTCGCGGTGACGTCGGTGATCGTCACGCACGACCTCGCGCTCGCGCGCTCGGTGTCCGACCGCCTGGCGTTCCTTCACGAGGGGCGCATCGTGGCGGTGGGCTCCGTCGCCGACGTGAGCGCCACGACGGACCCCATCGTGCGGGCGTTCCTCGACGGCACCGCCGGCGGCGCCGACTGACGAAGGTGCATCGCGCCGCCGCCCTCAGCGCGGGGGCGGAGGCAGCGAGTCGCAGGGATGCGGGAACCAGAGGGTGAACGCCGCGCCGCGGCCGGGGTTCGTCACGAGCTCGACGCGACCGCGGTACCGCCGCGCGAACGCGTACACCATGGCGAGCCCGAGCCCCGTGCCGTCGTCGCCCTTCGTCGTGAAGAACGGCTCGAACACGCGCTGCTGGATCTCCGCCGACATGCCCGGTCCGTCGTCGACGACGCGCACCCAGGAGCCATCGTCGTCGGACCCGGTGCTGACGACGATGGTGCCGCCGGAGGGCATCGCCTCGATGGCGTTCACGAGGAGGTTGAGCAGCGCCGCGACGCACTCCGCCGCCGAGATCACCACCGCCGGCGGGACATCGAAATGCGACTCGATGCGCAGCCCCGCGCCGCGCTCGGCGCGCACCCGCGCGAGGTCGATGGCCTCCCGGGCGAGGGCGTCGAGGCGGCAGGGCTCCGGGCGCACCGACGGCGTCTGGTGGCTGAACGCGCGCAGCCGCTCGATGGTCTCGAGCCCGCGCTTCAGCACGCCGTGCATGTCGGTCATCGTCGCGCGGGCGTCGACGGCGTCGCGCGCCACCTGGCGCTGGAGGATCTGCAGGTGCAGCGACAGCGGGTTGATGATGTTCTTGAGGTCGTGCGCGACGCCCGCGGCCATCTGCCCGAGCGCGCGGAGCTTCTCGCCCTTCTCGAGGGCCGCTCGGGAGTCGCGCAGCGTCGCGTAGGACCGCGACAGCTCTCGGAACTGCGCTGCGCGTCCGAGGCCGCCGGACGCGAGGTCCACGAGGCCCTCGACGAGGCGCAGCGTGTCCGGGCCCGGGTCGTCGTCGCCGTGCAGGATCACGAGCAGCCCGAAGAGCCCGCCGCCGCTGGCGAGCGGAACGGTGAGCGCGCGGGTGAACCCCCGGGCGCAGCGCGCGAGCAGCGCGTCGCCCACCTCTCCGCCGACGCGGTCGGCATCGACGACGAAGCCGAGGAGCGACGATGCTACGCCGGCGGCGTCCGCGAGTACCCACGCGCCGCTCGCCGCCACGTCGAAGACCCCGGCGCACTCGAAGCCGACGTCGTGCACGAGCACGTGCACCAGCGCGCGACGCACCTCTTCGGGCGCCGCCGCGACCGCCACCACGCCGCCGAAGCCGACGAGCACGTCGATGGCGCGGCGTTCGTCGTGGGTCTGCTCGCGAAGCATCGAGGGCGCGCATTGTGGTGGCGTGGGGCCGAGACCGCCAGACCCTTCGAGTCCGAAATGGGATTCTCCGTCCCGCCGCGACGGGAGTAGGCTGTCGCCGCCATGCAGCACGACACCCAGGGCGCGCGCTTCGACGACCGCGAGCTTCGGAGCCTCCGCGACTTTTTCGAGATCGGCGACGACGACCTCGCTCGCCTCGCCGCGGCGCGGCCCATCGCCGAGCGCCACATCGACGAGATCGTCGAGGACTTCTACAAGCTCCTGCTCTCGCACCTCGAGACGCGGCGGCTCTTCAGCGACGAGGGCGTCGTCCGGCGCGTGAAGCGCCTGCAGCGGGCGTACTTCCTCGGGCTCTTCGAGGGGCGCTGCGACGTGGCGTACGTCACCGACCGGCTGCGGGTCGGGGCCGCGCACGAGCGCATCGGCATGGCGCCCAAGTGGTACATCGGCGCGTACCGCAAGTACCTCTCGCTCATCCACGCGCGGCTGCGCAGCGACTTCGCCGTCGAAGACGAGGCGCGCGCGGTCTTCGAGAGCGTGCAGAAGCTCGTGGCCCTCGACATGGCCATCGCCGTCGAGGCGTACATCGAGGCGAACCTCGAGACCCTCGGGCGTCACCAGGCCGCGATCCGCGAGCTGTCGACGCCGGTGATCAAGGTGCACGAGCAGGTGCTGATGCTGCCGCTCGTGGGCGCCATCGACAGCCAGCGCGCGCAGCAGGTGATGGAGACCGTGCTGGTGCGCGTCACCGACGTGAAGGCCCGGGTGATCATCATCGACATCGCCGGCGTCCCG
>CAIMWA010000111.1 GCA_903845045.1 uncultured delta proteobacterium | reverse complement strand
GTTCATCGGACCGGTGATCGCACGTTCAGCCGGCTGAACGTCCGGGTACACCTGGGCGTACCCCGCGGGGCCTACTCGTGGCGCAGCGCCACGATGGGGTCGAGGTGCGCCGCGCGCCGCGCCGGCACGAAGCCGAAGACCATGCCGATGCCGCACGACACCGCGATGGCGAGCACCGCCGCGCCGCTCTGGAACTCGACGCTGAAGTCCGTCGTGCGCCCGACGATGAAGCTCGCGAGCACGCCGAGGCCGAGCCCCGCGAGGCCGCCGATGCCCGACAGCACCACCGACTCGACGAGGAACTGCGCGAGCACGTCGCGGGCCCGCGCCCCGATGGCCAGGCGGATGCCGATCTCCCGGGTGCGCTCGGTGACCGACACCAGCATGATGTTCATGACGCCGATGCCGCCCACGAGCAGCGAGATCGACGCGACGGTGAGCAGCAGCACGGTGATGATCGACTGCTGCGCGCGGAACGAGTTCATCAGCTCCGTGAGGTTGCGCACCGAGAAGTCGTCGTCGGCGCCGGGCTGGATGCGGTGGCGCTGGCGGAGCAGGCTCGAGACCTCGTCCTGCGCGCGAAAGATCACGTCGGGCCCCCGCGCGGCGACCATCACCACGTTCACCTCGCTGTTGGGCAACCGGAAGATCCCCGCGCGAAAGGCGCTGATGGGGATGAGCACGGCGTCGTCCTGGTCCTGGCCGAAGCCCGATTGACCGCGGGTGGCCATCACCGCGACGACGGTGCACGGCATGCGGCCCACGCGAATCTCCTGCCCCAGGGGATCGTCGCCGCCGAAGAGCTGCCGCCGCACGGTCTCGCCGATGGCGCAGACCCGCGCCGCGGTGCGCACCTCGTCGTCGCCCCAGAGGGACCCGAGCGACGCCGCCCAGGTGCGCACCGCGAAGTACCCCGCGGTGGTCCCGGTGATGCGCGTCGACCAATTGCGCGCGCCCGCCACCACCTGCGCGCTCGCTCCGAGCACCGGCGCCACCGAGGCCACCGCGGGCACCTCGCGCTCGATGGCCGTCGCGTCGTCGTCGGTGAGCGTCATCGCCGCGCCCTGCGCGCTGCGCGCCCCGCCGCTCACGGTGCTGCTCGGGACCACCACCAAGAGGTTCACGCCGAGCGACGTGAGCTGCGACGCCATGCGCTGCTTCGCGCCCGCTCCGAGGGCGCTCGTGGTCACCACCGCCGCGATGCCGATGAGGATGCCGAGGGCCGTCAGCGACGCGCGCAGCTTCGACCGCGCCAGGGCCCGCAGCGCGAGGCCGAAGGCCATGAACATCGTCACCGGCAGGCTCGCGCGGCGCGACGATCCATCGGACGTCGCGGGCACCGAGGCCTCGCCGAGGTTCCACGCCGCGGTGCCCTGGGTCACCGCCTGCCGCGGCGCCGCCACGCGCTCGTCGCTCACGACGTGCCCGTCGCGCACGGTCACCACGCGCGCTGCGCAGGCCGCCACGTCGGGCTCGTGCGTCACCATCACGATGGTCAGGCCGCTGTCGCGGTTGAGCGCCTGCAGCATCGAGAGCACCTCCTCGGAGGTGCGCGAGTCGAGGTTGCCCGTGGGCTCGTCGGCGAGCAGCACCTGCGGG
>CAIMWA010000110.1 GCA_903845045.1 uncultured delta proteobacterium | reverse complement strand
GAGGTCGGCACCCACGCGCACGGGATCGGTCATGGCGTCGGGTCTACCATCGTTCGCCCCGGGTCTAGGATGCGCCCACGACGATGCGCCCCTCGCTCCCCCTCATCGCCGCGGCCGTCGCCGCGTGCACCGACGCGCTCCCCTCGCCGTCGACCGTCGACGTGCTCCGCGTGCTCGCGCTGACCACGCCGACCCCGGAGCCCGCCCCCGGCGGCGATGTCACGCTGCGCGCTGTCTGGTTCGACCCCGTGCCGGGACGATCGGTGGCGTGGCGATGGCGGCTCTGCGACCCCGGGCCCGCCGACGACCCGCGGCGCTGCGCCCGCCCGACGGGTCCGATGGAGCTCGGCTCCGCCGGGGACGGCGCCTCCGTCGCAGCATCGCGCATCGCCCTGGCGGCGGGCGAGAGCGCTCACACGTGGGTGGTCTGGGTGCTCGCCTGCGTCGGCGCGCCCGCGGTCCCGTCGGCCACCGAGGATCGCCTCGTGTGCCCTTCGTCCGTCGGCTCCGAGGCCTACCGACGCATCACGGTGCGCCGCGACGCGCCTCGCAATGCGAACCCGCCCATCGCCGCCTGGGGCGTCGGCGCCGGGCCGTCCGCGCAGGAACTCTCCGACGGTGCCGACGTCTCCCTCTCCATCGCAGCGTGCGACGGCGACTGCGCGCCCATCGCCCTCACGCTGACCCCCTCCGCCGACGCCGCCGAGTCCGCCTCCGATGGACCGGAGTCGTTGCTCGGATCGATCTACGTGAGCGCGGGCTCCGTGGACCCGCCGCGGCGCGCCGGCGATCCCGGGAGCGTCGCGGCGATGTCCTTCGCGTGGAGCGTGCCGAGGGTGGTGCGGGGAGCGGAGATCGCGCGGGTGTGGGCGGTGCTGCGCGATCAGCGGGGCGGGGAGACGGCGCGGGCGGTCACGCTCCGCGCGCGGTGACGGTCACTGGCAGCGGGCGTTGACGCAGGTGCGGCCGGCCGCGCAGTCGGCGGTGCGGGCGCACTGCGGCATGACCTCGGTGCTGCTGGTGCAGAGCGACCGGCCCATGGCGTCGGTGCGGCAGAGGTCGAACTGCACGTCCACGGTCATGCAGCGTCCGTCGGTGCCCGTGCCCGGCGACGGGCAGAGGCGGCGGCACGCGCCGTTGTAGCAAACCGACCCGCTGTTGCACTGCGAGTCCATGGTGCAGAACGGGTGCGGCCGGGTGTCGACGCGGCACACGCCGCCGCTGCAGTAGTTGCCCGCGCCGCACTGCGTGTCCGTGGAGCAGGTGCTCATGCAGACCCCGCTGACGCAGAGCTGACCGGAGATGCAGCGCCCGCCGCAGTCGGTGCCGCTGCTGCTCGTCGGCGTCGGGTACGCGCAGAAGCCGTTGGTGCACACCTGGCCCGAGCCGCACACCGTCGCAGCGTTGGCCGTGGTGCAGCCGACGATGCACGCCCCGTCGACGCAGCGCTGGCCCGAGCCGGTGCACTGGTAGTCGAACTGGCAGACGTTGCTCGCGGCCCTGCACGATCCGCCAACGCACGTCGGGGTGGAGGGCGTGCCGGCGCAGTCGGTGTTCGTGGTGCACTGCCCCGCGGGAACGCACTGACGCGTGGCGGTGTTGCACACGAGGCCCGTGCCGAAGCGCGCGCAGTCGGCGGTGGCGCTGCAGCCGGCGACGCACACGCCGCGCGACGTCTCGCAGTATTGGCCGCTGGGGCAGCCCGCGGTGGAGGTGCACGACTGCGAGGTCGCACAGTGCCGCGTCGCGTCGCAGTAGCCGCCCGCGCACTGGCTGTTCGTGGTGCAGGCCGGCGGGCCGCTGTCGAGGATCACCGGAGGAACGTCCTCGGTGCCGCCGTCGACGACCACGACGGGTCCTCCGAAGCCGTTGCCGCCGTCGCTCCACACGGGGCAGCCCAGAAGACCCGCGCCGAACGCGCCCATCACGAAGAACGATCGAACAATCAGTTGGTTGCGCATAAGGGGCCTCCAGGACAGGGACGGGCCGGTCACCGCGTTCGCGGCCGACGGCAACGCTCGTCGCGAACGGAGCGGAGCATCTACCATGCCGGAGGACTTCGGTACGGGTTCCGAGCGATCGGCCGGGGCGGCGCCGGGGCCGTGAATGAGCGTTCATACCCGGCGCGTGAACGGCGCTGGGGACGACTCCCCGTCGCGTTGCCTTCGACACCACGCGTCGCCGTCTGATATCGTCCCCGTTCCGCGAATCGAGGGCGGTCGCATCGCATGGATGTCGTTTGTGAACGCTGCAGGGCGGAGTACGAGTTCGACGATGCGCTGGTTTCCGAACGCGGAACCACCGTCAAGTGCACGAGCTGCGGACACCAATTCAAGATCTACCGCGCGACGGCCGATGCCGACGGCGGGCGGGTGTGGAACCTCCGCCGCCCCGACGGGACGGTGATCCCGTTCGACTCGCTGGCGGTGCTCCAGAAGTGGATCCTCGAGGGCAAGGTGCGGAAGATGGACGAGATCTCCCGCGCGGGTGAGCCCTGGAAGAGCCTCGGCGCCATCGCCGAGCTCGAGAGCTTCTTCGCCACCGCGGAACTCCGTTCGTCGCACGGTTCCGCCGCGCGGGGTCCGACGGCGCCGCCGCTGGGGACCTCTGGCGCGGGCGGGCCCGTGGTGCGTGCGCCATCGCGGCCGCCACCGTTGACCCGCACCACGCTGCGCCCCGGCGGAGGCGCCCCGCCGCCGGGTTCGCCGCCGTCGCCGGTGCTGCGCGCCCCGTCCAACGGACCGCCGCCGCTGCCGTCGGGTCTCCGTGGACCTTCGTCGCTTCGCGGTCCGGCGCCGGGGAGCGCCACGGGCTCACAAGGCGCGTCGTTGCCACCGTTGCAGGTGCCCGCGGCCCCGAAGCTGCCGTCGCCTGCGGTGCACATGCCCCTCGCGGACGAGCTCGAACCGCTTCGTCCCCCGCCGAGCGCATCGGCCTCGAACGCAGGCGTCGCGAAGCGATCCCGCAGCGAGGTGCCGCGGGACCTCCCGGACCTTCCCCTCGCAACTTTCGAGGCCGACTTGGACGAGGCCCCGGTGCGCGCCCGGCGCCGCGGGTTGGGAGCGGGTCTCGTCGTCGGCGGCGTCGTCGCGGCGTTGGCGCTGGCGGGCGCTTGGAAGGCAGGCCTCCTCGCACCGCGAGCGCCGTCCGCAGCGCCGCGTCCTGCCGTCGATGCGTCGCGCACCGTCGCCGAGGCCATCGCGAAGTCGCGAAGCTACACGGCAGCCATGCTCGACGACGCCCGCGAGGACCTCTCGGCGGCGGTGGCGGTGAGCCCCGGTGATGGCGCCGTGCGTTCGGCTCGCGCCGAGGTGCTGGCGGCCTGGGCCGAGCTTCTCTCGACGGAGGCCACGGACCTCGAGGCGCAGGCTTCGCAGCCCGGCGCCGACGCCGCCCGGCTCCGAGCCTCTGCAGAGTCGCTGCGGCGCGATGCGGCATTGAAGGTCACCCGCGCGCGCTCGGACCTCAGTGCGTCGGAGGCCTCGCTCTCCGCGGTGCCCGTCGCCGAGCGACCGACCGTCGAGGCCCGCCTGGCCGACGTGGCCCGCGTCGTCGGCGCGGAGACCGTCGCCTCGCACGTCGCCGCAGCCCGCGTGCCGCACCCCTCGGCGGAGGCGGTGCTCTACCTCGCCCTCGCGCGCGCTGCCGACGACCCCGCCGGTGCATCCGCGGCGCTGCGCGAGGTCGTCGCCGCGAACACCCAGGACCTCCGTGCGAGGGTGGCGCTCGCACGGCTCCTCCAACGCTCCGGCGACACGGCGGGGGCGCGGGAGCTCCTCGACGAGTCGGCGCGCGTTTCTCCCGAGCACGAGGCGGTGCTGGCGCTGCAGCGCACGCTCGGCGCGACGACGTCTGCCGACGCTGGAGCGCAGACCGTGCCGTCGGTGGCGGTTGCGCCTCCTCCGCCGGTCGAGCCGCCCCCCCCGGCGGTAGCCGTCGCTCCGGTGGTGCCCGCCGCGGCGCCGACGCCTGCGCCTCAGCCGGTCGAGCCTCGCGTCGCCGTCGCGCCGGCCGCCCCGGCGGTTCCGCGTCCTGCGTCGGGCCCGAGCGCAGGTCTCGAGGCGCTCCCCCCGGGCCTCGGAGGCTACGATCGCCTCGTCGCCGACGCCGATCGCCTGCAGCACGCGGGTCGCTCATCCCTCGCGCGGGAGCGCTACCTGCAGGCCATCGGATTGCGGCCCACGGGGTGCGAGGCGCTCACCGGTCTCGGCTTCGTGGAGCTCGACAGCGAGAGCATCGGCGCGGCCGTGTCGAAGTTCCGCCAGGCGCTCGCCGCGAACCCGCGTTACTCCGAGGCGTACATCGGCCTCGGCGAGGCCTACAGCCACCAGCACAGCTACGGCCAGGCGGTGCAGGCGTACCAGCAGTACATCCAGATCAACCCGGGTGGATCGCGCGCCGAGATGGCGCGGCGCCAGATCGAGTCGCTGCAGGAGCGCATGTCCACGACGCGCCCTGCCGACGGCGCGGACGCCGGCGGAACGTAGCCGATGGCGGGACCGGCGCTGGACGACGACGGCTTCGCCCCGCTCGACGCGTTCGAGCCGGGCGAGGCGTCGTCGGGACCGGCCGGGGAGCTCGCGGCGATGGTCGCGCTGCTCCAGTCCGAGGGCGACGCCGCGGCGCGGGCGGTCGTCGCGAAGTGGCGCGCGCTGGCGTGCTCCGGTCTCGAGCGGGACGCGCTCGCGCGCATCGAGGCCCCGACGGTCCCGGAGCTGCGGAGGCTGCTCTCGCTGTACGTGCAGAGCGGGCGATGGACCGCCGCGGCCCGCGTGGCCGAGGATCTCGAGACGAAGCACGGTGCCCGCGTCGATCCGCCCGCGGCGCTGCGGTGGCTCGCCGCGGGGTCGCCTTCCGATGCGCGGCGCACCGCGGTCGCGGATGATCCGTCGGCGGCGGTCGGGCGCTCGCTGGAGCGCGGTCCGGAGCTCGCGGCGACGCTCGCGGGGGCCTCCGAAGCGGCGCGTGATCGCGGCGACCACGAGGCGGCCCGGGCGCTGGCCACCGATGCGTGGATCGCGGCCCGCGGCGCGAGCGGTGCGGTGCTGGCCGGCGAGGCGCTGCGACGCAGCGGCCGTGTGACCGCGGGCGCGTTCTTGCTGCTCGAGGACGCCGCGCGTCGCTTCGCCGACGGGTCGCTGGAAGGTCCTGCGCTCGTCGAGGTGGCGGCGGTGGCGGAGCGAGCGGGACTCCCCGGCGAGGCCGCGGCGGCGCGGACGGCGGCGGTGCTCTGCGACGGCGCCCACGCCGTGCGCGAGAGCCTGCACGACGCGCTGGCGGACCAGGAGCGCTCCGAGGAGCTGGCGGTGCGGCTTCGCGTCGATGCGTGGAGCGCGCCCCGAGCGACGCGCAGCGCGGCGTGGAAGGGCGTCGCCGCCATCGAGCTCCCCTTCGATGCGATGCGTGCGACCCGCGCGCTCGCCGAGGCGCTGCGGGACGACGCGACGGACGCCGAAGCCACGGACCTGCTCCAGGCCCTCGCCGCGGAGACGGCCACGGGCGCGGCGGTGCGCGACGCGCTCTGGGGCGCGGTGAACTTTCCGGAGCTGTCGACCGCCGCGCGCAACCACCTGCTGCTCTGGGTCGCGGGGCTCGAAGAAGGGGCCGGAGACTTCGCGGCGGCGGAGGCGGCTTTCGCGCGCGTCGACGGTCCCGTGGGCGCGGCCTTCGAGGGCCTCGCGCGGGTCTTCGACGACGCCGCGCAGCGCATCGCCGGCGCCGAGGCGGCCTTCGCCGGGCTCGACGCGCCGGACGATGCGGGCGTCGAGGCCCTCGTCGCCGAGTGGTCGGCGGCGCCCGGTGCGGTCGCTGCGTCCGACGTCGCCATGGCGGCGCTGCGCGGCATCGCCCTCGAGCACGCCGGGGCCGCATACCTCTGGATTCGTGCGGCCCGTCGGTCGGCGGACCCCTCGGCGCTGCCCGCGGCGCTGCGGCGTCTCGCCACGCGGAGCCCGCGCCCCGACATCCGGCGCGAGGCCGTCGTCGAGTGCCTCTCTACGGCGGCGTTCGCGGGTCCCGGCGAGGACGGCTGCGTCGAGCTCATACGGTTGTACCTCGACGAGAACCCGTCCGACGCCGCGCTGGCCGCGGCGCTCGCGGCGACGGCGGAGCATCAGGGCGGCGTCGCGCTCGCGCAGGAGGCCGCCCGGGCGCTCGCACGCGCCGCGCAGGACCCCGGCGAGCGCGCGGTCCTGCTGCGCTTCGGCGGGCTGCGCGACGGGGTGTTCGCAGCCCTCGGCGCCGCCGTGGAGGAGCCCGAGGGCACCGCCGAGCGGTGCGAGCGCCTGCGGCTGCTGACCGAGCTCACGGGCGAGACTGTGACGCTCCTCGCGCTGCGCACGCGCGCGCTGATGGCGTGGTCCGGCTCGCCGGCGGACACCCTCGCCGCGGCGCGTCGCTTCGCCGAGGCGGCGCCGTGGTCCCCAGAGGCGGTGTTCGCCGTCGCGGCGTTGGTGCGCCTGCACGACGATCCGATGGACATCGTCGACGCGCTCGAGCGCGCGGTGGCCTCGTGTGCGGGCCTTCCGGAGCTTGCGTCGCTCGCTCGGGGCGCCGTCGCTCGACTGGCCGAATTGGGCGACCTCGCGGGCCTCGAGGCGGTGCTCGAGGTCGGTGCGCGGGCGGGTCTGCTCGCCGACGGGGCCTTCGCGAACGCGGCGCTGGCGCGCGGAGCCGAGGATGCCGTGCGCGTCGAGGCGGCGTGTGCCGCAGCGGAGGTGCCGGATCCTGCGTGGCTCGACCGTCTGGCGGGCCTCGCGGCGCACGCGGCCGATCCCGTGCGGGCGCTGGCCGTGGCGTGCATGCGTGGCGATGCGGTGCCGGCAGCGGCGGCGGCGGCGCTCGAGTCGCTGGTGCACGGCGCCGTGGACGATGCGGCGCAGTCGTCGCTGGTGCGCGCCGCGCTGGCGATCGGCGCCGAGGCGGCCGCGATGCGCTGGCTCGAGGCGTGGGCCGACGGCGCCTCGGATGCGGCCGGTGCGACGCTTCGACGGCGCTGCGCGGCCCGCATCGTCTGGACGTCGTCGGGCGACGCGACGGCGGCGCTGGGGTGGCTCCGCAAGGCGCTCGAAGCGGGCGGCGACGTCGACGCGGCGCTGCGCGACGCCGAGGTCATCGCCGTTCGCGCCGGCGCCGACGCGGTGGCGCCCATGCGGGCGGTCTTCGCGCTGTGCCTGTCGCACGCGGCGGGCGTCCACGGGACCCGCGCGCTGCGGTACCGCGAGGCGGTGTTCGTGGAGCGCGCGGGCTTCGCCGAGGAGGCGCTGGAGCTGCAGCTCGAGGTGTTTCTCGCGACGCGCACCATCGGCGCCGCGCTCACCGCGGTGGAGCGCCTCGCTGGAGCCACGGGGCGCTGGGAGACGCTCGTGCGCGCCCTCGAGGCGCTGGCCGAAGACGCGCCGACGAACGAGGCGCGGGTGCAGTTCCTCCTTCGCTGCGCGGACGTCGCTCGTACCCGGCTGCGTTCGCCGGAGCGTTCCGTGGGCTTCGAGGTTCGCTCGTGGCAGGCGAGCCGATCGCGCGCGCTGTGGGACCGCGTGGTCGAGCGTGCGCGGGCCATGCGGGCGACGCACCCCGCGGCGGCGACGCAGGCGGTCGCGGCGCTCATCGACGGCGAGCTCGCCGCCGCCCAGCAGGCCTGGGACGACTCGGTGCGCGGTCTGCACGCCCTCCAGGCCCTCGAGTGCGCGCTCACCGAGGCCCACGACCCCGAGCGCGCCGCCGCCGCGATGGCGGTGTACCTCGGGCAGCACGAGGCCCCGTCGACGGCACGAGCGACGGTGCGCGAGATGCTCGACCGCCCGGCGGTGCCCGAGGCGCTGCAGCAGGCGCTCCTGGCGTCGCCGCTGCTTTCCGAAGCGGCGCCGGCGAGCCCGCCCGCGGAGCCCGAGGCGGCGTCCGACGAAGCGCTTCCGGCGGGGCTCCCTGCGGACCGCGAGTGGATCTCCTTCGTCGCCGAGCCGCGCCCGGTGATCGACGACGCAGGCGACGAGCCGATCCTCGACGCCGAGCCCGGGACCGACGTCGCTCCCACGGAGTTCGCTGCCGCCCCCGGGGCGCAGCCCGTCGCGCCGGAGGTGACGCCGACGCTGGAGGCGCCCGCGGAGCTGGCACCTGCGGACGTCGTGCCGGTGGAGGCCACGCCGCTGCCCGCGCCGCCGCCGACGCACGTCGAGACCGCGCCGCCGCCGCCGCGTCCTGCGGCCGTGACGGGCGGCGCCGACGTCGCCGAAGACGTGCTCCGCGACGCCGCAGCACGCGGGGACGACGAGTCCGGGGCGCGGCTCGCGCGGCGCCTGGCGCGGGACCCCGACCGCGAGCACGAGGCCGTGGCGATGCAGCGCGCGCGCTTCGACGCCGACCCTTCGCGCATCGACGCGCTCGACGCCCTCGTCGACATCGCGCGGCGCCGGGACCGACGCGGCGAGGCGCTGGGTCTCGCGCAGGTCCGCGCGGTGCTCCGCGGCGACCCCATGGAGCTTCGGCCGCTGCACCCCGTCGAGCTCGAGGACCCGCCGGACGGCGTCGCGCGAGTGCTGCTTCCGGCGCGCGTGGGGCCCTTCGCGGAGCTCGGTGCGCTGCTCTGGGAGAGCGTCGGGCTCATGTGGCGCCATGACCTCCAGTCGGCGGTCCGCGGACGGGGTCGCGACACCGGGTCGCCGGCCGCTCGTCGCGAGGCGTTGCGCTCGGCTTCACGCGACGCCACGGCGAGGCCTGCGATCCCGTCGGGCGTGCTGCGCTCGTACCAGGCGGCGCTGCGCGTGCTGCAGCTCCCGCGCACCACGACGCTCACGCTCCGCGCGGGACCGGCGGCGGTCGACGTGCTCGCACAACCGACGGAGCTCCGGCTGCCCGAGGAGCTCGCGGTGGACTCGCCGGCAGGGCATTTCGCGCTCGGTCACCTCGCCGAGGGATCGCGTCCGCGGTGCCTCCCGATGACGGCGCTGCCCGCGGAGCACGGCGACTGCGTGGCGCGCGCGCTCGTGTACGCGTTCGGTCCGCCGCCGATGGAGCGCGTCGACGCGCCGGTCGCGCGCGAGGCGTCCCGGCTGCTCGACACGATCCCCGCGCGGGCCCACCGGCAGGTGCGCGCGCTCGTCGAGGAGCTCGGACCTTCGCTGACGCCGTCGCGTTGGCGCGCGGTCATCGACGTGGCCCGGGCGCGCGCCGGGCTCCTCGTGTGCGGCGACTTCTTCGAGGCCTCGCGCGCGCTGCTCGCTACGGCGCCTGCGGAGGTGCCGCGCTCGTTCCCGTGGGCGTTCGTCGAGTGGGAGCCGCTGCGCGAGCTGCTGCGCTTCGCGGTGAGCGAGGAGTACCTGCTGCTCCGCTGGCCGAACATCGACAACCGACGCCGCCGCGTGTCGTCGCGCCCTGCGCCGCCGCAGGACGCGCGCTGAGGCCGTCGGTGCGCGCGCAGGTCGAGGTCGCCGCCGAGTGCCCGGAGTGCCACGCGCGAGGCACGTGGATCGAGCTCTACGATCCCTCCGTCGCCGCGAGCGCGCTGGGCGTGGCGGCGACGGCGCACTGCAGGCTCTGCGAGGCGGTCCGCGAAGGACGCGTCACCGGCTGCACGGTGCGGGCTCCGGCGGTGGCGTCGGGTCGGTGCCCATGCTGCGCCCATGTGCTCACCGACGCCGAGCTCGGCGTCCACAAGTGCGCGGCGTGCGGGGCCTCGGCGACGCTCGTGTCGGTGCGTGCCGGTGCCGCGCTCGGCGACGCGACGGTGCTCGAGGAGCGCCTTCGGGCCGTGCTGCGCGAGGAAGGCGACGCCGACCTCGGCGAGCTGCTGGCGCGATGCTTCGGCGGCGCGGACATCGCCTCGCTGGCGCGGCTCTTTGCGGCAGGCGAGGCCGTCGACACGGCGCTCGGCGGGAGCCTCGACGTCTTCGGCGGTGCGGCGCTGCGGCGCGCGGAGCCCTCGCGTCCGCCGAGCGACCGCCCCTCGCTGCGGGTCCTTCCCGACGACGGGCGCGCGATGCTGCGGGCGCTGGTGAGCGTGCTCATGGCCGACGGCCAGCGCGATCCGCGGGAGGCGCCGGTGATCGACGCGTTCCTCGGCGCCGAGGGGCTCGCGCCGCTGGAGCCCGACGAGCTTCGCGTGTGGCGGCCGGCGGAGATCGCGGCGAAGGTTCCGGGCGGCCGGCGCGACGAGCTCGTGACGCTCATGGCGCAGCTCGCCTACGCCGACGGCGTGGCGGATCCGAGCGAGGTGCGCGTGGTGCGGGCCTTCGCCGATGCATGGGACATCCCGCAGTCCTCCGTCGACGCGGCCCTCGAGCGATTCAGCGGCAAGCGCCGGTCGCGGCGCCAGCGGCTGCTCGACCGACTGCGCACTTTCTTTCTCGCGGAGTGAGTGGCGCTACCATCGTGCTGCGATGAGCGACGCAAGCAGCGCAGGGGACCCGACCGCCGCCTCGACGGACCTCAGCCGGGACGGGGTGTCGCGGACCATCGCGTTCATCCAGCAGCAGTTCGATGCCGTCATGGCGAACGTGCGCCGCGTCATCATCGGCAAGGACGACGTCATCGCGCGCCTCATCGTCGCGATGACCGCGCGCGGCCACGTGCTGCTCCGCGACGTGCCCGGCGTGGGCAAGACGATGCTCGCGCGCAGCGTCGCGGCGTCCATGGCGTGCCAGTTCAAGCGCATCCAGTTCACGCCGGACCTGCTGCCGATGGACGTGACGGGCTCCAACGTCTTCGACATGCGCCGCCGCGTCTTCGAGTTCCAGCGAGGCCCGGTGTTCACGAACCTGCTCCTCGCCGACGAGATCAACCGCGCGCCGCCGAAGACCCAGAGCGCGCTCCTCGAGGTGATGGAGGAGCGGCAGGTCACCGTCGAGGGCGACACGCACCGCCTCGACGAGCCGTTCCAGGTCATCGCGACGATGAACCCGCTGGACCACGAGGGGACCTATCCGCTGCCGGCGGCGCAGCTCGATCGCTTCATGGTGATGCTGTCGCTCGGGCACCCGTCGGAGTCCGCCGAGGTGCACATGCTCGACGTGCACCTGCGCCCCGACGCGCCGCTCGCACAGTTGCAGCCGGTGATCACCCGCGACGAGTTCCTCGGGTGGCAGCGAACGGTGCCGATGATCTTCGTGAGCGACGAGCTCAAGCGCTACACCGTGGCGGTGGTGCACTCGCTGCGGAGCGACCCTCGCAACCTCCAGTCGATCTCGCCGCGGTCGACGATCCAGCTGGCGCGCGCGGCGCAGTCCCGGGCGATGCTGCGGGGCCGCGACTTCGTCGTCGCCGAGGACGTGCAGACCGTCGCGCCGGACGTCATGGGCCACCGCGTGCTGCTCGCCGACGGCCGCGCGGGCCGCGAATTCGTGCTCGAAGCGCTGCATCGCGTGGCGGTCCCGCGATGACCCGCGCGCGGGTGTGGACGGCGCTGCGCGTGCTGTTCCACACGGTGCTCCTCGCGACGCTGCCGTTCATCGTGGGGGGCCTCGCGGGCTTCTTCGCCGACGTCTCGCAGGTCAGCGAGACGCTGCCGCGGCTCATCGAGCGTGCCTCGGTGGTGCTGCTCCCCCTGCAGGTCGTGCAGGGCGTCTGCGTCTTCGTGAAGGTGCGACGCGAGCGCGACACCACCGGCGGCGCGAGGCCCGTGCTCGACGCGGTGCTGCGCCACGTACGCGTGCTGACCGACAAGGGCCTCGGGCTGTACCTCGGCGCCGTCGCGACGGTGGCCCTCGCCCTCGCCCTCAAGTTCGCCGAGCTTGGCATCATCGCCGTGCTGGGGCTGAGCACGCTCTACGCCGTCATCACCGTCGGCGTGCTGCTCAGCACCTTCGTCGTGCAGCGCTTCGAGGAGCGCCTCGCCTCGCGCGGAGGCGTCATCGGCCGCGAGTTCGTTCCGGTGGTGGCCGAGGCCGGCGAGAGCGTCGAGGAGCGCTTTCACTTCGAGCGCGTGCCGGTGCCGCCGGGCTTCGCGGTGCAGGTGTTCCAGCGGCTGCCGGCGCGGCTCGCGTCGGAGAGCAGGCACCTCGTCGGGGCGCCGGTGTCGATGCGCACGATCACCCTCTCGCGCCCGCTGCGCCGCACCCCGCGCGGCGACTACACCATCGCGCCGGCCAGCATCGCGTTCACGGATCTCCTGGGTCTCACCCGCATCGCCATCGCCGAGGCCGCCGAAGCGCGGCTCCGTGTGCTGCCGCGGTTGTATCCGGTGGCCATGGCCGCGACGCCGCGCGTGCAAGCCCCGCAGGAGGGCGCGCTCTCGGTGCTGCGCCGCTCCCCCACCGAGGACTGGTTCCGCGTCCGCGAGTACCTCCCCGGCGACGACACCCGGCGCATTCAATGGAAGCTCTCGGTGAAGCTCGGACGCCTGCAGGTGCGCCAGCCCGAGACCGTGCCCGTGGTGCGTCGGCGCGTACGGCTCGTGCTCGACACGTTCCTGCCGGCGGCGCTCTGCGGCGGCGACGAGGTCGACCTGCTCCTCGGCGACGTGCTCGACCGCCTCGTCGAGGTCTGGATCTCCCTCGCCCGCACCCTCGCCGAGCGCGGCGAGTCGGTGCAGCTCGCGGTCCCCATGGACGACGCCGCGCGCCCGGTGGAGACCCTCGAGCTCGCCCGCGGTGCGCAGCCCCGCCTGTTGGAGCTCGGGTCGCGGGCGCGATGGCAGTCCCGGACCGACTTCGACGCGGCCTTCGCGGCCGCCGAGCGCGGCGTCCACGACGTCGTGGTCACGGCGCGCTTCGTCCCGTTGCCCCCGCTCGCCCCAACGCCCGATGCGCGTCGCAGCTGGGTGTTCCTGCCCGTCGCCGACGAGATCCCGACGGCGGTGCCGCGGCGCGCCGGCGAGCGGGCGCTGGCGGTGTTCTTCCAGGCCTTCGCGCCGGGCGCCGAGGAGAACGCGCTGGTCCCTTCGCTGCGGCGGAGCAACGCGCGCAGCCGCCTCGAGGCCCTGCGCTCGCACCTCGCCCACCTCACCGCAGAGGGATCGACGTCCGTCGAGACGATGCTGCGCGCCCGCGGCGAAACGTTCCACCGCGTCTCACGGAGCGGCGCCGCGTACATCCTCGACGGGTGAGCCGTCGTCGCGACGATGGGCGCTACCGCCGCGGCTCAGCGGGCGTGCAGCGGCGCGCGCAGCAACGCCTCGGCGCGGGCCGCGCGGTGCAGACGCCGGGCGCGGGACGCGCGCACCACGCCGACGAGCTCGTCGACGGCCACGTCGAGGCGGTCGTTGACGATGAGGTGGTCGAAGAGCCCGTAGTGCGACACTTCGCCCCGCGCGTTGGCGAGGCGCCGTGCGATGGACTCCTCGCTGTCCGTCGCGCGGGTGCGAAGCCGGGCCTCGAGGGTCTCCCACGACGGCGGCAGGATCATCACGGCCACCGCGTCGGGGATCGCGGCCTTCACCTGCCGCGCGCCCTGTACATCGATGACGAAGATGATGCCCCGGTGCGTCTCGCGTGCCCCGCGGATGCGCGACATCGACGTGCCGTAGCGCTGGCCGTGCACGTCGGCCCACTCGCAGAGGTCGCCGGCGGCCACCATGCCGTCGAAGGCCTCGTGGGAGACGAAGTGGTAGTCGCGTCCGTCGACCTCGCCGGCGCGAGGCGCGCGGGTGGTGTTCGACACGCTCTGCACGAGCTCTGGCATCGCCTCGAGCAGCGCGCGCACCATGGTGGTCTTTCCGCAGCCCGACGGCGCGGTCACGATCAGGTGCAGGAACCCTTCCATCGCCGTCACTCCACGTTCTGGGCCTGCTCCCGCAGGCGCTCGATGCCGGTCTTCAACGCCACGACGGCCTCGGTCACCGTCGCCTCGACGGCCTTGGCGCCGAGCGTGTTCGCCTCGCGGGCGATCTCCTGCAGCAGGAAGTCGAGCTGCCGTCCGACGGCCCCGTCGGACCGGAGGATCGAGCGCAGCGCCGCGGCGTGGGCGCGCAGACGCGTCACCTCTTCGGTCACGTCGGCGCGCTCCGAGGCGAGCACGACCTCTTGCGCGAGGCGGACCTCGTCGAGCACCGCGCCCGGCAGGGCGTTGCGCAGCCGCCCCGCGATGCGTGCGCGAAGTCGCTCGGTCATGCCGTCGCTGCGCGCCGCGGCCTCGGCGATGCCGTCCTCGAGGGACGCGCAGAGCTCGTCGAAGGCCTCGCGAAGAGCCGCCCCCTCGGTGCTGCGGCTGCGGTCGAGCGCTTCGAAGGCCTCGGCGACGGCGGCCTCGAGGGCCTCGCGCGCGTCCTCGGCCACAGCACCCGCCGACGTCACGAAGAGGTCGGGCACCGCGGCGAGGAGCGAGAGCGGCACGCGCTCGGCGTACCCGAGGGCGTCTGCCATCTGCTGCAGCGCGTGCAGCGTCGTGCGTGCCCGGGACTCGTCGAGGGCGGCGGCTCCGGTCCCGTCGAGGCGCACGCCGACGTCGACGCGGCCGCGGGCGAGCCGCGCACGGACACGCTGCTCCACGAAGACGGCGTGCTCCCCGAGCTCTCGCGGAAGGCGCACGCGCACGTCGAGGTGGCGATGGTTGACGG
>CAIMWA010000109.1 GCA_903845045.1 uncultured delta proteobacterium | reverse complement strand
GCGAGGGCCTCGAGGGTGAAGCGCGCGAGGCGTCCGCCCAGCACGTCGGCGTCGTCGGACTCGGCGGCGATGCCGTAGAGCTCCCCGAGCAGCAGGAACAGCGCGGCGTCGTGCGGCGCCGGCTCGGCGAGGGCGCGGGCCACGCCGGTGGCCGCGAGGGCCGACGACTGCGACCGAAGCCCCCGGGAGATGGACGGCCAGACGCGCTCCACCACGGCCTCGTCGAGGCGCGTCGCGCGGGCCGTGGTGCTGTACCGCACGGCGTAGAGGGCGAGCGGCGAGAGTCCGCCGACGAAGCGCTGGCGCGAGCGTTGGGCGCCCAGGGCGAAGGCCTCGACGCGGGTGCCATGCTCGGTGAGGAGCACGACGCGCAGGTCGTTCTCGCGGTGCGGTCGACGGTCGAGGACGAAGGCCCGAGCGCGGTGCTCGGTCACACCCGGGCGGCGAGGGCCGGGGCGGCGGTGCGCTGCGAGAGCTGCTCCGGGCGATCCTGCTGCCGGGGGCGCAGGAGGAACGACATCGCGAGGGTGGCGAGCACGGCGAACACCACGAGGGCGATGGCGAGGCCGAAGCGCCGTCCCCGCGAGGAGCTCTCGTCGGAGAGCCGCGGCGGCAGCGGGACCACGTCGCGCAGGCGCACCTCGATGGAGTAGCGCGCGAGCACGTCGTCGGTCTTCACGCCGACGGCGCGGGCGTAGGCGCGCAGGAAGCCGCGGACGAAGGGCTCGCCGGGCAGGGCGTCGAAGCGGCCCTCCTCGATGAAGCCCAGCGATGCGGCGGGAATGCGGGTCACGTCGGCGATCTCGTCGAGCGAGAGCCCACGCTCTTCGCGCTCGCGACGGAGGAAGCTGCCGATGGGCTCCATGGTCACCTCGACACGGGATGCGGTGGTTTGCTCGACGCGCACGCTCACGGGGTCCCCCCCCTTTGGAGCGTGGCGCACTCAAGGCCTTCGGGGGTGCCATTCCCGAGGGCCACGCAGCGCTGGATGTCCTCCTGCGCGGCGTCCGTCTGATGCAGTTCGATGCGGGCCTTCGCCCGCCAGAGGTAGGCGCCCTGCAGGCGGTCGCAGCCGTCCTGGTGGGTGCCCACGGCCCGATCGAGGGCCTCGACCGCGTGCGCGGCGTCGTGGTTGCGGAACAGCGCCTCGCCGAGGCGGGCGTTGCCGACGCAGAAGCTCGCCTGGAGCCGCACCGAGCGCTGGAGCGCCGTGATGGCCTCGGGAAGCTGTCCACGGTGCAGGTACACCATGCCCAGGTTGCCGAAGGCGAGGTGCGCGCTGCCGTAGGTGATCTCCTCGGTCGCGAGAAGGAAGAGCGGGAGCGCCTCGTCCCAGCGCTCGAGGTTCACGAGCACGGAGCCGAGGGAGTTGCGGGCGTCGGCGAGCTCGGAGCGCAGGCTCTCGTTGTTCACCGACTGCTCCACGTAGAGGGCGCAGGCGCGGCGCAACGGAGCCTCGGCCCGGGCGAAGAGCCCGAGGCTGCCGAGGATGACCCCGAGGGTGCGGTTGGCTTCCGCGTTCTCGGGGTCGAGACGAATGGCACGCTCCAGCGGAACGATCGCTCCGGTGGGGTTGTGCTCGTCGGC
>CAIMWA010000108.1 GCA_903845045.1 uncultured delta proteobacterium | reverse complement strand
GTCGATGCCTCCGACGTCGCCGTCACCACGGCGCGTCGTCGGGGAACGTTGATCGCACGGGTCGACGCCTCCGACGTCGCCGTCACCACGGCGCGTCGTCGGGGAACGTTGATCGCACGGGTCGACGCCTCCGACGTCGCCGTCACCGCGGCGCGTCGTCGGGGAGCGTTGATCGCACGGGTCGATGCCTCCGACGTCGCCGTCACCGAGGCGCGTCGTGCGTTCAGCCGGCTGAACGTCGAATCACCGTGGAAGTGAACGCGCGAGCCTCCGTCGAAACGCCACCGCCCCCGCGGCGAGCACCCCGGCGAAGGCCGCCACCACCGTCGGCGACGCCACGCTCACGCTCGCGAAGGCCACCGCCGAGAGCGCCATCGCAACCAGCGGGAGCGTGCGTCCGCCGGGAGCGCGAAAGGGCCGCTCGAGGTCGGGCTCGGTGCGTCGCAGGCGCAGCGTCGCGGCCATGCTGATGACGTATACGCCGAGGGCTCCGACCACCGAGAGGGTGATGAGCGCGTCGGTGCGTCCCGAGAGCGTCGCCGCGATGCCGATGACCGCCGAGACGGCGATGGCGCGCACGGGGGTGTGCCGCCGCGGGTGCAGCGCCGCGAGCGCGCGCGGGAGCAGCCCCTCGCGGGCGAGCGCGAACACCTGCCGCGAGCACCCCATCACGATGCCGTGGACCGACGCGATCAGCCCGAGGAGCCCGAGGTACACCATCAGGTGCGTCATCGGGTGCCCCGGCGAGAGCACGCGGGCGAGGGCGCGGGGCAGCGGCGAGTCGTCGCGCACCAGCTCGGGCCACGGAACGACGCCGCTCGTGCACACGAGCGTTCCGAGGGCGAGGGTGACCAGCGTGGCGATGCCGGCGAGGTAGCCGCGCGGGATGTCGCGCTTCGGGTCGACGACCTCCTCGGCGCTCATCGCGACGCCCTCGAGGCCCAGGTAGAACCAGATGGCGAAGGGCAGCGCCGCGAACACGCCGGGCCAGCCGTGGGGCAAGAGCGGGTGCGCGAAGAGCCGCGCCGACGAGACGTGCGGTCCCGTGAGCGCGAAGAAGAGCCCCAGCTCGAAGGTCGCGAGCACCGTCACGACGAGCTCGAAGGTCGCCGCGACGGAGACGCCGACGGCGTTCACGAGACCGAAGACGACGAAGGCCAGCACGGCGACGAGGTCCACGGGCAGGGCGGGCACGCGAAAGTGCACGTAGGAGCCGATGGCGCGTGCGATGGCCGGCGGCGCGAAGAGGAACTCGAGCAGCGTCGCGGCGCCCGCGAGGTAGGCGCCCCACGGTCCGAAGGCGCGCTGCGCGAAGGCGAAGGGACCGCCCGAGTGCGGGATCGCCGTCGACAGCTCGGTGTACGGAAAGATGAAGCACGCGTAGAGCACCGTGACGGCGAGCGTCGCCACGCCCATGCCCACGGGACCGCCCTGCGCGAGGCCGTAGTTCCAGCCGAAGTAGTCGCCGGAGATGACGAGCCCCACGGCGATGGACCACAGGTGCACCGGGCGCAGCACGCGCTTGAGCGCCGGTGACGACACGGCAGAACTCAGCGCAGCGACGGGTGCGCCGCCACGTCGCAGACCGCCGCCTCGAAGGCCCGGGCCGAGGCCTCGACGGCGTCGAGGGCGCCGGTGATCCACGCGCCGCCGAAGTTGGTCTCCGTGGGCGGACCGAAGAACTTGAGCAGCGTCACGTCGGCGGCCTTGAGCGCGGCGTCGACGCCGAGCACGGACTCCACCGGCGGGGCGACGAGGTAGCCGAGGGGCACGCCGGGCTCCACGCCGGCCTGCGCCGCGAGGTAGCGCCCCACGCTCGGGATCACCGTCGGAAACACCGTCACGCCGGCCTCGCCGACGCGACGGAACGCGAAGAGGTGCTCGAGGGCGAAGCGCACCGCGCGCAGGCCCTGTTGGATGCTCTCGGGGTCCGTCGCCGCGAGCACGCCGAGGATCTCGCCGCTGAGCGGACCCGACGCGTGCGCGCTGCCGGCGTAGAACGACCGCGCGTAGAGCACCTCGACGTCGGCGATCTTCGTGGCGTGGTCGAGGGCGGCGTAGAGGGCGTCGTCCTGGTCGCAGGTCACCAGGCCCAGCGAGCGTCCCGCGGCGTTCGGTGGGAGCCCCAGCGCCGCGCAGAGCCGCGCGTCGGCCCACGGGAGCTCCCGGCATGCGAGCACCTTGGGATCGATGCGGGCGAGGTCCGTCACGCGCGCCCCCAGCCGATGCCGAGGTCCACGCCGCCACGCCCGCGCTCGAAGGCCCGGCGCAGGATCGCGACGCTCTGCGAAGCGGCCTCGCGGGGCGCGATGCCGATGGGGCGCACGTTGGAGATGCAGTTCTTCTCGGCGTTGTCCTGGCCGAGGCGCGGGTTCACGGCGAGGTACACCGACAGCGAGTCGCCGGTGCCCAGCCCGGGCCGCTCGCCGACGAGGATCACCGTCGCCCGCGCCCGCGTGAGCACGCCGATCTCGTCGGCCACGGCGATGCGCGCGTGCTTCACGAAGAAGCCCACGCCGAGGCGCCACCCCGCGGCGGTGAAGGCCTCGCGCAGGGCCGCCAGCGTCGCGGCGCCGTTCTGCACGATGGCGTTCGGCGAGAGCCCGTCACCCACGACGATCTGCACGTCCGGCGCGGTGCTCGCGTAGGCCTCGACGGCGGCGCGGGACACAGTGTCGAGGCGGCGTCCGTGGTTCGGAAAGAGCAGGTACGTGTGCCGGTCGTCGCACTGCGTGCGCAGCGCGAGGAGGTCGTTGCGCGCGGCCCAGTCGTCGGGCACCGCGCCGTGCACGGCGTCGCGCGCGTCGGCCTGGCCCTCGCGGGCGCGCAGCCAGTCGTCGGTGCGAAGCCGGTTGCCCGCGCGGCCCATGGCGATCTGCGACGAGGTGAGCGCCACGAGCCGCGGCAGCATCGCCTCGTACGCGGGACGCTCGACGGCGTGCACGGGACGCAGCCGCGACGTGCACGTGTGCCCGTCGGGGCCCTGGCAGGGCGCGGCGTCGGTGCCGTTCGCGGCCTCCTCGGCGAGGCGCCGCAGCACGGCGTCGACGATGGACTGCAGCGCTGCGTCGTCGAGCTTCACGAGACCGAAGTCGTACCGCGAAACGGGACCGTGGCGCGATGGCAACAAGGCAACTGTGTCCCCGCCGCCGTCGCCTTTGCCGTTGACCAACCCCACGAAATGACCCACCGATGGCGCCTGCCGCCGCCCCGTCCCGCAAGACCAAGCACCTGCGATGCCGCCAGGGTCGCGCGTGGTCCCTGCCCGTCCGTTCGGCACCCTCCCTCGGAGCCCTCTACCAAGCATGACGTCGCCCGACCCCCCCGCCATCGGCCTGCCGATCCCTTCGTCGTGGTACTGCCTCGGCCTCGCCCGCTCGCTGCCCCGCGGAGGAATCTGGCGCCGCCGCCTCGCGGGGCGCGACCTCGTGGTGTTCCGCTCCGAGTCCGGTGCCGTCGCGGCCCTCGACGCGTTCTGCCCGCACCTCGGCGCCGACCTCTCCGTCGGCGGCAGCGTGAAGGGCGAGACGCTCCGCTGCGGGTTCCACGGGTTCTGCTTCGGGCGCGACGGGGGCTGCGCGTCGACGCCGTACGGAAAGAAGGTTCCGCCCGCGGCGCAGGCGCGCACCGCGCCGGCGGTGGAGGTCAACGGGCTCATCATGGTGTGGCACGGCGCCGCCGGCGAGGCGCCCACCTTCGACATCGCCCCGATCTCCACCGACGGCTGGACCGACTGGCGCGAGGCGTCCTTCGAGGTGCGCGGGCACCCGCAGGAGATCGCCGAGAACAGCGCCGACGTGGGCCACTTCGCCGCCGTGCACGACTACGCCGACCTCGCGCCCGACGGTCCTCCGCGCATCGATGGAGCGGCGCTGCGCGTGGCGTACACGTTCCGGCGGACGCGCGCGCTGCTCGGGATGAGCGGGCAGTCCATCCGCATCGAGGTGCTGCAGCACGGCCTCGGCTACGCGCTCGTCGAGTCGCTGGTGTGCGACTTCGACCTGCACGTCCGCCAGCTCGTGATGACGCAGCCCCTCGGCGACGACCGGGTGCACCTTCGCATCGCCATGTCCGTCGACCGCAACCTCGCCGCACGCGCGATCCACCCGCTGCTCGCGTGGGTTCCGTCGGGGTGGCTCGCCGAGCGCATCGCCGACCACGGCATGGGCGACTTCCGCGCCGACGTGCAGCAGGACGTCCCCATCTGGTCCCACAAGATCCACCTTCCGCGGCCCGCGCTCGCCGACGGCGACGGCCCCATCGGCACGTACCGCAAGTGGTGCCGGCGGTTCTATCCGTCCGTCGAGGGCGGCGCCGAGGCCTCGTAGCGCCGAAGGGGACGAGCCCCCGCCTCCCGCCCCTCCCCCGAGGCGCTCACCGTTCCGGGCATCGTACGATTTCGCCTCGTTCTTCAGGGGTCTCCGCGCGCCTCGGCCCGCGTCCCCAGCGCCGACGGGCGTCCTCGTGGCCTTCTCGTCGAGCGCGATGGATGCGCACGTCGTCCGGGGTGCTGGCGACGGAACGAAGGGCTCGCGGCGCTCACGCCCGGCAGCGGAGCGTCCGGGCTCGGCGCAAAAGCGAGCGTACCGGCCGCGGCGGCCGGGCCTGGGACCTC
>CAIMWA010000107.1 GCA_903845045.1 uncultured delta proteobacterium | reverse complement strand
GTCGACCCCGGCGCCCGTCGCGGCGACGCCCGGCTCGCCGGGAGCTCCGTCGTCGGCGGAGGTGGCCGCGCCCCGCGTCACCCTCGGACGCGTGACCGGCGTGACCGTGCAGCGAGTCATCGTCGGAACCTCGACGAACGTGCTCGCGGGAGGAGCGCTGGTCCTCGACGGCGCGCCGGACGTCGCCGGCGGGCTCTCGATCCTCGATGGCTCCATCGCCTGCGCGCCGGCGTCGGCGGGCGCGCACGTCGCGCAGTGGCGGGTCACCGGCGGCACCCTCCTCGTGGCCGCGCGCGACGGGCATCGGTGGCGCCTGCGCGTCCGTGACGGCTCCGTGGGCGCCCGCACCGACGGCCCCAACGTCGAGGGTCACACCGTCTGGTCGCCGGCGTCCGGAGCGCTCCGCGTCGACGTGAGCGCCATGGGCGACGAGCGGCTCGCGCTCACCGGCGATGCCCCGTCCCTCGTGGTGGGGGCTTCGGCCGGCGCCCCGCTCGACGCGCGCGCCCTCGGCGCCCTCGACGCGCTGCTGCGCGCCGCCCCGGCAGGGAGCGAGGAGTCGCTGCGCCTCGCCGAGGCCGTGCAGGTGGCGGTGCGCGACAATGCCTCGACGACGCCGGCGTTCTTCGCGGTGCCCGTGCGCGGACGGTCGCTCGTGCTCGTCGTCGACGTCTCGTACTCGATGCGCGAGCCGGATCCGCGCGCCATCGACCGCTCCATCGCGACGGCCCTCACGCCGACGAAGCTCGACGTCGCTCGCGCGGAACTCGTGAAGGTGCTCGGGTCGCTCCCGGCCGACGAGACCGTCGACGTCGTGGCCTTCAGCTCCAACGTCACGCGGCTCTGGCCCGCACCGCGCACCCTCGACGCCGCCTCCCTCGACGAGGCCATCCGCTGGATCGCCGCGCTGCGCCCGCGGGACGAGACCGAGCCCGTGGCCGCCCTCGAGGCCGCCGCGGCGATGCAGCCCGAGCAGATCGTGCTGCTGTCCGATGGCCGCCCCACGGAGCGCGAGCCCGTGGAACGCACGCTCCTCGGCCTCGCGGACGGGGTGTCGAGCCGCATCCGCCTCGACGTCGTCGGCATCGGCCCCGACGAGGACCGCCCGTTCCTCGCAGCCCTGGCCGAGCGCGGCCGCGGCGAGCTGCGCCTTCGCTGAACTGCTACGGAGCGCGCCAGGCCGCGCGGGCGCGCGCACCGATGGTGCCGAGGAAGTCCGCGTCCACCCGTCGCAGGGCGTCCGCCGCGGCGTCGGCCACGGCGATCCACGACGCGCGGAGCTGCGGAAAGGCCGCCTCGAGGGCCGCGCCGCGCGCGCGCAGGGCCACCGGGGCGTCGGACATCACCCCCGCCCGCACCAACATCGCCCGTCGCGCCGGCTCGATGAAGTTCCGATCCACCTGCGCGAGGGACTCCTCGAGGCCCGCAAGCACTTGCCCGGCGTGGCTCTCGAAGGCCGCCTGACGCCGCACGGCCAGCGCCCGGAGCTGCTCCTCCTGCGCCGCCGCGGCCTGGCGCATCGCGACGCCCATCGCCGACTCGGCGCGGCTGCGCTCCGCCGCAAGCTGCTTGAGCTGCACCGCGGCGCGGTCGGTCTCCTCCTTCACGCGGCGCGCGTCGGCCGTCGTCGCCTCGATGCGCGCCCGCAGCGCGTTGCGCGCCGACACCGCCGCCGCGAGCTGCTCCTCGGCCTGCGCGCTGCCCAAAGCCCGCGCAGGGAGCGCCACCCCCAGCTCGCGCTCTGCGTCGAGGAGCTCCCGCATCGCGCGCTCCTCCTGCCGCCGCCCTTCGTCGGCCTGCTGCGCCAGCACCGTCAGCGCCCCCGCCTCGGACTGCTCCCGCGCGCGCTGCCTCGCCCCCTCGGCGTTCGTGTCGACGATGCGCTGCTGCCGAAGCTGGAGCCCCGCGCGGAGGTCCGTGGCCTCGTCCTCGAGCTCGAGCAAGCGTCGACGCCACTCGTCCTTGCCGAAGAGCGACGGCTCCTCGGCGCGGTGCTTCGCCACCGCGGCGTCCTTGGCCTGCGCGGCCTGCGCCCACTCCGTCGCCTCGGTCTGCTGCGCCGCGACCTCGCCCCGCAGCCGCTGCTGCTCGGCCTGCGCCGCCATCATCGCCTGGGTCCGTGCCTGTCCCTCGGCCCGCACCTGCGCCAGCGCCGCGCGCACGCGCTCGAGGCCCTCGACGCGCCCGGCCCAACGCAGCGAACGCTTCGCAGCCTCGACGTCCTTGAGCAGCTCGACCTCGCGCTGCACCATCGCGGCGACCTCGCCGTCGACGCGCCGAAGCTGCACGCCGAGCTCGTCCTGGGCGCGAAGGAGAGACGCCTCTTGCTGCGCCAGCGTCTCCAGGAGCTCGCGGAGCTGGCGCACCGCCGGCGTGTCGGTTCCCGGCGCCGTACGAAATTCGTCGGCGAGGTGTTCGGCGAAGGGCAGCGCGTCGGGCCACGACGGCGGCACCTCGCAGCGCGCCACCCGCGACAACGCCGCAATGGCCTCGCGCAGCACCGGCAGCGACTTGGCGTAGAGCGACCCGACGCGGCCCACGTACTCCTGGTAGAGGGCGTCGGCGCTGTCGAGGCGCGAGAGGTCGGGCCTGCGCTGCGCCCGCACCGCCTCGAGCAAGCGGTGGCAGAGCTCCCGGAGCTGCGCGGCCTCGGGCTCGAACTGCGCGAGGAGCTCGGCCTCTTGCGCGCGGCTGTGCGCCAGCTCGGAACGCTCGAGCTGCTCCGCCGCCGCGGCGATGCGGGACGGCGCCGAGGCGAGCTGCTCGAGGCGCGCCAGCCGGCGACCGAGCTCGACGCGCGCCGACGCCACGCGCGATCCGAGGGCGCGAAGGTTCGCGTCGTCGTCGCCCTGGAACGTGAAGCGTCCGGGGACCTCGTAGACGTCGGTGATTCCCCCGAGGCCCGCAGGGTCGCGCGGTCTCCACAGCCCGTCGGAGCCGAGCGCCGCGGGCGTGGGCGCCGCGTCGGTACGGAGGTGATCGGCGAGGTCCGCGAACGGCGCGAGGCCGTCGACGAGCACGGCGTCGCCGCGCGCGAGCAGGCCCGCAGCGGCCTCGAATTCCGCGAGCGCCGCCAGGTAGTCGCGCACCACGGACTCTCGGAGGGACGGCGTCATCGTGGCACCCGCGGCGACGGTAGCACCGCTCACCCGAGGAGGTGCACGAAGAGCCCGCTCCGGAGCTTGGGCTCGAACCACGTGCTCTTCGGCGGCATGAGCCGGCCCGCGTCGCTCACGGCGAGGAGCTCGTCGATGCGCGTCGGGTGCATCGCGATGGCGAGGTCCCAGCCCTCTTCGCGCACGCGCCGCTCGAGCTCGCCGGTGCCACGAATGCCACCGACGAAGTCGACGTTGCGGTCGGTGCGCGGGTCCGTGATCCCGAAGACCCGGTCGAGAACCAGCGACTGGCAGAGCGACGCGTCCAGCGAGGCCACGGGGTCGTCGGCGTTCCAGAGGCCCGGTCGCACCGTGCCCCGCCACCAGCGCCCGCCGAGCAGGAACCCCATGGATCGCGGCGACGGCGGGGCTGCGACGTCCGTCGGGACGAGGTCGCACACCTCGGCCAGCGCGGCGCGAAGCTCCTCGGCGCTGCGCCCGGCGCGGTCGCGCACGAGGCGGTGGTAGGCGAGGATCTGAAGCTGCTCGTCGGGAAAGAGCACCGCGAGGAAGCGGTCGTGCTCGCCCGGACGTCCCGCCCGCAGCGCGTGCACCCGCGACGACGCCGCGCTGCGATGGTGACCGTCGGCGACATAGAGAGCGGGCACCGCCTCGAAGGCCACGCGCAGGGCCTCGCTCTCGGCCTCCGTCGCGACCCACACCTCGTGACGAATGCCATCGGCCGTGGTGAGGTCCGTCTCCGCTGGCACCGCCGTGATCGCGCGCACCATCGCGTCGACCTCGGGGCGCGCCCGGTACGCGAGGAACACCGGCTCGTCGTGCGCGCCGACGACGTCGACGTGCCTGGTGCGGTCGTCCGCCTTGTCGGCCCGCGTCTTCTCGTGCTTGCGGATCACGTCGCGGTCGTACTCGTCGACGGAGACGCAGCCGACGAGCCCCACCTGGCGGTGCGCGCCCATGGTCTGCGCGTACGCGTAGATCCGCGGCGAGGCGTCCGGCACGAGCGCCCCGCGTGCGATGAAGTCCGCGAGGTTCGCGGCGCCGTGCGCGTACACCTCGGGGGCGTGCTCGTCGGTACCCGCTGGAAGATCGATCTCCGGCCGCGCCACGCGCAGGAAGCTGTCGGCGTTGCCCTCGGCGAGCGCCCGCGCCTCGGCGGTGTTCACGACGTCGTAGGGCGGTGAGGCGACGAGGGCGGCGCGCGAAGGTGGCGGACGGAGCGCTCGAAACGGACGGACGGTGGCCATGGGCGCAGCGTCGCAAAGGCCGCGCGCGGTGTCGACGACGATCAGTCCGCGAGGGCCGCGTCGAGGTCGTCGCAGAGATCGACGGCGTCCTCGCAGCCCACGGCGAGGCGGATCATGTGTTCGGGCACGCCGAGGCGCGCGCGCTCCGACGGCGGGATGCGCGCCATGGAGGCCGGGAACTGCACCAGGCTCTCGACGCCGCCGAGGCTCGTCGCGAGGGAGAAGAGCCGAAGCCGCCCGACGAAGCGCCGCGCCGCTGGAACGCCTCCGTGGAGCGCGACGGAGAGCACGCCGCCGAAGCCGCGGTACTGCTCCGCGATGGCGCCCTCGGACCGCGGGTACCACACGCGCGCCACGGCCGGGTGGGCGCGGAGGTGCTCGACGACGGCGCGGGCGTTGGCGTCGATGCGGTCCATGCGCAGCGCGAGGGTGCGCAGGCCGCGCTCGATGAGCCACGCGTCGAAGGGCGCGATGACGCCGCCGGTGACGCGCACGAACTGCCACGCGCGGGTCACGAGCTCCGCCGAGCCCGCCACGACGCCGCCCATCGCATCGCTGTGGCCGCCCAGGTACTTCGTCGCGCTGTGCGTCACGAGCGCGCAGCCGTGCCGCAGCGGCTGGACGTTGTACGGCGTCGCGAGGGTGGCGTCGCAGACCACGGCGACGCCGCGTCGCTCGGCCATGGCGCCGAGGGCGGCGAGGTCCACGACGTCGAGCGTGGGGTTCGCGGGCGTCTCGACGAAGATCGCGCGCGTCTCGGGTCGCAGGCTCGCCTCGAAGTCGTCGACGCTCCAGCCCGCTGCCCAGCTCGTGGTGATGCCGAGGCGCGGCGCGAGCCCGCCGAGAAAGTTCGCGACCTCGCCGTAGACCGTGCGGCCGCAGACGAGATGCCCGCCCGCGGGGAGCACCGCCATCAGCGCGGCGGTGTTGGCGACCATGCCGCTGCCGACGGCGAGCGCGCGCTCGGCCCCCTCGAGCTCCGCGAGCCGCGACTCGAGGGCCGCGGCGTTCGGCGAGCCGTACCGTCGGTAGAACTCCGGCGGTCCAACCTCGGCGCCCATAGCCGGTCCGGCGTCGACGTCGGACCAGCGCCACGTGGTCGACGGGTCGAGCACCGTCGCCACCGGACCCGCGCCGCGCGCAGCGTCCGCCAACCCGTGAATGGCCCTCGTCGAGAAGCCTCGCGTACGCCTGCTCATGTGGCCTGCGACAGTGCCACAGCCCCAACGTCGACGGTACGCGGCGCTCCGAGGGCTGCTACGCTCGCTGCGACGGAGGCCTCCCGATGACGTTCCGATTCGTTTCCTGGAGCGCGCTGCTCATCGCGCTGCTCACGGCCGCCGCGGTGGGTTTCGCCCGCGATGCGACGCGCCCCGAGCCGGCGCAGGCGTCCGCCCAGCCCGAGGGCTGCATGACGTGCATGCGCGAGCAGTGCGCGCCTCCCGCGGGCGCCTGTCGTACCGACTGCCAGCGCACCACGCTGAACCGTCCGCCACGGGAATTCGAGCTCTGCGAGACCGCGTGCGTGCAGCGCTACCGAGCATGCATCGCGACGTGCCCGGCCTGCGGCGGTGCGTACCGGGCGCCCCCGGGCGTGGTGCCGTTCTCACGCGATGCGGGCGGACCGCACACGGTCACCCTGCACCCCCGCCGCGGGCGCTGACTCAGCCCTCGCCGTCGCCGCGACGCTCGCCGCCGGCCTTGCGCTGGAGCGCCTCGAAGTAGCGACCCACGATCTCCTCGACGCGGCGCTGCACGATCTCGTCGACGTGCTCCGCGATGCGCGCGACGAGCGTGTCGATGAGGTGCCGCTCGTCGAAGCCGCCCATGTCGTCGCGACGGTCTTCGCGCCGGCCGCGGCCGTCTCGGTCCCAGGAACCTTGGGAGGCGCCGGAACGCTCCCGTTCGTAGCGTTGCTCGTGGGAATGGGTGTGGGCGTGAGCGTGGGAGTGCGCGCGCGGCTGCGCGTACACGAAGTCGTGGTCGTGATCGTGGTCGTGGGAGTGCACGTGGTCCCCGTGATCGTGGGGATGGGAGTGCGCGTAGCCCCCGTGATCGTGATGGTGATCGTGGGAGTGCCCAGCGTCCGCGGCGCGGTCCGGTGCGCGACCGTAGGGCGGCGGAGGCCCGTGGTCGTGGCCGCCGCGCTGTACATCCCGCGGCGGAGGACCATGCGGGTCGAACGGCGCAGGACCGGTGCGGTCCGTGGCCGGGCCGGCGGGGCGCCGGTAGAACGGCTCGGGCTCGAAGCGCGGGTCCCGCGGCGGGCGATGACGGCTCGGGTTGGTCATGGCGCGATCGTGCAACAACGTCCCGCACGCGTCGAGGTCCGCGGCGGCGGTCAGCGGCAGACGAAGGCCACCGCACACACGACGAGCATCACGCCGACGACGCCGGTGGCGACGGCGCTGCGCACCCGCGGCGATGGGCCGGGAAGGGTCCGTCGCGTCGCGATGGAGATGAGCATCGGGAGCGGAACGAGGAGCTGCACGGCACACAGCGCGACGATGGCCGGCACGACCTCGCGCTCGGCCCGCAGCACCCCGCTGAGCACCAGGCCGCCCACCGACGCCGCGGTCACCATGCCGACGGCCACGCCCCACCACGCGAGGCGAAGCAGGCCTGCGAAGGCCAGCACGTAGGCCCCCGCGAAAGCGGCGAAAGCGACCGCGGTTCCATCGTGGGCCGGACCGGATGCGTCGAGGCCTGCGAAGAGGCCGAAGGTCTGCGCGTCGGCGAGGGCGAGCACCATCAGGAGCTGCACCGTGCCCGCGAAGGCCGCCGGGCGCCCCGCATCGACGGGGCCCCAGCGAAGCGTCGAACGATCGGCGACGAGCAGCGCCGCCCCGCACGCGAACGCCATCACGAGGCCCGCCCGGGATTGCGGGTGCCCGCCGACGGTGACGAGGAGAAGCGCGAGGATCAACGCCGCCCACCACGCCGACCGCGCCGCCGCCTGCGCCCCCAAGCGCTGCCACTGCGCCAACGGAGCCGCGGCGAACAGCGCGACGACGGGGAGCATCGCCGCCGGCGGTGGATCCGGGAGGTGCCCATGGAACCACACGCCCCCGAAGGCGCCGAGCGCCCCCGCGAGCACCGATCGCATGCGCGCCGTTGGGCTCATCGAAACGGTCCGCGCTCCACCGCCGCGCCGTCGACGAGATGAACGCCGCGCGCAGGGTCCGCGCGGAGTCCGTCGAAGTCCCGGGCCCAGAGCTCGGCGAAACCGCAGCCCGCGCACACCCAGAGGTCCAGGCGGCCCTGGGGGTTCTCGCGCTCGAAGAGGCGCGGCCCCTCGGGCGCCGATTGGTGCACCACCACCGGCATCGCGTGACCGCCAGCGACCTCCGCGGGCACGTGCAGCGGCTCGATGACCCAGAGCCGGTGTCCGTCGCACTTCGGGCAGCGCTGCGTGCGCTTCATGGCGCGCAGTCTACGGCGACGCCGAACGATGCGCTCAGCACGCGCGGTGCGACGGCGCGTCGCCGAAGATCTTCCCCGGGTTCAAGATCCCATGCGGATCGAAGGCGTCCTTGATGCGGCGCTGCAGCGCGATGAGCTCCGCGGACTGCTCCCACGCGAGGTACGGCGCCTTGAGCACGCCGATGCCGTGCTCGCCGGAGAGGGTGCCCCGCAACTCGAGCGTCGCGCGAAACAGCGAGGCGATGGCGCGCTGCACGCGAGGCACCTCGTCGGGGGTGTTCCACAAAAGGTTCACGTGGAGGTTGCCGTCGCCGGCGTGGCCGTAGGCGGGCATGCGCACCCCCTCGGCCTCGGAGATGCGCTGCACCCGCTCCAGCAGCGTCGCGACCTCGGTGCGTGGAACCACCACGTCCTCGGAGAGCTTGAACGCCGCGCGGCGCCGCAGCGCCCGCGACATCACACGCCGCACGGACCACAGCGCCTCGCGCTCCGTCGCGTCGGTCGCCTCGTGCACTGCGACGGCGCCGGCATCGAGGCAGCGCTCCGCCACGCGTGCGGCCTCGCGCGCCACGGCCTCGTCGTCGAAGCCGTCGACCTCGAAGACGAGCGCCGCGCCGGCCCCTTCGGGCAGCACCGCGGGGTCGTCGGCGCGCATCACGTCGCAGCAAATTCCATCGACGAATTCAGCGCAGCGCGGGCGCGCCCCGGACGCCAGCACCGAGGCCACCGCACGCCCCGCGGCGACGGCGCCGTCGAAGACCGCGAGCACGCCGCGCACACAGGGCGGGAGCGCGACCAACCGCAGCGACGCGCGAGTGAAGACCGCCAGCGTGCCCTCGCTGCCGACGAGGGTGCCGACGGTGTCGTAGCCGGTGACACCCTTCGCCGTGCGACGCCCGTGCGCGACGACCGCGCCGCCCGCGTGCACGGCCTCGACGCCAAGCACCCAGTCGCGCGTCACGCCATACTTCACGGCGCGTGGACCGCCCGCGTTCTCGGCCAGGTTGCCGCCGAGCGTGCACCACGGCGCGCTGTTCGGGTCCGGGGCCCAGAAGAGCCCCTCGCGCTCGACCGCGGCATGGAGGTCCGCGGTGCGCATGCCAACGCCGACCACGGCGACGCCGTTCGCGGCGTCGACCTCGACGAGGTCCGTCATCGCCGTGGTGTCGACGACGACGCCGGGGCGCGTGACCGTCGCGCCGCCGGTGCGCCCGGTGCCGCCGCCACGCGGAAACACCGGCACACGCGCGTCATCACAGGCCGAGAGCGCGGCGACGACGTGCGCCGTCTCGGATGCCCGCACGACGCACGCCGGGACCACGGACTCGGCCTCGCTCTCGTCGCGCGCGAAGCCCGCGCAGAGCTCGGGATCGGTGATCACCGTGGAGGGGCCGAGGGCGCGCTCGAGCGCCAGGGCGACCCGCTCCGCCGGGGTCATCGCTCGCGCAGCGACGCCCGGAGCTTCGGGTAGAACGTGCCGGTCAGCACGGCGTACTCCTCCGGCGTGTCGCACTCCATGAACATGAGGTCCTGGAACTCCAGCACGCCCACGCGGTCGGCGAGCATCATGCGCTGCGTGATGTCCTCGTGCTCGCTGCGCGTCTTCGCCGTGGAGTACTGGATGCACCAGTCCGTGGCGGCGCGGAGCAGCGCGTGGTCCGCGGGCTCCCAAAGGACCATGCCGGTGGCCTCGCCGTAGCATGTGAGCTTCGGCAGCAGCGCGTCGCCGACGCCGGTGTCGAGCAGCCCCTTGCCGTGGGTGACCGCGCGGTGCTCGCGGCCGTACACCATGACCTCCTCGTTCGAGGCGCGGAAGTCGCCGCAGACGAGAGTGCGCGAACGGCCGTCGCGGCACGGCGCGCCGAGGGCGTGGATCACCGACGGCTCGTAGACGATGTCGGCGTCCATGAGCACGACGCGGCTGTGCCCGTCGAGGATCTCGTGCTCGCTGTGCAGCGCGTACCAGAACGAGTGGCCGCTGCCCGAGGTCGAGAGGTCCTCGGTGGGGTTGAGGATCCACGACACGCGGCAGCCGCGCGGTCCCTTGAACGCGCGCTGCGTGGTGACGGTGTTGCCGACGAGGAAGATCTCCCGGACCCCCACCGCGGCGAGCTGTTCGATGTGCCAGTCGATGAAGCACGGCCCGTCGGCGGTGCCGTCGAGGGAGAGAAAGGGCTTCGGCGTCTGGTGCGAGCGGGAGATCCGGTTGCCCAGTCCCGCCGCGAGAATCACGGCCTTGTCGATCATCGTTGGGAGGTCTTGCTCAGGGGTGGGATGCAGGCGCCGCAGGGACGCGCAGGAGTCGATTGCTCGCGGCGACCGT
This sequence comes from uncultured delta proteobacterium, assembly GCA_903845045.1. Taxonomy (GTDB): domain Bacteria; phylum Myxococcota_A; class Polyangia; order Polyangiales; genus SCUS01. The sequence continues at coordinate 1,885 of CAIMWA010000107.1, read as the reverse complement.
CGCCACGAGGATCGCGACACAATACACGGACGCCGCGAAGAAGCCTTCGAGGGGTCGCGTGAGCGCGATGGAGACCGTCAGGATGAAGATCGCAGTGTCGCCGCCGGACGCTCCGACGCGCAGCAGCGCCCGGCGCAGCCCGGGGTCCCGCGCGTCCGCAAGCTGGCGGAGCCTTTGCACCGTCGCGTCGTCGGCGGTGTCTCGCGCGGTGCGCGCGCCGGCGACGCCCGCGGGATCGAAGAACCAGAGCTGCGCGCGCGCGAGGAACAACGAGAATCCCAGCGCGAAGCCGCCCCGCGTGCGGGACTCCGCCTCGAGGGAGCGGTACGCGTCGCCGATCTCGTCGCGGCCGTCGACGAGCAGCGACGAGAACCGGCGCTTGTAGAAGTCCCAGCAGAGCGTGCAGGTCGCGCTCAACGCCGAGGTCACGAGCACCAGCACCGTCGCCGCGGGGGCGCCGAGGGTGCGCGCGATGGCGACGCCGGAGCCGATGATCATCGCGGCGAAAGAGAGAAAATCGCCCGTCTGGTCCATGGCGCGGCCGTACGGCGACGCGACCTTGCGCGCGCGGGCGAGCACGCCGTCGAAGCAGTCGAGCACCGAGCGGACCTCGTAGAGCAGCCCCGCCGCGACGAGCCACGCCGGACGCCCGGTGGCGATCATGAAGCCCGTCGAGATGCCGAGGAGCGTGTGGCCGATGGTCACGTGGTTCGGCGTGAGCGGCGTTCGGAGCGCGGCGCGGACCACCGCGTGGCCGAGGGGATAGCGCCACAGCCGGTCGCAGGGGTTCACCGTGAGGCCGAGGAGCTCCCGCACGGCGACGGGAGGGGCTTCGGATGCTCCGGCCTCGGTCATCGAGCGCTCAGGCGGGGCGCGCGAGCAGCGTGCGCAGCGCGTCGGTGAGCTCGCGAAGATCGTCCTCGCGGAGGTCCCCCATCACGGCGATCCGGAACATCCGTCCCGCGTACGGACCCTGCCCGGCGTAGATGACGAAGCCGCGCTCCTTCAAGCCGTCGTGCAAGGCGTCGTAGGTGGTCCACGCGGGGACCTCGAAGGCGGTGAGGATCGGCGACGAGACCGTGGCACCGTCGTCGAGGAAGTAAGAGACCCCAAGCTCGCGAAGCGTCGCGCGCACCCGCTCCGCGCGGGCCACGTAGGAGGCATGGCGCGCCTTCCAGCCGCCCTCGTCGTCGAGCTCCCGAAGCGCTTCCTGAAGTGCATACAGGCAGTGCACGGACTGGGTGAACGGAGCGCTGCCGGTGCGCTGCTCCTTCCAGTGGCGCCAGAGGTCCAGGTACACCGACGTCGCACCCGACGGCCGCGCCGCGAACGCCGCCTCGCGCACGAAGACGAAGGACATCCCGGGCACGCCGTGCACGCACTTGTTCGCGGTCGCCGCGACGCCCTCGAGGTTCCAGCCCGCGAAGTCGATGGCCTCGCCGGCGAAGCTGCTCACCGCGTCGAGGAGCATCGGGCGCTGGTAGCGCACGCAGAGCGCGCCGAGCGCCGCCACGTCGTTGGCCCGCCCGGTGGTGGTCTCGTGCTGCACCGCGAGCACGTGCGTGATCGATGGGTCCGACGCGAGCACGCGCTCGGCGCCCTCGAGGTCCATCGGCGAGAGCCAGTCGGCGGAGATCACCGTCGCGCGCTTTCCCTGCGCCGCCAGCATCGACGCCATGCGATCGCCGTAGACGCCGTTCGCGACCACCAGGGCGTGGCCGTCCTTCGGCACCAGCGAGCCGACCATGGCCTCCACGGCGGACGTGCCCGAGCCCGTCAGCAGCAGCGCCACGAAGGTGCCCGCGCACCCGTCGTAGACGCGCTCGAGGCGGCCGCGCACGTCGCGCGCGAGGGCGTAGAACTCCGGCTCGCGGTGACACAGATC
>CAIMWA010000106.1 GCA_903845045.1 uncultured delta proteobacterium | reverse complement strand
GGGTAGAGCGCCTCGGGGCTGCCGTCGAACCACCCGAGGTGGTTCATGTAGATCGCCCGGGCCGACCAGTCGACCTGCCCGTAGAGCGGCGCCAACGCCGGGTCCGAGGCCAGCGAGGGCGGAACGCCGATGCTCTCGACGATGGGCTCGAGGCGCGAGCCCGCGTTGGCGCCGGCGACCACCCGGTCGCGCACCCACTGGATCGCGTCGCGGTACCGCGTGAGCGCCGCGCGCACGTTGTCGGCCCCGTGCACCGGCACCGTGTGCGACGGCACGAGGTGCTCCGGGGCACGGCGGCGCATGCGGTCGAGGGAGTCGATCCACGCGTCCACGGGCCGCGGCGACGTTCCGCGGATGGTGTAGAGGTTCGGAAACGCCCGGTAGTAGTTGTCGCCCGGCAGCAGTACGCGCTCCGCCGGCAGCCACACGAAGAGCTGGTCGTGGGTCTCGCCGTGGGCCTCGACGAGCTCGATGTGCACGCCGCCCACGTCGAGCTCGGCGTGGCCCGAGAACGTGCGCGTGGGCAGCAGCGCGCCGGTCTCCAACGCCCGGTCGAAGTCGAGGCGCCGGCCGATGGTGCAGCACGGGAGTTCGTCCTCGCCGATGTGGGCCCCATACTGGCTCGCCCCGCGGCGCGTCTCCGCAGCGCGGAACTCCCCGTACTGCTTGAGGAAGTGCTCGGTGAAGGCGTCGGTGGCCCAGACCTCGGTGCCCGGCTCGACCCACGCCGAGGCTCCTCCGACGTGGTCGATGTGGCTGTGCGTGTAGATCACCGCCCGGGTGCGTCCCGGCGCCACGGCCTGCAGCGCCGCTCGGACCTCGCGCGCCCGCGCCGGGCTCATGGACACGTCGACGACCACGTTGCCGTCGTCGGTGCGGATCAAGATGGTGTTCGCCAGATCGTAGCCGAGGGCCACGAAGACGCGGTCGCCGATGCGCTCCACCCGGGGCGGCCCCACGGCGTCGCGGCACTGCGCGCGGAGCTGCTCCGGCGTCGCGAGCGCGTGCGACTGCGCCACCGCCGCGCGATGCGGACGCAGCCTCCACCAGGCCGCCCCGCCCGCCGCCGCCGCCGCGATCACCGCCGCCGCGAGGCCCCGACTCCACGCCCTGTGAGCTGTCATCGGGGCGCGATCATGCACGCTCGCGACGGCCGCGTGTTGACCTCCCGCGCGGCGGGGTGGTAGCGCCCACTCCGTGACCGCCGTCGCCGCTCCAGGGAACCCCTCCGCGAAGCTCGCGCTGGGGGCGTTCGTCCTCGTCGCGCTCTTCGCCGCCGTGGCGTTCGGATCGGCCGCCCTCGACGGGGAGCACCGGCGCGCCACCTCGCTGAACGAGACGCTGCGCCCCGATTACGCGGGCGAGACCTTCCTCGCGCCGGACTTCACGCTGCGCGACCGCAACGGGGTGCCGTTCCGCCTGAGCTCGCTGCGCGGGCGCACCGTGGTGCTGCACTTCTGGTCCAGCGACTGCCCGCCGTGCATCGAGGAGCTCTCGGAGTCGCTGCCGGCCTTCGACGACCTCGTGCAGAACACCCACGAGATCGCCCTCGTGCTCGTCAGCGTCGACGCCAACTGGGACGCCGTCGCGCCGCTCGTGCCCCGCACCATGCGCGCACCGCTGCTCTTCGACCCGGACCGCAGCGTCGTCGAGCGCAAGTACGGCACGCGGCTCTTTCCCGAGACGTGGATCATCGATCCGCGGGGCGTCATCCGCGCCCGCTTCGACCGCACCCTCGACTGGACCTCGCCGGCGCTGCTGACCTTCCTGCGCTCGCTGTGAGCCCGTCGCGGGGCGCTTGACCCCGCGCTACGAGGCTTCTACACCGCGCGCATGCATCCGGTCATGATCACGGTCCCTGGGTGGGCGTTCAAATTCATCGTGCCCGCGCTCATCTTGTGGGGCGTCTATTCGATCATCGTCAACGTCAACAAGGGTGACCCCGCGAAGAAGGGCGCCGAGCCCGAGAAGCCGCCCATCGCGGACTCTCCCGGCAACGCCGCGCTCTCGGTGCTCATCGGCCTCGGCGTCTTCTCCTATGCCGCGCCGCTCGGGCTCCACGGGACCAACCCCGAGAAGGCCATCCAGGTGCTCAAGGGCTTTGCCCGCGGCACGGTGTGGCGCAGCCCCTGGGAGTCGCTGCCGATCTACTCGTACGGCGTCATGCTCGGGCTCTCCCTCGTCGTCGGCTGGTACGTCGTGCTCGGGCTCACCGACCGGCAGAAGCTCCCGCGCGAGAAGATGGCCGACTGCTACGTCTTCACGGCGTTCATGGCCGTCGTCGGCGCGCGCGTCCTGTACTTCCTGACGAACCTCGACGAGTTCTCGTCGCCGCTGCAGATCCTCCAGCTCCGCTCCGGCGGGCTCGTCGCCTACGGCGGGTTCCTCGGCGGGCTGCTGGGCAGCATCATCTACCTGTACCGCAACGGCTTCTCGCTCTGGAAGTGGGCCGACGCCGCGGTGCCCGCCCTCGGCTCGGGGCTCATGATCACCCGCCTCGGCTGCTACATGTACGGCTGCGACTTCGGCAAGCCGCTCTCGCCGCACGCGCCGCGCTGGCTGAAGTTCCTTGGCACCTTCCCGCACTGGGCCGACGGCCACGGAGCGCCCGCGTGGCAGCAGCACGTGCGCCTCGGGTTCCGCGCGACGCGCGAGGTCTGCGAGGGCGCGTACCAGGGCATCTTCCACGCCGCCGACGGCCTCTGCCACATCTCGCCGTCGATGGAGCACTCGGTGCCTGTGCACCCGACGCAGCTCTACGAGTCGTTCCTCGGGCTCTGCGTCTTCGCCACGCTCCTCGCCATCTGGCGCCGCCGCTCCTGGGAGGGACAGGTCTTCCTCTCGTTCTGGATCGTCTACGGCGTGGGCCGCGCGCTCCTCGAGGTGATCCGCGACGACGCCGAGCGCGGCACCGTCGGCGGCATGTCGACGTCGCAGTTCATCGCCGTGGTCTCCATCGCGATCTGCGTGCCGATCTACCTCTGGCGCCGCAAGAACGCCGCCCGCGCCACCCCCGCGAACCTCTTCGCGCCGATCCCGGCCGACGCCGCGCTCGAAGCCGTCCCCGCCAAGTCCTGACCGATCTCTTGCGCGAAGGCGCGAGCGGCGTTCCAATGCGCCGCGGCGGGGGAGGACGCGAGACGCGTCCGGCGCACCGCCGGAGGATCGTTGGATGTCCCACCTCATCGGTGTCGAACTGCACGCGCGGGGTCTCTCCGCAGCGCGCTTCCAGGCACCTTCGACCTTCGAGCTGCAACCCTTCGACGAGCGTCCGGCGCCGGTCCCCGGCGATCCGTACGGTGGGTGGAAGTGGTCCCTCGGCGTGGCGCGCAGCGATGCGCTCGCGCTGCTGGCGGCGTGCGAGAGCTTCGCGGCCCTCGAGCGCAGCCTCGGCGAGGGTGACATCGCCGCGGCCTTCGCCGTGCCCGCCCGCTGGAACGGCGCGGCGCTCACGACGCTCGTACGCGCGGTCGAGGCGACGGCCCTCGAGCCCGTGGCGCTGGTGCGCGAGACCACCGCCCTCGCCGTCGGCATGGCGACCGTCGATCCGACGCTGAGCGGCCGCGTCGCCGTCGTCGACCTCGGGGTGAACTCGTTCGAGGTCTGCGTCGTGGAGCTCGCCGCGACGTCGCTGCGGGTGCTCGGACGCGCCGGCGAGGCGGGCGCGGAGCTCGCCCAGCGCAGCCTCGACGAGATGCTGGCGCGGGTGCAGCACCTCGGCCGGAAGGTCTGTGCCGACGCCGGAGTGCGCAACGGTGACCTGCGGGCGGTGCTCGGCACGGGCCGGCGCTTCGCGACGCCGGCGGTCGAAATCGCGGTGAAGGAGACCTGGGGGCTCTCGCCGGTGGTCGTCGACGGCAGCACCCTCGCTCGCGGCGCCGCGCGCGTCGGAGCCGGACGCCTCGGACTCCTCCCGCCGTGGCACCTCGACGACGCCCGCGACGCGACGCCGCTGCCGACGGTCACGAGCCCGGCGCTGCAGCGCGCCCGCCCGCACGTCTCGCCGCCGCCGGTGGCCGATGTGGTCGTCCCGGCGCGTCCTTCGGTCGTGCAGACGCGATCGTCGGCGCCGCCGCCGCCACCCCGGCACGTTCCGCCGCGCCCGCTGTTTCCGCCGGGTCCGGGCCGCAGTGCGCCGCCCCCGTCCCGCTCGGCGCTCCCGCCGCCGCGGGTCATCGACCCCCACGACCGACATGCTCCGTTCACACCGGGCGCGTCGGTGCTTCCGCCGCCGCGCGTGACCGGCGCGCCGTTCTCGATCCCGCCGGCGCCCACGCCCCCGCCCCCGTGGGCCCCCTT
>CAIMWA010000105.1 GCA_903845045.1 uncultured delta proteobacterium | reverse complement strand
GGGGGATTTGCCGGAGCCGGAGCGCATGGCGACGGTGAGGAACAGGTTGATGGGTTCGGACCAGTTGGCGGAGGCGTGGACGCGGGCGCGGCCGGTGGCGGCGGCGGAGAGCGCGCCGATGATGAGCATGGCGGTGAGGTCGACGGGGACCTGGATCTGGTCGGCGACGGCGACGGTCCACTCGGCGGGCACGGCGTGAAGCTCCAGCGCCGCCCGAAGCTCGCCCGCGGCCGCGCCGCCGACGGCGGGAAGGGACGTCACCTCCTCGCCCTCGAGCGTCGCGAGCCAGCGGCCGTCGCGGGCGACGGCGAAGCGCGTCGACGAGCGCACGATGGTCGGCAGCCCGAGGCCCGCCGCGGCCGTGCCCGCGCCCACGTAGCGCAGCCGCTCGCGGGAGTAGAACCCGGCGTCCTCGCGGCGGTAGCGCACGGCGACGTCGCCGGAGCCGTCGTGCTGCTGCGCGCTCCACCGCGACGGCACGATGCCGGTGGGCATCACCACCTCGAAGGGGCGCAGCAGCCCCCGCACGGCCTCGGCGCTCGCCGGGCTCACCGCCGCCGGAAAGCCCACCGCCGACAGCGTGCAGTCGGCCTCGGTGCGCACCGCGAAGGCCACGCCGCGCAGCGCCACGAGGCGCTCCCGGATCTCGCGGTCCGTCACCTCGAGGCCCGACAGCGTCGCGGCGTGCAGCGCGCTGCCTCGGTGCGCGTCGACGCTCGCCGTGCGCGTGGTGAGCACGGCGGTGACCCGGGAGCGGTCGTCGGCGCCCTGGGCGAAGCGCTGCGTGAGGCGCCAGGCGCAGAGGTCCTCGGGCGCGAAGCGGCAGCCCCCGATGGCGGGCGCGGGCGCGGCGGCGACGGACGACGGTGCCGCGCGGGAACTCCGACGCCACTCGAAGAAACCCGCTAGCGCGGCGCCGAGGAGCGCTACGACACCGAGGCGGCGAAGCGGCGAAGGCTCACCCGGACCGGCCATCATCGTCGGCAGTTTTTCCATTTATTTCGCGCGACGATCACGTAAAAAAAATTAGGTTCGGACCGGTCGCGAAGGGTGCCCGGTCGTTTCCATGAAGGGTGACCTCGCCGATGAGATCGACCATGGGATGGATCGTAGCGTTGGTGCTTCCCGCGCTGGCGTCGTGTGGCGGTGGAACGACCTGCGGCACGGGCACGCAGCTCGTGAGCGGCTCCTGCGTCGTGAGCGCGGCGGGCGCGAGCCCGCTGGCGAGCGTCGCGGTGAGGGGCCTCGCCTACAACGCCGACCCGACGACGCCGCTCGAGGTCGGGCACCGGCTGCCGATCTCGCTGGCGCTGCAGGGCACGCCCCGGGGCGCGCCGAGCGCGACGACGGTGCCGGTGCAGGTGTCCGTGCGGCTGGTGTCGACGGACGCGACGCCGCGGTCGTGTGTCGTGGGCGGTGACATCGTGAACGTGCCTGCCGACGGGCAGACCGTGGCGGTCGCGCCGGAGCTCGTGATCCCGCCCGGGTGCCTGCCCACCGGAACGACCATGGCGCGCTTCAACGTGGCGGTCTCGCTCACGCTGGGCGAGGACACGAACCCGCTCACGCCGCCCGCGGGCACGCAGACGGTGTTGACCTTCACGCCGACGCGCGTGGCCAACGCGGCGTTGCCCGAAGCGCAGTGCCGCCTCACCGACGGCGCCGCCGACGCCCGCTGTGCGCTGGAGCTCGGTGTGCAGCGCCCGGCGGCGGCCTCGGCGGACATCAGCTTCGGGATCTCCATGGACAGCACCGTGGGCACGCTCTGGTCGCGCACCCCGCCGGTGGACCTGGCCGCCGGGGCCGCCGAGGCGCCGCGTCCGAACCTCGCCGTCGACGTCGAGACCCGGGCCTACGGCAACGACCCCGACAGCCTCGACGACGACGCGCTGCCCGGGGCCGTACGCCTCGCCGTGTCGCTCGGTCCCGCCGAGGGCGACGACGTGGGCCACTGGGAGCCGGTGCCGTTCCGTCGGCACATCGACGGATCGGACGCGCTGCAGACGACGCTCGAGTACACGTCGCTCAACAGCGGGCGTACGGATGAGAACTCGCTCTACCTCTACCTGCCCGACGCCGTGCAGGACCGCATGCTCACCGGGGCGTGGCAGAACGTGGGGCTCTACACGCTGCGGGTCTGCGAGGTGCCGGCGAACTGGACGAGCGAGCACCTCGCCTCCGACGAGGACCCGGCGCTCGTGGGCGAGACGGACGCCGACGCCGACGCCAATTGCCGCGACCGCACGGTGCGCTTCGCGCGCAGCAGCGGGGCCACGCTGAGCACCGCGCGCCGGTCGCACTGGAGCCTCGTGCGCATCCTGAACCGCAGCAACGACCTCTTCGGCACGCTCGCGCTGGGGGCCGCCGCGGTGCTGAGCCCCGCCGGCGCGGGGGCCGGGGCCTCGGGCCTCGCACACATCCAGTTGTTCGGCTGGAGCCTCACGGTGTTGAACGCGGAGGCGTCGGCGACGGCAACGCCTGCGTCGCTTCCCACGTCGGGCGTCAAGGCCGGCCTCACGGTGATGAACAACGTCATCTTCTCGGTGGACGCGACGCTCGGGGCCGAGCGCGAACGCGCGGTGACGCGCACGGGCTCGCTGATGCGCGAGTCGTGTCGCTCGAAGACGTTCCTGGTGAAGGTCATCCCCGTCACGGTGCAG
>CAIMWA010000104.1 GCA_903845045.1 uncultured delta proteobacterium | reverse complement strand
GGCCGTCCGCGGCCGGTACGTTCGCGAAGCGCAGAGCCCGGACGCTTTGCTGCCGGGCGTGAGCGCGGCGGGTCAAAATGGCTGAATATCATGCAGAACTGAAGCTGTGGTCGCGGTCTCGCGATGTGTAGAAGTGGAAGGCCTTGACGGGCCCCGAGGGCATCGTTCCTACTGCGTGGTCGGAGATGCTGACCATTCGTCCGGCACAGATGCAGGTGCTCGCCGCACCCTTCGCCGAGCGCTTCGCCACCTACGCCGTCGGCCGCGTGGCCGCGCAATTCGCACCCGTCGCGGCGGTGCTCGGAGACGCCGGGCTGCGCGTGGCGGTGGTCCATGGCATCGCCCGCGCGGAGCACCACGGCATCGACGGCGACGCCGACGTGCTCGGGTACCTCGCGCTGATGTTCACCTTCGGCCGGGACTTCGACGTCGCGCTTCCGTGGGCGGCCTCGGCGCTCGCCGCGCCCGGCGACGGCGCCGTGCGCATGGGCACGTTGCGCGCGCTGGCGCAGGCTCATGCGAGCGCCGCCCGCGGCTATCTTTCCAGCGAGGACGCGCGCGGTGCCTGAGTATCCGTCGCCCCTCGCCGCGAGCGCGTTCCCGGCGGCGCCGCCGTTGCCGTCGCTCGAGGGCGGCGAGATCCCGCCGCGATCGGGCACGTTGTCGTGCATGCTCGAGCGCGCCTGGGGCGTCACCGAGATCACGCTGAGCTGCGCGGGCAAGACGTCGGCGAGCCAGCACGACACCGAGCACCCGCCCCTCGCGGGCGGACGCGACGCGCGCTTCTTCTTCGCGCCGAAGGAGGAGTCGGTGGTGGTCGCGTGGAAGCTCGCGCACCCCGAGCGCGCGACGACGCTCACGCTGTCGCTGTACCGCGCCGGCTCGGCGACGGCCATCTGGACCCGCACGCTGGACGCCGAGGCCGCGCGCCGCGAGCGCCTCACCGATGCGTGGGACGGCTCGTTCCCCGAAGGCGAATGGATCGGCTTCGACGACCATCTGGTCACGCTGGAGCACTCTCCGTACAAGCTCGAGGTGACCGCCGGCGCCGACTCCACCGACGACGACCGCACGCGCTGGACTTATTTCGACATCCTCGTCGACCACATCGATTTGAAGTGGGGAACGGCGGCGGCGCTTCCTCAAGGCGATCGTGATGACATCGACGACCTGTACCGCGCCCGCACGGCGCTCGACGAGGTCGCCATCAACGGCGCCCTGGCGCTGCGGGTGGGTGCCGGCGGCGTCCTCGATTCGACGCACCGCTACGACGTAGCGCTGCCGACGAACCAGTTCCCCACCTTCGCCGACGACATGAACGACGGGCAGCAGCAACGTCGAACCGCGTTCTGGCTCCAGCATCGCATGCAGTGGGGACGCGGGGTGCGCATCCCGCTGGTGGCCGAGATCCACCTCGCGAAGGCCGCGGGCGGCGGCGTGCACGGGGGTGCCTCGGCGCTCGCCCTCGGCGGCGCGAAGTTCACCTGGGACTGGGAGAGCGAGGACGAGATCGCGGGCCTCGGCGGGCGCGGGCTCAACGGGGCGGTGGTGACGTTCCTCGGCGATGCCCTCGAATACAAGCGCAACGACGGTAGCGGTCCGCCGGGCTCGACCAATTGCCACCAGGACCACGGGGGAAAGCGCGGCGGCGACGCGCAGGTGCTGTGCGCCCTCGACACGCGCGCCCCGGCGCACGATCACGGCGCGACGCGGCGCTGGGCGGCGCGGACCACGGCGATGCGGACAGGACCCTACGCGGGGTGCACCGGCGTGCTCTTCCAGCCTTCACGGATGTTCGGAGACACCTACGCGCTGACCGTCAGCGCCCAGCCCGACGCCGTCGGCGGCGGGGCCGCGGCGCTCGACACCGCAGACGCCGGAGGCACGCAACGCGCGTCCTTTGCGGACCTGCCGCGGGCGCGCAGCGGGACCTTCGAGGTGCTGCGCAGCGTCCGCATCCGCTACGTGCGCAAGGTGGCGACGATGACCCCGGCGGTCCTCGCGACCATCGCCGCCGAGTACCGTCGAGCGGGGCTGGTCATCGACTGGGGCAACACCCAGCCCGCCGACGAGCTCGCGTTGGCGAACAACTTCGACCTCTGGTTCGGCCAGGTTCTGGCGAATCCTCCGCAGGACTCCCGGGGCAAGCAAATCGTCGCGCACGGCGCGCAATTCGAGCCGGCGGCCCAATACCAGGCCGGTACCGGGGCCGGGACGTCCCATGCCTTCGTCGCCAAGGGCTGGGAGATCCATCGTGACGAGAAGCTCATCGAGGCGACGCGCGAGTACGTCCAGAAGGACCGCAGGTTCAACGGGCCCCTCAAGGCGTACCAGCGATGGCAGAACACCCCCAACGGCGTCGACGAGGAGGCCTACCTGCGTGGCTTCTACGGCGGCCTGCGTGCCGCGAAGAAGCGCAAGGTCGATGCGATCGTGCAGCAGAAGATGACGCTGCTGGCCCCCAACAAGGACGCGTACGAGGATCGGATCTGCATGGCCGCGGTGCAATTCGCGCAAGCGATCGCCGAGCGGCTGCTGGTCCACGTCAACGATCACGGCATGGTCATCGTTCACTACGACGCGCCCGTGGGATATCGGCAACCCAATGGCACCATCGTCGTGCCGCCTTCGACCGTGGGAGGGCTCTCGCCGTCGGCTTCGGCGAAATGGGAGGGCCGGGGATCGGTCCACATCGTGTTCCTGCCGCAGGCGCCGTCGCAAGACCCGCTCGCCAAGTACAAGACCCCGGTGACCTCGGTGATCCGGCACGAGGCGGGGCACAACTTCTTTCTCTGCCACGCCCCGGCGGAGCGTGGCCTGGATCCGGCCGGGGCCACCCGCATAACTTCGCGCGTCCGGGCCGGACCGGAGCTCCTGCCTGACGTTGCAAACACGGCCCTTCGCGGGCAGGGAGGGGTTGCGAGACCAACCTCACCAACCGCAGGAGGGCCGTGCTCCCCCAGAATGCCCAAGCGGCCGCGTCGCCGCAACCAAAACCCCGCCCATCGACCCGCCAACGTCCCCGGGACGAGCGCGTTGCGAAGGTGTTCGACCTGGACCAGGCCCGGCAGGCACGTGCCGTCCGCTCCGGTGCGGCGTTCGCCCGCGCCAACGGCGTTGCGCCGAGCACCCTGCGCGGCTGGGAGGTGCGCGCCCGCGAGACCGATCTCGCAGATCCCGTGCGCCTCTTCTTCGAGAGCCCCGACGGACTTCGACTGCTCCATCGCATCGTCGTCGCGGCGATCGTCGTGATCGTCCTCATGGGCGGAAGTGGCGTGCCGCTCGTG
>CAIMWA010000103.1 GCA_903845045.1 uncultured delta proteobacterium | reverse complement strand
GCCTCGGACGCGGCTGGGAGGTGGGTCTCCGCTTCCGCTTCGTGACCGGCAGCCCCATCACGCCGGTGGCCGGCTCGGTGCTCAACGGCGACAGCGGCACCTACCAGAGCATTCCCGGCGCGGCGCTGTCGGCGCGAAACCCGCCGTTTCACCAGCTCGATCTCCGCATCGACAAGACCTGGACCTTCCGGCGCGGAAACCTGGACCTCTACCTCGAGGTGCTGAACGTGTACAACAACGCCAACCCTGAGGGATTGCAGTACAATTACAACTTCACGCAATCGGCGACGGTGACCGGCATCCCGATCTTCCCGAACCTGGGGGTGCGCTTTGAGTACTGAGCGGAAGCTGCGTGCGCTCGCGGCGGCGGCCTTCGTCGCTCTGGCGGCAGAGGCGGGGGCCGGATGCAACGGGGACCTCGCGCCGGCGTGGAAGATCCAGTCGTTTCGGCTCTTCGGAGCGCGCATCGAGAACCTGACGCGCGCGGCGACGGACCCGGGCGTCACCGAGGCCGCGCCGAACGACCGCGTGCGCGTCACCCTCGACTACGTGGATCCATCGACCACGCCCCGCACCGTCGACGTGGCGTGGCTCTTCTGTGCGCAGACCACCGTCGGCGCGAGCGGCATCGGTTGTGCCCCGGGGGCATCGTCCTTCCTGATGGGAACGTCGGTGGAGTACGCCATTCCCGCCATCGCGTACGCCCTCGACGCGAGCAGCCAGCCGGTGATCAACGTGCTCGCGTTGGCGTGTGCGGGCGGGTCGGTGACCTTCGATCCGGTGGCGCGGCAGCCGCGGTGCACGGGGACGAACAGCGAGAGCTGGGCGATGACCCGGTCCATCGTCGTGCGCGTGCGGGAGACCAACCCGCCGAACCACAACCCTGACATCGCGGGTGTGTACTACACGGCCAACGGGGCGCCGGCGGCTTCGGCGACGGCCCTGCCGACCGATGCGCCGCTGCATGTTCCGCACTGCGCGACGGATCCGTGTCCGCTGAACGGGCTCGACATCCGCGTGACCGATGGATCGCGCGAGCCGGCGACGGGCTTCGACCTTCAGGGCAACGTGGTCACGCAGCCCGAGCGGCTTCAGTTCGGCTTCTTCGCCGACAAGGGCGTCATCGACAACGCGTTCCGTGTCGACACGCCCGCGACGCCGTCGGGCCCGTGCGCAACACGTGGTCCGCGCCGACGACGGCAGGGACCGTTCATTTCGTGTTCACTGCGCAGGATTCTCGAGGCGGCTGGGCGCTCGTGCGCCGCGACGTCATCGTCGACTGAGGGCACGGCCGGGGGGGGGAACCCAGTGCCCCCCGGGCGTGGGTCGCTCAGGTTCCGGGCGGGGTGAACGGCTTGAATTCGCCCGACGGCGGGGGAATGTCGATCGGTGGTGCAGCGGCGGGGGGAGCCGAGGGTGCGGCAGGAGCCGCGACGGGCGCAGCGGGCGAGGCGGCCGCAAAGGGATTGAACGCCGGCTCCGGGATCGATCCCGGCGCCGAAGGGGGCATGGGAGCGGCGGGCATCTGCTGCGTCTGCGGGAACGCTCCCGCGGGCGGCGCGAAGGGGTTGAACGTCGCATCGGGAGCGCCCGTCGGCGCCGGCGGAGGCACCGGGGCGGCGAAGTTCACGAAGTTCGGCGGCGGGGCCGGCGGGATTCCGGGGGGGGCCGCGTCCGGCGCGGCGCCGGCGGGCGCGAAGGGGTTGAAGCCCGGGGCCTGCGGGGGCATCGGAGCCGCCTGCGGTACCGGGGCGCCCGAAGGGGCGAAGGGGTTGAAGCCCGGGGCCTGCGGGGGCATCGGAGCGGCCTGCGGCACCGGGGCGCCCGCCGGGGCGAAGGGGTTGAAGCCCGGGGCCTGCGGGGGCATCGGAGCGGCCTGCGGCACCGGGGCGCCTGCCGGAGCGAAGGGGTTGAAGCCTTGGGGCTGCGGCGGCACCGGGGCGCCCGGAGGAGCCCCGGTCGGCGCTGCCGGCGAGCCGAAGTGGGCGATCTTGGCGACGCCCGCCGAGAGAGCCGCGCCTGCAGAGGCGAGGAATCCGGCCGCACCCGGGCCCGCTGCGCTGGCAGGACCGACGGGGGAGGGAGCCGCGCCGCCGAAGCCTCCACCGAAAGGCGAAGCGCCGACGGCGCCGCCTGGCTGCGGTGCGAACGGGGCAGCGCCGAAGGACGACTGGGCGCCGAAGCCGGGGGCGGGCGCGACGGGCGCGTGCGATCCGGGAGCTCCCTGCGGCGGGGCGGCGCGCACGTTCATGTTGCTCACCCAGGCCTCCCGTCCGTCGTCGAAGCGGACCTTCACGAGCTGCGCCGCCGGGTTGATCTCCAGCGCCTCACCGGGCGCGAAGCCACCGCCGAGCCACGAAGCCAGCACCCTGGAACCTGCCGCAATGCCACTCATCGATGAACTCCTCCTGCGCCCTTGCGGGCGAAGCTGCGCCGCCGCGAGAGTACACGGCGCATCGGGTCGGCGCACGCCTCAGATGCCGTCGAGTCGGAGCGCGCAGAGCACCGATGGCGCGGCCTCGTCGTCGGCGTCGACGACCGCCCAGACGCGCGTCGGATCGCCTTCGTCGAAGGCGAGTCCCTCGATCTTTCCGTTGAACGGCGAGCCGTCGGCGAGCGTCACCGGGGTGAGGAAGGCTTCTCCGGTCGCATCGATCCATCCAAACGCGGCGCCCGCGCAGGCGCCGTCGTGGAACGTGTCGGGAGACGCCTCGGCAGCGGCGCTGAACGCCACGCGCCCGCGGTTGGGCCAGGCGACGCCGTCGGTGAATCCGAAGGGCACGCCGTCGATGCAGCCGAGGTCATAGGGCGTCGTGGGACCCGGGTGAAGCTCGCCGGCGAAGCCTTCGTCGAGCAGCGCGAGGAAGGCCTCGAGCGGAAGGTCCATGGTGGCGTCACGGGGGGCCATGCCGTCTCGCGGCGCACCGTTTCCGCGATTGAAAAGTCGTAGAGACGCGCCGAATACGGTCGCCCCTTCGACGTTGATTTCGCTGCCCGAGAAGCGGGTTTCGGCGCGGAGCATCGCGTAGAGCGCAGGGGCCGCGACCCACCGTGGCGGGTCGCTCTCGGACCACACCAGAAGCCGCTCGCGGGCCGCGGTGGAGCCCGACCCGAAGGCCACGAGGCGACCGTCGGGGAGCGTGAGGACGGACTCGAGGTCTGCCTTCCTGGCCTTGTTCCCGCGGCTCTCGCCGAACTGCCGAACGCCGTCGGAAACCGGCAGCGGCACCGCATGGGCCATCCCCGTCGCAGGGTCGACGAGCGCGATGAACGCCGTGTCGTCCTGCACCACGGCGAGGCGTCCGCGAAACCAGGTCGCACCCGAGCCCGCGCGCACGAAGGCAGGACGGTCCGTCGAGAGGTCGGCGCCCTCGGCGTAGAGCATCGGCAGCGCGCGCTCGACGACGACGCGAACGCCCGCGGGACGGCGCGCGACGACGCGCACTTCGCTCATTCGTCGATGGGCTCGAAATCAGCCTTGCTGGCGCCGCAGTCGGGACAGGCCCAGTCCGCAGGCAGGCTCTCGAAGGCGGTCCCCGGAGCGATGCCCGAGTCGGGGTCGCCCACCGAAGGGTCGTAGACGTGCTCGCAGACCGTGCATCGATAACGCTTCATGGTCGGGAGACGTTATCAGCTTCGAGGCGGGGTGTGCGCGACGAGCATGGCCTCGCAGACCTCGCTCCAGTGACGAACGGCCTTCTTCGAGAGGCCGGCGAAGAGCTCGTCCCGCACCCGCGCCAGGACCTCGTCGGCCTCCTTGCGGCGGCGGGAGCCCTTGCGGGTGATGGTCAGGCGCACCGCGCGCGCATCGCGGGGATCGCGCTCCTGCAGCACGAGCCCGGCCTCCTTCAAGTGCAGGAGGATCGGCGACAACGTCGATTTCTCGTAATGCAGCGCCTTCGCGAGGGACGAGGGGTGATCGCCGGCATCGCCGTCCTCGAGGGCGGCCAGCACGGCGAGCTCCGCCGCGCCGAGGTCCGCGAGGCCCGCCGCCGCCAGCGCGTCGCGGTATCGCTGCGTGACCGCCGCCGCGGTGCGCGCCGCGAGGAACAAGGCGTTCTCCCGAAGAGCCCGAGGCAACCCGTCCGCCATGGAGCCTGCATAGCAAGGCGCATGGTGCAGTGCGCAATTCCGGTCCGAAGAAGCGCTCAGTCCCGGTGCGCGGCCTTGCGCTCGATCCACGTGGCGACGTCGCGGGTATGGGCCACACCGTGGGCGATGATGCCGGGCGGAACCTCGCCGCGCTCCAGGTTGGCCTTCGGCACCAGCGCGCGCTTGAACCCGAGCTTCAAGGCCTCTTCGAGGCGCGGCGTGCACCGCGGCACCGCGCGGATCTCGCCGGCGAGGCCGATCTCGCCGAACACCACGAGGTCCGAGGGGAGCGCCAGGTCGGCGACGCTCGACGCGATGGCGCACGCCACGGCGAGGTCCGCGGCAGGCTCCTCGACGGCCGCGCCGCCCGCGACGGACACGAAGACATCGCGGTCGCGAAGCGGCAACGACGCCCGCTGCGTCAGCACCGCACACAAGATGGCGAGCCGCGTGCCGTCGACGCCGGTGGCCACGCGCCGCGGCGACGGGGCTAGCGTCGGGGTGACCAGCGCCTGCACCTCGAGGAGCAACGGACGCGCGCCGTCGGCCGATGCGACGACCGCCGAACCCGGGACGTCCGTGGGCCGCTCGGCCAGGAACAACGCCGACGGATCGGAGACCTCGCGCAGCCCGTCGCGGGACATCTCCATCACGCAAAGCTCGCCGGACGCGCCGAAGCGGTTCTTGATGGCACGCAGCACTCGAGGCCCGCCGGAGCGTTGACCCTCGAAGGCCAGCACCACGTCGACGAGGTGCTCGAGCACCTTCGGTCCCGCCAGCGAGCCGTCCTTGGTGACGTGGCCCACGAGGATCACCGTGCGGCCCTGCTGCTTGGCGAGCGTCACGAGGCGGGCGGTCACCTCGCGGAGCTGCGACACGCTGCCGGCCGCGCTCTCGAGGTCGCTGGCCCGCAGCGTCTGCACCGAATCCACTGCGATCACCGCGGGCTGCGTGCGTGGAATGGCCTGTTCCACGGCCTCGAGTTCACCCGTCGGCAGGATGCGCAGCTGCGTCGCGCCGCCGCATCCGAGGCGCCGCGCCCGCGAGGCGATCTGCGCCGCCGACTCCTCGCCGCTCGCGTACAGCACCGGCTCGCTGCCCGCGATGGCTGCCGCGGCCTGCAGCAACAGCGTGCTCTTGCCCACGCCGGGCTCGCCGCCCAGCAGGATCACGGACCCGCGCACCAGACCCCCGCCGAGCACGCGGTCGAACTCCGCGAGGCCCGACGTGATGCGCTCGGGCTCCGATGCCAGCGCCGCGTCGATGGAGACGTCCGCGGCGGTATCTGCCACGGCAATGCCCCGGCTGCGTCCGCGGGACTTCGGGGCGCGCTCCTCGACGAGCGCGTTCCACGCGTTGCAGGCGGGGCACTTGCCGGCCCACTTGGGCTGCGTCGCGCCGCAGGACTGGCAGACGAAGAGGGTTTCCTTCACGAGCCCCGTGTAGCCGCCGCAGGCGCCGACGGCAAACGGGCGTGACGGAGAATGTCCGTCAGAAGCGGACGCCGAGGATGCCGCGGACGGTCATCGCGGTGTTGAAGCTGAACGACGAGTAGGCCGGCGTGGCGCGCTCGTCCTCGCGGGGCCCGAGGCCGGCCATGGGGAAGAGCACGCCGAACTGCGCCGAGCCGTAGAAGCCCGCGCCGGCGCGGTCGCCGAGGGTGGTGTCGCGGAAGTTCGACTGGTACGTGAGCTCGGCGTTGAGCTCGATGCCGAGGTCCGCCGAGTTGCCGCGGGTCTGCACGAACTGCGACGCGCGGGACCAGATGGCGCCCACGCGGCCGTAGAGGCGGTCGCCGCCGGGCGTGTTGATGAACGCGTAGGAGACGCCGGGACGGAAGTAGTACGCGCCCGAGAGCTGCCGGAAGATCTGCCGCCACAGGATCATGTCGATGCGGTAGTCGGGGTGGAACGAGAACGTCGACAGCGTCGTGGCGGACGCGGTGCGCGGGGGCGTGAAGCCGTTCTGGTAGTTGAGCCCCTCGACGTTGGAGTCGCCGCTCGCGTAGCCGGTGCGGAACTCGATGGCGAGGCGGTTGTTTAGCAGCCGGTACTCGAACTCCAGGGCGCCACCGAACTGGGCGATGGTGTACTGGTTGTTCCCGAGGTCCGCCGGGGCGAGGGCGATGCTGGTGGAGCCGTAGATGAACGCCGCCTCGACCTCGAGGCGGAAGTTGCGGTGCAGCATTTGGAACCAGCCGTCGGTGACGACGGCCCAGGCGCCGCGGTGCGACATGCCGGCCTGGAGGTTCGCGGTGTTGGTGCCGACGCCGATCTGGTCGGCGTTGGTCGTCGTGCTGACGCCCGCGTACTCGCTGGTCATGTTCTGGTTGCGGTAGAGGGCCTCGACGCCGCCGTTGATGACGAGGCTGCCGTGGGCGAGGCGCTGCCGGGCCTCGGCGGGCTCGTACCGGTGGCCGACGGCGAGGCCGTACTGGTGCACGTCGTCGAGCTGCGACACGTCGATGGGCTGGCCCTGGCCGGCTTCGCGCGCGTACGAGCCCGAAGTCGCACCGGTCGACGCGAAGTCGTAGAACGCCGCCGCGAACAGGTTGATGGAGCGGATGCGCGCCGCGTACATGAGCCGGTCGACGTGCGTCTGGTAGTCGCTGTCGATGCCGTTGCCGGCGTTGGCGAGAATGCCGAGACCCCACTGGCCCGGCATGCGGCCGAAGCGGATCTGCCCGAGGCTCGGGTGCGTCACCTCGGCCCAGGCGCGGCTCACCATGATCGACGGGGTCATGCTGTTCTGGTCCGTGGGCGTCACCTGCGTCGTGCTGAACGCGGTGATGGGGGACCAGGGCGAGGCCGTTCCGCGGGTGTAGTAGCCCTGCGGCGTCGAGCCGAGGATCAGGTTGTCGAGGATGTCGATCTGCGAATAGATCGCGATGTTGTCGGTGACATGGATCTCCGGGTTCAGCCGGAACCGCATGTTCGCCATGGACTGGTTGCTGCTCGTGCAGCGGTTGCCCGGGTCGCCGACGCAGAGGTTCGGCAGGCCGTTGTCGGGCGTGCGCGTCCAAGGAAGCTGCGAGTTGCCGTAGGTGACGCTGCCGCCCAGGAAGTCGGGGTTGTCCCAGCCCAGCGCAAAGTTGTGCATCCACTCGGGCCGCGTGCGGAAATAGCCGTGGATCGCGAACATGCTCCCGATGCGGTCGAGGAGGCTCGGCGAGGCCGGCGTCGGCGTGGGGCGCTCCGAAGCCGCAGCCGGTCGCTGCTCGTCGCCCGCGGTCGCGGCGTTCATGTTCAGCCCCGCAGTGTCGACCGCCGCGGAGGGCGGAGCGGGGTTCTGCGCGGAGGCGTTCTGGGCGACGGCGGCGGGCGCGAAGGCGGCGGCGGTGAGGGCCAGGACGGTGGACGACGGACGGCGCATGGGGCTCCCGGATGGGCCGCGCGGGAAGGCGTAAGACCCCGGCGGCGCGGGGCCGGGCTAACACGCACGCGAGAGCACCGTCAACGCATCGGCAGCGCTGCGCCGCGAGCGCTTGACCCCTCGAAGCGGCGGGACGTACGGTGCGCCGCGCCCACTTCCGGGGAGCAACGAGGTGAAGTGAGCGATCTACGGGTGGTCCCCCTCGGGGGCCTCGGTGAAGTGGGCATGAACTGCATGGCGCTCGAGACGCGCGACGGCATCGTCGTGGTCGACTGCGGCATCACGTTTCCCCGCGATCGGCTCGGCGTCGACGTGATCCATCCGCTCTTCGACTACCTCGAGGAGCGCGCGGACCTGGTGCGCGGCGTGGTCATCACGCATGGCCACGAGGACCACATCGGCGCGCTGCCCTACCTCCTGCGTCGGATTCCGCGTCCGGTGTGGGCGCCGCCGTACGCCCTCGCGCTGATCCGCGAGCGGATGCGCGAGCACCCCGAGGTGCCCGACCTCGAGATGCACCCGACGACCCCGCGGGAGCGCTTCTCCGTGGGGCGCTTCGAGGTCGAGCCGCTCCGGGTGACGCACTCGATCCCCGACGCCACGGCGCTCGCCATCGACACGCCGGCGGGCATGGTCGTCCACACGGGAGACTTCAAGCTCGAGGACGGCCCCCTCGACGGCCAGCACTCGGATCGTGCGCGCTTCGAGGAGCTCGGCCGACGCGGCGTCTCGCTGCTCCTCTCGGACAGCACGAACATCGACGTGCCGGGTCGTGCCGGTCGCGAGGCCGACGTCGCCGAGGCACTCCACGGTCTGGTCGCCGGAGCGCGCGGGCGCGTCGTCGTGGGGATCTTTCCGTCCAACGTCTATCGGTTGAAGACGCTGGTGAAGGTCGCGCGGGCGACGAAGCGCCGCATCTGCCTCATCGGCCGCAGCGTGCAGACGCACACCCGGGCGGCCACGACGCTCGGCCACCTCGCCCTCGGCGGCGACCTCCTGGTGGCGCCGGAGCGCGCGAAGGAGATTCCACGCAACGAGCTCCTCGTCATCGCCGCGGGGACCCAGGCGGAGCCGCAGAGCGCGCTGACGAAGCTGAGCCTCGGCGAGCACCCGCGGCTCAAGCTGGGTGCTGGCGACACCGTGATCTTGTCGTCGCGCACGATCCCCGGCAACGACCGGGCGGTGTGGGACCTCGTGTGCGCCTTCGAGCGCCGGGGCATCGACGTGCACCTTCCGGCCACCGACGCGGGCATCCACGTCTCCGGGCACGCGGGCCGCGACGAGCAGTCGCAGATGATCGAGTGGGTGCAGCCGCGGGGCTTCGTGCCGATCCACGGCACCTATCACCACCTGTCGCAGCACGCGAAGCTCGCCCGCGCCCTCGGCGTGCGCGACGTCGAGCTCGTCGAGAACGGACAGACGGTGCTCGTCGACGAGCGCGGGATCACCCCGGGATCGACGGTGCGCGTCGGGCGTGTCCACGTCGACGGCGGCGAGGAGCTCGCGCCCGAGGTGATGGCCGAGCGCGCGGCGATGGCGCAGGCCGGCGCGGTGTTCGTCACGGTGCCGGTGAGCGCCGACCTTCGGCTCGACGGCGCCGTCGGGGTCGAGTCTCGGGGCGTGCTGCTCGGCGACGCGGGCTCGGCGCCGATGCGCGACGCGGTGGAGCGCGCGGTGCGGGAGCTCCCACGTCTCGAGGCCAGGCCGTCGGTGGAGTCGGTGCGTGACGCGGCGCGGAGGGCGGCGCGGTCCATGTTCGCCGACCGCGGGGCCAGGCCCGTGATCGTCGTCGCCATCGAGACCCGCTGAGGGCGCTCAGCCGCGAACGCGGATCGCGACGAAGAGCTTGCCCACGTTCTTGAGAACGTTCGGCACGCGCTTGAACAGGTTGATGGACGGCGGGCGCTTCTCGTGGATGCGCACGGGAATCTCGCGGATGCGCACGCCCCCGCGCTCGGCGCGGATGACCATCTCGCTGGCGAAGACGTCCTTGTCGACGAGGCAGGCGCGGACGACGTCGAGCACCGCCGTGCGGCGGAACGCCTTGAGGCCGTGCGTGTCGGTACCCTTGAAGCCCAGGCTCACGCGCAGCAGCCCGTTGAAGAGCAGCGTCGCCGCGTGGCGCACCATGGGCCGCTCGTCGGAGGCGCCCTGGAGCACCTTCGAGCCGATCACGAGGTCGGACTCGTCGCTGGCGAGGACGTCGAGGGCGCGGCGATAGAAGTCCATCTGGCAGATGTCGATCTCGTCGCAGACCACGAACTCGCCCCGCGCGCGGAAGATGCCTTCGCGCATCGCCTTGCCGTAGTTCGGCTCGCCGAGGGAGAACGACCGCACCTCGGGAAAGCGCTCGGCCAGGCTCGCGGCCAGCGCCACGGTGCCGTCGCGGGAGCCGTTCTCCGCGAGGATGATCTCGAAGGGCCAGCCGAAGGCGACGAGCTGGTCCCGCAGGTCGGTCACGGCCGCCTCGAGGATCTTCTCCTCGTTGTAGATCGGGATGACCACGGAGAGCCGCGGGTGCGGCAGCGCCTCGGCCTCGGGCCGGCGGCCTTCGTCGGCGCCGTCGGCGGACGGGGCAGGAGCGGGAGCGTCGGGGGACGATTCGGGGGAGGTCATCGCGTGTTGGCGCGGGATAATGGCTACGCCCGCAGCGAGTCAAGGCGCGAATGACCGCCGTCGCGCGACCGTCGGTGAACGGTCGCGGACGGGGGGTGAGCGGTCGGGGAGGGGCTCAGCCCGCCGAGGCGGCGGCGTCGGTCGCGGCGTCGTACGCAGCGTCGGTGGCGGCGCCGGCGTCGGTCGCGGCGGGAACGTCGGTGGCGGCGGGGACGTCGGTGGTCGTGGCAGCGTCGGTGGTGGTCGTACCGCCGTCACCCGCCGCGATGCCGTGGGGCTGCATCGTCGTCGCGTACGCGCAGTACGACGGCACGTCGGTGCGGATGCCGCTGGTGTCCTCGGGGTACACGCAGAGCAGGCCGCCGGAGCAGTCGGCGTTCGTCGTGCAGTCCTTGAAGATGCACACGCCGAGGTTGTCGCCGGCCGGGCCGCGCGGCTGCATCGTCGCGTCGGAGCACATCGCCGCGACGTGCGTGTCGATGAACGACCCGCAGAGTCCCTGCGTGCGGTTCGTCGAGCTCAGGCTGAAGCAGATGCCCTGGCACGGGTTCACGCCCGTGGACTGGGCCGTCATCGGGTTGCACGCCGTGCCGTCCGCGCCCGCGGTGGTGCTCGGGGCGGTGTTCTGGCAGCGGCCGGTGTTGGTGTTGCAGTGCGTCGCGCCGGCGTCGCCGAGCACCAGGCCCGCGCAGTCCGCGTCGGCGTGGCAGAACGGCAGGCAGCCCGCGGTCTCCATTTGCCCGGTGTTGAGCTGGAGCCAGTTGGTCGTGCAGACCGCGTACGCCGGGCAGGCGCCGGTCGCTTCGGTGCGCGCGGTCGGCACGCACGCACGGGTGCAGACGCTGATCTGCATCATCGTCGTCGTGTTGCCGTAGACGAGACAGGTCGAGTAGCGCCCGCCGCACTGGCCTTCTTCGTCGGCCACGGTGCCCTGGTCGCAGCCGGCGCCGCCGGTGCAGACCTGGCCGCCGGGGAGCGGAACGCAGTTCAGGCTCGCCGAGTCCGTGGCGCACATGTCGTCGGTGGTGCAGTGACGGCCGGCCACCACGGACAGCCGCGCCGCGCCCGCGTCGGCGGTGCCCGCATCGCGCGCGCCGGTGTCGGTCGCGGTGCCGCGGTCCGTCGCCGTGCCGGTGTCGGTCACCGCGCTGCCGGTGTCCACGGGCGAACCCGAGTCCGCCGCAGGCGTGGTGTTGTTCGTGCTGTCGCCGCCACACGCGTTGACCGCGCAAGCCGCAAGAATGTTCGCAAGCCAGACCGTTTTCCGATTCACTGATTCCTCCTGTCGATGCCCGACGTCTCTGTGGGCGCCGACCGGGGACGGCGCCTTCCGAAGTTCACGATGCCACTTGTGCCACGATGGATCCCGCAGCGGTGAAACGCCGCGCAGCCCGGATGATCGGGCTCATCCCTTGGACCTCGGCGCCCGGCCCGCGACGGCACGAAGCGCGCGCTCGGCCGCGGCGGCCGCCTGGGCGACCTCTTCCTCGGAGCCGCCGAGGTAGAGGCGGCCGAACTGGCCGAAGGTCACCACCTCGAGGAGGTTGATGTTCGCGGCCTTCTCGGCCTCGTTGGCGGCGAGGGCGGCGTACCCGGCGGGCGCGACCTCGAGCACGTAGAGCGTCTCGCCCTCGAGAAGGAGCTGGCCGTGCCGCATGCGGTTCACGAGCATGGCCTGGTGACCGTCGATGCCGTGGATGATCTCCCGCGAGATGATCTCCGGCGCCATGCGGTCGGCCTCGGTGAGCTCCGCGCGACGCAGGATCGCTTCACCCGCGGCGCGGACGTCGCCCTGATCGAAGTGGTGCATCTCGACGAGTCCGTACGCGCGTTCGACGATCTGCATGCCCGGGAATACCCGGGTGTGCTTCAGCGCCGCGTCGGTGAGGCTGTTGACGGAGATCCCGGGCGCGACCTCGACGAGCAGCGCCGCCTGACCGGCGAGGGGCTGGAACCCCGACGCGACGGTCTGGAAGAACCCTGCGAGCTGCGGCTGGAGGACGTCGAGGTGGATGAAGGTTCGAAGCTGCACGGCGGTGGTGGCTCGGACAGGCCAACACGCGCGCGATGGCCTCGCGAACGCCGAGCCGACCGGTAGAGCGGAAGCACGGTATGTGCAATCGGCGACGCCGTCAACCGAACGTCAGCTCTCCACGCGAGACCAGAGCTCGACGCGGAGGCGCTCCTTCGAGGGGTCGCTGCGGGTGATCACGCGGGCGGCGGAGAGCGCCGAGAGTAGCTCGCCTTCGAGGCCGAAGCCCGGAAGCGCGTGCCTTCCCGGGAGAAGCAAGCGGTCCACGTCGCCGCGCAGCGGTGCGCCGCACACTCCGAGGAGCGGCGACGCCGGGAGTTCGTGCAGCGCCTCCATGGGCTCGGCGGCGACCGCCGGGCCGACGACCGCACCCCCGGGCCCCGTCGGAGAGAGGCCGTCGTGCGGCGACTCGACCCAGAGCACGTGCTGTGCGAGGAACGGAACCACCCGCCCGAGGGCGCCCAGCACCCGCGCTCGCACCCTGCGGATCAGCGTCTCGCCGGCCTCGACGAGGGCCCGGGGAAGCAGCGCCGCGACCCGCAGCGTGGCCTCGGGTCCATCGCCGGGCGCCACCTCGATGGCCAGGAGGTTCTCCTCGGCGAGGGGGCGCGCGAGGTCCATCACCGCGAAGACGCGGCGGGCCATGCCGACCGGCAGCGCGTCGCGGTGGACCACGACGTTGAGCACGTATCGATGGCTTCGGACGCGCCCTTCGAGGCCGCCGCGCGGGGGCGGC
>CAIMWA010000102.1 GCA_903845045.1 uncultured delta proteobacterium | reverse complement strand
CCGCCTACACCGCCTACGCCGCCGACGCCGACGCCTACGCCGCCTACACCGCCTACGCCGCCTACGCCTCGACGCTGACCAAATGCGCGACGCTGGTCCGCCAGCGAATCACGGCCGCCGACATCGAAGCTGCGCTAGCGGGGAGGGAGGGGACATGAGCGGGCCAGACCCGGTGCGCGACTGCAAACACGGTCGCCTCAAGAGGAAGTGTGAGGAGTGCGACACGGATCGCGACCTCGCCGCCCTCCGCTCGCGGGTCGAGGTGCTTACGACGGCCCTGACGAAGCACGCCTCGCAAGGGCTCGCACCGGACGGCCTGTGCTGGTGCTTCTACGTCCGAATCTGCCACCCGGAGGACGACCCGCAGGATTCAGTCAAGACTCGCGACGGGCATACGGAGGATTGCTGGGCTGTCCGCGCCGCCCTGTCTGCGGCAGAGGCCCGCGCTCGCGAGGCGGAAATCTGGCGGGACATGAATTACGCGAGGATTGAGATGTTGGAGAACGCGCTTCGCAAAATATCGGCTAGGTGCGGGGACGGTGTTGTGACGCTGGAGCAGATCGCGCGGCAGGCCGACGCCTCCCTGTCGCCCCGAGAGGAGGGGAAGCCGTGAACGCGATGGTCGCCCGAGTCCGCGCCCTCTCCCAGCCCCGCGAGCCCACCCCGTCCCCCGCCGCGCCGAAGGAGGAGGCGAAGTGATGACCAAACTGGAACGCGACACGATGGACGGGCTGCGACGGCGCGTGGCCTCGCTGGAGGCGGCGCTGCGGGGGCTGACGGGCCTCCTGCGAATCGCGTGGGCTCACGTTGAGCCGGTAGATGACCCGGGAGCGATTGATCCGGCGACGGCACGGGCTATTCGACAGGCCCTCGCCTCGCCCGCCGCCCCGACGACGATGAAGTGCCCAAGATGCAAGGGGCTTGGGACGGTTCCATCGTCGGTGGGCGTGGGGCCGCTCAACGTGCCGTGTCCGGTGTGCGCCGCCCTCGCCGCGCCCCGCGAGGACGCGCCTGTGACGGTGGTGTGCTCTGCCTGCGGTGGAGCGGGACGAGTGAACAAGGGCAGCGCGCCGCGAGAGGGGGAGCCATGACGCGAGCCGAGAGGATCGAGGAGGCGGCTAGGGTCGTCCTATCCGTACTGGTCTCACCGGCTGGACGCCCAGTCGATGCCTTCTGCGATCAGCAGGAGGCGGTGTTCGCCCTCCGCGCCGCCCTGGCCGCGCCACGAGAGGACGGGCACGCCCCGCCCCCCGAGCGACGGGACGGGGAGGTCGAGATGGTGTTCAAGGCCATCTGCGCCGACTGCGGTAAGGCCCTCGCGGTAGACGATGCGAAGTTTCGGTCTCGGGCCACGTTTGACGGCACCGAGATATTGCCAGTCTGCGCGTCGTGCTGGGGCACCGGGAGCGGCAAGCAGGGAGGGGGGACATGAGCAAGCGACAAGACTGGACCGCGACATGGCGCGGGGACTTGGTGCAGATCCTTATTGTGGCCGTCGCGGTCATGCTTGGGATCCAGCTCGGGAGATCCCCGTGACGCGAGCCGAGCGGATCGAGGAGGCGGCGAGGGCGCTGGTGGAGTCCGACCCCAGCCATGAGGAGTACCAAGTGCTGCGCGTGGACGAGGACTTGTTCGCCGCCCTCCGCGCCGCCCTCGCCGCGCCACGGTGCCCGCCGCATGACTTCAGCGACGGGGACGGCATCTGCATCAAGTGTGGTGGGCCTGACCGCAAGTGTACCGACGACGCGCCGTGCAATAGGGGGTTCATGTCCTGGCCGCACAGCCCGAAGTGCCACACCGCTCGACTGAACGCGCTCCACCGGGCATTGCAGCGCCTCTACCGTGCGAGCGCAGGCGGGAGGGGG
>CAIMWA010000101.1 GCA_903845045.1 uncultured delta proteobacterium | reverse complement strand
CGGCGCAGCACATCGACCCGACGGTGGTGCTCGTCGCGACGGTGTTCACCACGCAGCACCCGCGCGAGATCGTGAGCTCCCTTCGCGACGCGGTGCGCGCGGCGACGGCCCCGGCGGCCGCGGGCTTCGTGCGCTGCGACACCGGCGTGCGCTCGCCGTGCGACGACGGCCTCACCGGCGCCGACCACGTCCGCGGGTGCCTCGGAGCGGCCGACGCAGCCTTCGACGAGCTCCAGGGAACCATCGAGATCCCGACGTTCCAGGCGGGCGCGCGGCCGTACCGCGAGCCGGGGAGCGGTGCGATCGCCACCGATGCGACGGGGCATCCGATGACGCAGGGCACCGAGCGCGTGTGCGTGACCGTGACCGTCCCGCGCGGGGCGGCGGCGCCGGCGGGAGGCTGGCCCGTGGTGCTCTACGCGCATGGCACCGGCGGCACCTACCGCAGCGTCGTGAGCGAGGGACTCGCGTCGTCGCTGGCGAGCGTCACCGACGGAGCGAACACCGCGCGCTTCGCCACGCTGGGCTTCGAGGGAGTGATGCACGGCGCCCGCCGCGGCGCGGGCGTGACGACTCCGCCGGACCAGGCGTTCTTCAACTTCGCGAACCCCGAGGCCGCCCGCGACAACATCCTCCAGGGCGCCGCCGACGTCTTCGCGATGGTGCGCGCGCTGCAGACCGTGACGATCCCCGCGGCGGCCGGCGGCGGCGCCGACGTGCGCTTCGACCCGCGTCGGATCTTCTTCGTCGGCCACTCGCAGGGCTCCACCGTGGGCCTGCCGGCGGCGGCGTACGAGCCTGCGCTCGCGGGCATGGTGTTCTCCGGCGCGGGCGGCGATCTCCGCCTCTCGCTCACGACGAAGCGGCACCCCATCGACATCGCGTCGCTCGTGCCGGTGGTGCTGCAGGACCCCGACGCCCGCAGCGCCGGACACCCGGTGCTGAACCTCCTCCAGGCGTTCTTCGAGCGCAGCGACGCCGCGAACTTCGGACACCTCGTGCTGGCCCAGCGCCCGGCGGGCGTCGCCGCGCGGCCGGTGCTGCAGACCTACGGCCTCGGCGACACCTACTCCACGCCGCCGACGATGCAGGTCATCGCAGGCACCCTCGGGCTCCCCGCGGCGGGAGCGATCCCCGGGGGCGCCGACGCATGGCCGCCGGGCATGGGCCTCGCGTTTCCGGTGTCGAACAACCTCTCCGGCGTCACCGCCGCGCTCCTCGAGGCCGACCCCGCGGGCGCGTACGACGGGCACTTCGTGCTGTTTCGCGACCGTCCGCTGCACGACCGCGTGATGCGCTTCCTCGCGAGCGCGGCCGCGGGGAGCGCGGTCATTCCACCGTGACGTCGGCCTCGGCACCGGCCACGTCGACCACGCGCACCCGAACCACGGCCCCCGGTCGCACCCTTGCGCGCAGCGGCAGCGCACCATCGCTCCCGCGGCGAATCACCGAGCGCGCGCGGAACACCTCGCCGTCCCAGGCGTCGTCGACGAACCAGGCGTCGACGGCGTCGGTCCAGGTGGCGAGCGATGCCAGCGCCGGCGATGCCGCGTCGGGCGCGAAGCCCGTGAGCTCCACGAACGCCGACGCGCCATCGAAACCGCGACGCAGCGTGGCTGATCCAGCGTTCCGGAGGGGGTGCGCACCGACCGTCGCGAGGTCCCACGGCGCGGCCCCGTCGAGTCCGACGAGGCGACGTCGCGTGGTGGACACCGCGGCCTCGCCGGAGTCGACGGCGATCCATCGGCGTGCCGTGCGCGCAGCCACCGCCGCGGTGGTGCCGCTGCCGCTGAAGCAGTCGACGACCAGGTCCCCGGGTCGCGTCGCCCAGCGCACGATGCGCTCGAGCAGGCCCTCGGGCTTCTGCGTGTCGTAGCCGAGGTCCTCGCTGCGCGGGCGATGCCGGAGCGGGCGCACCTCGGCGTCGTCCCAGAGCGTGTCGATGGGCTGCTCCTTGCACCATCGTCCCGTGGCGTCGCGAACGAGAAAATACTTGATGGACACCTTGCCCGATGGCGAGTCGTGCACGCGTCCCTCGGCGCGAAGCCGCGCGATGCTCGCGTCGGTGTAGTCACCGCGCGGGGCCGTGGTGAAGAAGGCCTCGCGGAGCGGGTCCCAGCGCGCGCCCTCGGGTCGCCCGCGCGCGTCGAGGGGAACGATGGTGCTGCGCCGCGGAGCCTCGCCGCGCAGCGCAGCGCCGGGCGTGCGCGAGTAGACGAAGATCGTGTCGAGGGTGCGTCCGAGCTGCCGCGACGCGGCCTGGCGTCCGAGGTTCGGAGCGCGGCGCCATGCGATCTCGTTGCGAAAGCACCCCGCGCCGAAGCGCTCGTCGAGGAGCACGCGAAGGTAGGCGTTGCTGCGCCAGTCGCAGTGCGCGAAGAGCACGCCGTCGGGCGCGAGGAGCGCGTGCAGAAGCTCCAGCGTCGGGTCCATGAACGCGAGCCAGCCGTCGGTGCCGCGGGCGTCGTCGTAGGCCTTGCGGCGCAGCGTCACGTCGTTGCCGAGGCGCCGCGTGGACTGAAAGCTCCCGCCGGTGTCGTAGGGAGGATCGATGTAGACGAGCGACACGGTCCCGGCGTGCGAAGGCAGCAGCGACGCGAGGGCCTCGCAGCGGTCGCCGGCGACGAGGAGACCTTCCGACGCGCCCTCGCCGTGACGCTCGTGGAGCACCCGCGGGGGGCCGCTCGTCGACGCGCGAGCGCGCTGCCCATCGCGGTATTTTCCCTCCCAGACGAGCTCGGCCACGGCCCCCTCGCTCAGAGGCTGATGGAGAGGAACAGCTTGGTCAGCAGGAAATCGGCGACGAGCACGGCGATGGCCGACGCGACGACGGTGCGCGTGGTGGAGCGCCCGACGCCCTCGGTTCCGCCGCGCGTCAGCATGCCGTAGTAGCAGCCGATGATGGCGATGGTGACGCCGAAGAACGGCGATTTGCCGAGCCCCGACATGAAGTCCTGCATGTTGATGGACTCCAGGGCGGTGCGGAAGAAGAAGCCCATGGGCGTATCGAACTGCACCTTCGCCACGCCCATCGCGCCGGCGAAGCCCACGACGTCGGCGAAGACCGTGAGCACCGGCATGAGGATCACGCACGCCACGAGGCGCGGCACCACGAGCTTTTTCACCGGGTCCGCGCCGAGCGCGCGGATCGCATCGACCTGCTCGGTCACGGCCATCGCCCCGATCTCGGCGGCCATGCCGGACCCGATGCGCGAGCCCACGACGATGGCCGTCAACGCCGGCGCCAGCTCGCGGGTGATGGAGAGGCCGATGACGCGGCCGACGTAGTCCGTGGCGCCGAAGCGC
Organism: uncultured delta proteobacterium; assembly: GCA_903845045.1. Classification (GTDB taxonomy): domain Bacteria; phylum Myxococcota_A; class Polyangia; order Polyangiales; genus SCUS01. The sequence goes on along the minus strand of CAIMWA010000101.1, from coordinate 933 downwards.
TCGAGACCGAAGGCGAACTGCACGGTCATCACCATCCCGACGAACATCGCCGTGAGCAGCGCGATGGTCACCGAGCGGATGCCCATGGACTCGAGCTGGTAGACGACCTCGCGGAGCTCGAAGGGCCGCGCGAACACGGCGACGACGGCGTCCTTGAGCAGCGCGCCCATGCCGCCGAGGTCGTCCAGGGCCTCCTTCGAGCGCTCGAGGGACTTCTCCCAGGACCCCGTGTCGGGCATCGGCATCGGCGGGAGCATCGACGCCCGGCCGCCTGGCACGAGCGATGGACGCTCGCCCGCGGCGGCGGCGTCGGGCGCTTCGTCCGGCGGCATGGGCATCGTCGGCTCCTCAGCGATCGAGCGGCGTGCGCGCCGTGTGAAAGCCGCCGGCGAATGCGGCGAAGGCTGCGCGGCTCGCCTCGAAGTGCTCCGGCGGCGCGACGAGGCCCAGGTCGAACACGCAGCCGTCCTTCTTGAGGACGTACAGCTCCATCTGCCGCGGAACGCCGTCGAGGCTCGCGCGGACGACGACGTGCCGCGCCTCGCGATGGTCGAAGGGCACCGTCTCCTCGAGCACCACCTCGCGCGCGCCGAACCCGATGAGCAGGTGCTGCACCAGCGCCGTCAGCGGCGTATCCATGGACCGGTCGCAGGTGTGGTTCACGTGCACCGTGCCCTCGGTCGCCGCGTCGTGCCACGCGAGGTCGTTCCCCTCGACCTGCAACGGCTCCCACGAAGGCGCCACCGGCCCGAGGTCGTACGACACGGTGCCCGACGTCACGACGCTGCCGCGGAGCTGCGCTCCGGAGCCCGAGCACGCGACGGCCCCGAGCACCACCGAGCTCACCATGACGTGGAAACGCGACACGCGCGGCACCATAGAGCGCCAACGGCCGGACGCCAACGGAGAATCCCGCGGATTCGTTGACGCCTT
>CAIMWA010000100.1 GCA_903845045.1 uncultured delta proteobacterium | reverse complement strand
GCCGCTCGAGGAGCGTCTCGCCGTGGTCGCGGGGTTCGCGGCGGAGCTTCGGCCGCTGGGCCCCGCGAACTTCCTCTACGCCGACGGCGACGCGCTGTTCGCCCACGGGCACCGGCGTCGCGCCGACAGCGGCGAGATCCGCCCGCCCGGTCTGCATGTGCTCTGCCGGCGCTGCGCCGCGCGCGACGACGTTCCGGCCATCGCGGGCCTCGACGTCGAGGAGAACCACGAGCAGGAGGTCGCGCTCGTCGCGAGCGTGCCCCTGACCCATGAACGCTGGGAGGCCCTCGTCGAGGGGCAGATCGTCGTGCTCCGCGAGGGGCGGATCGTGCGGCGCGTCGGGTCCTGAGACGATGCCTGCGCTCAGTCGCCGCGCGTCGCGACGACCACGGCCTCGAGGCCGCCCGCGAAGCGGAGCGACCCCGCCGTCCTGCGCACGTCGGCGACACGGAACCGTCGGGTCGCAGCGCCGTCGTGGCCGTTGGGGTACGGAGGCGTAGGGCGTCGGTGGTGTGCTGGCGTTCCGCGCGGAAGTGAGGGAGGTGCACACAATTCCTTCATAATGATCGGGTTGAGTCTCAGTCTCATGGTCAACGCTACCTGGTCGAAGACAGGCGCTCGGTCTCGCTCGGTTCGGCGAACGTCTCCGCGCGCAGCCCTGCCATGCGTACTCGTCTTCGCCGCGGCGTGTGATCGAGGGGCGACCGCTGCCGATGCGTCCGTGGACGCCACCGTCGACGTCGCCAACGCCGTCGTGGACTCGGGCGCCGGGAACGCCCCCGACGACTCGGCTCCCCTGGACGCGGCGTCGACGATGGACGCGGCGATGCGCCGCGACGGAGGCGGCATGCGGCGCGACGGCGCCCCGAACGACGCCGCCAACGACGGCCCGCCGCCGCCGCCCGTGGACGTCTCCATCGACGTCGTCACGGACCCGCTGCTCTCCTCCCCGGAGCTGCTCGCGCGCCCCACGGACCGCTCGATCACCGTGCACATGGTGCCCGTCCAGGCCCTCGAATACTACTACGAGTATGGCACGGCGCCCGGCGCCTACGACCAGCACACGCCGACGCAGAATGCCGCCGCGGGGGCACCGGCGCTGACGGTGCTCGCGCCGCTCGCGCCGAACACCCGCTACTTCTATCGCATGCGCTACCGCCGCCCCGGCGAGACCGCCTTCGCCGCGCGCGTCGAGCACCCGTTCTTCACGCAGCGCCCGCGCGGGGCGATGTTCACGTTCACGGTGCAGGCCGACTCGCACCTCGACGACCACTCGGACTACGGCGTCTACATGAGCACGCTCGACAGCGTGCTTCGCGGGCAGCCGGACTTCCACCTCGACCTCGGCGACACCTTCATGTGCGAGAAGCACACCGAAGCGTTCATGGGGCCGACGCTGCAGTCCATGGACCTGCCAACGGTCGACGCGCGCTACGCCTTCGAGCGGAACAACTTCGCGCGCATCTCGCACTCGGTCCCGCTGTTCCTCGTGAACGGCAACCACGAGGGCGAGTCGGGGTGGCTCTTGAACGGCACGCCCAACAACATCGCGGTGTGGGCGACGGTCTCGCGCAAGCGGTACTTCCCCAACCCCGAGGCCGATGCGTTCTACTCGGCGACGACCACCGCCGAGCCCTTCGTTGGCGTGCGTCAGGCGTTCTATGCCTTCGAGTGGGGCGACGCGCTCTTCGTCGTGCTCGACCCGTATTGGTACACGGCGACCATGCCGACGGCCGACCGCTGGCGGTGGACCTTGGGCGAGACGCAGTACCGTTGGCTCCGGCAGCGGCTCGAGGGCAGCACCGCGCGGTACAAGTTCATCTTCATGCACCACCTCCTCGGCGGGGTGAACAGCGAGGCCCGCGGCGGCGTCGAGGCGGCGCCCTTCTTCGAGTGGGGCGGCCTCAACGAGGACCGCACCGCCGGCTTCGACGCGCACCGCCCAGGCTGGGGCCTGCCCATCCATCAGCTCCTGCGGAACACCGGCGTCACGGCGGTGTTCCACGGCCACGATCACCTGTACGTGCACCAGGAGCTCGACGGCATCGCGTACCAGGAGGTGCCGCAGCCCAGCGCATCGAACTTCACGAACGGGCCGACGCTCGCGACCGAGGGTGGCTACGCGAGCGGCGTGGTGCTCGGGAGCAGCGGACATCTTCGCGTCACCGTGTCGCCCG
>CAIMWA010000099.1 GCA_903845045.1 uncultured delta proteobacterium | reverse complement strand
GCGGCCGCGCACGTCGCGCGCGAGGGCGTAGAACTCCGGCTCGCGGTGACACAGATCGGGACGGCCCAGCGCGGCTCGCACCCGCTCGGTCAGCGTCACCGGACCCGGGTTGAGCAGTCGCAGCCGCTCGGTCATCGCGTCGCCTCGAGCCACGCGCGCATGCGGTCGATGACCTGCACCGGCGTCTCCTTCGGACGCGGAAGGTCGCCCTTTTCGCCCGGCGCCGTCTTCACGTGCACGAAGGTGAGGTCCTTGGCGTTCACCACCGCCGCGGCGGCCTCGGCAGCGCTGTTCGCGCGCACGACCACCGGGTAACCGCAGGCCGCCGCGACCGCGGCGATGTCCACCGAGTGCGACACCGTCGACTGCCCGCCCGTCGAGTCGTGCACCTCGTTGTCGAGGAGCACGTGCACGAGGTTCACCGGTCGCTCGTAGCCCAGCGTCGCGAGCGCTCCGAGGCGCATCAGCGCCGCGCCGTCGCCGTCGAGCACGACCACGCGGCGCTGCGGCTGCACGAGCGCGAGCCCGAGCCCGAAGGAGCCCGCGCAGCCCATGGAGCCCACCATGTAGAGCTGGCTCGCGCGGTCGTCGAGCGCGTAGAGCGCGCGGCCCGTGAAGCCCGTCGTCGCGACGAGCGCGTCCGTCGGGCGCACCGCAGCCTGGATCGCCGCCAGCACCGCGCGACGCGTCGGAAGGTCCGTGCGCTCGGACCACGGCGCGACGGGGATCGGCGAGAACGGCTTCGGAATGGCCTTGGTGCGGAGCTTGTGATCCGCCACCGAGTCCTTGCGCATGACGAGGCCGTACGGGGTGCGGTGCTCGGTCATGTGCGCGACGGCGCGCGCGAGCACCGGGGCGACCTCGGCCTCCTCCGTCGGAAAGTACTCCCACGGCACCTTCATGAGGTCGAAGAGGCCGCCGGTGATCTGCCCCATGAGCTCGTGCTGCGGCTCGTCGTGGGGACCGCCGGGCTCTCCGCGGAGCGTCGTGATGATCAGCGACGGCACCTTGAAGATCATGTTCAGCGAGGTGATCGGGTTCACGGTGTTCCCGAAGCCCGAGTTCTGGAACATGACCACCGAGCGGACCCCGCCGAGGTCCGCGCCGGCGGCCACCGCCACGGCGTCACCCTCGTTCGTCGCCCCGACGTACCGGATGTCCGGCGCATCGATGACGTAGTTGATGAACGGCTTGAGGTACGAGCAAGGAACGCCGGTCCAGATGCCGAACCCGGCGTCCTTGGCCTGCTCGATGAACGTCGCTGCGGGGATCATCGGCGCCCCTCAGAACGCCGCGCCGGCGACGACGTCTTCGAGGCTGTCGACGTCGAGCCAGTGGCCGGTGGTGTAGAGCACGCGCACGGCGACGCCGTCGGCGACGAGCAGCGAGAGCAGGTCCGGGAGCTTCAGCGCGCGCAGGCGATCGGGCTCGGCGGCGAGCACGCGGAGCTTGTCGCGCACGAGCGACGCGCCCTTCGGCGAGAGCTTCACGACGCCCATCCACTCGCCGTGCACCGCGTCGGCGCGCTCCGGGCGGAAGCCCTTCAGCGTCACGTGGTTCTGGAACGCCCGGCGCGAGTTCGGCTCCGAGCAGCTCACGAAGTCCGCCGCGCGGCCGCGGTTGCGGCTCTCGGCGTGGTCGGCGTCGACCATCACCGCGACGTCGTCCTCGCAGTCGATGAGCTCCTGCAGGATGTACTTCTTCAGCAGCACGTCGCCGTAGGAGACGAGCACGTCGCCCTCGAGCGCCTCGGCCGCGGCGGCGAGGGAGCTCACCTCCTGCGTGCTCGCGAAGGCGTCGTTGTCGAAGTACTTCACGTTCGCGAGGTTCACGGCGTCCTTGCGGTAGCCGCGCACCACCGACAGCTCCTTCACGTTCACCGAGCGGTACGTCTCGAGGATGTGCGCGAGCAGCGGCTTTCCGCCGAGGCTCACCATGGCCTTGGGCCGGTCGCGGGTCAGCTCGCCGAGCTCGGCGCCCTGCGATGCCGCGAGCACGATGCCCTTCACCGAGCGCCCGTGCTTCGGGAGGTAACGCTTCTCGGCCTCCTCCAGCGAGTGCTCGCCCTGGATGCGGAACACCTCGGCCAGCGGCGCGACGCGCTCCTCGACGTTGATGAGCGTCTGCTCGTCGTGGATGCGCTTCGCCGTCTGCGCCATCACCGCCAGCGACGAGCGCATCAGGTGGTTCGCCCAGATCACCACCGACACGCCGGCGTCGCGGAAGACCTCCGTCGGCGTTTGGTAGTACTTCGTCGGCACGATCACCACCGGCAGGCGCCCGGCCCACTCCTTCATGAACGCGAGGATCTCGCTCGGCGACCGCAGCGCGCTGTGCATGAGGATCGCGTCGGCGCCGGCCAGGCGATACGCCTCGGCGCGCTTGAGCGCCTCCTCGAGGCCCCAGCCCGCGATGAACGCCTCGACGCGCGCCACGATGACGAAATCCTCGTCGGACTGGGCGTCCTTGCCCGCCTTGATCTTGCCCGAGAACTCGTCGATGGACGCCAGCGGCTGGCCCGCGCCGCGGATGAAGCTGTTGGTCTTCGGGAAGATCTTGTCCTCGATGCAGACGCCGGCGACGCCGCGCTGCTCGAGCTTCCGGATCACCCGCTGCATCGTGTTGAAGTCGCCGTAGCCGGTGTCGCCGTCGAGGAGCATGGGCACCGTGGTGGCGTCGCTCATGAACTCCGCGACCTCGAGCACCTGGGTCCAGCTCGCCTCGTTGTGGTCGCGCACGCCCAACGCCGCCGAAATGCTGAGGCCGCTGCCCCAGATGCCCTCGAAGCCGGCCTCTTCGGCGACCTTCGCGCTCAGGCCGTTGTGCGCCTCCATGAGGAACGCCAGCTCCGAGCGCTGCACCATCTGCTTGAGCTTCGTCGTCTTCTTCAGCGTCGACATGTCCGTTTCGCTCTCCGTCGCTCCCGGGGGCACGCTCCGCGCACCCTGCCGCGCGATCGCGGGCTTCTCCAACACCTGCCGTGTCGCGTCAACCGCGGCTTGAAACCGCGAAGTTCCCTACGCACCCGCCGGACGCGGGTCGTCGTCGCTCCCGGGGTCGCCCTCCCCGGCCGCGATGGAGCGCACCCTCGCCGCCTGACGCTCCCAAGCGAAACGCCTGGCCCAGCGCGGACCGGCCTCGCCCATGCGCTTGCGTAGCGGGCCGTCCCCGAGGAGCCGCCCGAGCGCGCCGGCCACCTCATCGAGCGAGGTGCCGTCCACGAGGATCCCCGAGACCCCGTCCTCGACCGCGTCGACGACGCCGCCGGAGCGTCCGCCGATGACCGGCACGCCCGCCGCGCTCGCCTCGAGAAAGACCATGCCGAAGCCCTCGACGTCGTCGTCCTCGAGCGCGCGGTTCGGGTGTACGAACACGTCGGCGGCGGCGTAGTACCCGGGCAGCTCTTCGCGTCGCACCGGCCCGACCCAGCGCACGACGTCGTCGAGCCCCAGCGCCGTGCAGGTCTGCTTCAGCTCGGACTCGAGCTCGCCGTCGGACAGCACCATCCACACGGCGTCACCGAGCGCGCCCGACGCCCGCAGCCGCGCCAGCGCCGCGAGCACCGTGTCGTGACCCTTGCGTCGCGTGAGGCGCCCCACCGTGAGAAGCACCGTGCGGCCTCCCAATCCGTGCCGCGCGACCACCGTCGACGGGTCGACATCGGCGCCGAAGAGCGTCGCGTCGACGCCGGGGTTCACGACGTGCAGCAGCTCCGGCGGAGCGCCCGCGAGCAGCGCGCGACCCTGGGTGAACGTCGAGTTCGCGAACACCGCCCGCGCCTCGCCGAAGACCCTCGGCATGAGCCGCTTCTTCACCGCGTACCGCAGGAACACGGACACCTCTTCGCCGTGCACCCAAACGGTGTACGGCACGCCGAGGGCGCGATGCACCGCCAGCGCCACGAGGCCCTCGGGGATCACCCGCGCGGCGTGCAGCACCTCGATGCGCTCGCGCCGGCACACGCGCATCGCCGCCGCAGTCATGCGCGCGTATTCGAGGGCCGACTCGGGCTTCATCCACGGGTAGCGGCGATCGTCGAAGCGCGTCACCGGCCGCGGGTAGTCGGCGTCGAGCGCGCGCGTCGAGGGTGCTCCACCGGCGATGACGTGCACCGAATCGCCAGGCGGGAGGTGGCGTCCGTAGAGCGCGTCGAAGAGCTGAATCGATCCGCCGATGCCGGGGAACCACTGCTCGGTCAGGAGTGCATGGCGCATCGCGCGCGGTTATACCTCGGCGCGATGCGCACCGAGGTCATCGCCGTGGACCCCGCGGCCCCCGACGCCGCGGTGCTGGAGCGCGCTGCCGCGGTGCTTCGCGAAGGTGGGCTCGTCGCGTTTCCGACGGAGACCGTCTACGGCCTCGGCGCCCGCGCCGACCGCGACGACGCGGTACGGAAGATCTACGCCGCCAAGGGACGCCCGTCGTCGAACCCGCTCATCGCCCACGTCGCCGACGTGACCGCGGCGCGTGCGCTTTCGTCGTCCTGGCCGATGGCTGCGGAGCGCCTCGCGGAGGCCTTCTGGCCGGGCCCCCTGACCCTGGTGGTTCCGCGGGCCGCGGGCGCCGTCGTGGATCGCGTCGCCGGCGGGGGTCCCACCGTCGCGGTGCGCGTTCCGTCAGGGCGCATCGCCCGGGCGCTCCTCGCCGTCACTGGACTCCCGGTCGCCGCGCCCAGCGCGAACCCCTCGGGGGGGCTGTCTCCGACCACCGCCGCGCACGTCCTCAAGGGCCTCGATGGGCGCGTGGACCTGGTGCTCGACGGTGGCCCCGCGGACCTCGGCATCGAGTCGACGGTGGTCGACGTGACCTCGTCGCCGTCGCGACTCCTGCGCCCTGGCACCCGCTCCGTCGACGAGCTCCGCGCGGTGCTCCCGGACCTCGTGCTCTTCGACGCGGACCGCGCCCCGTCGTCGCTGCCGCTGCCGTCGCCGGGCATGCTCGAGCGCCACTACGCGCCCCGGGCGACGCTGCGCCTCGTCGACGCCGACGCCCTGCCGCACGCCGTCGCGTCGGCCCGGGCCGAGGGTCTGCGGGCATCTTCGGTGCGGCGCGCGACCGCGGGTCTCCCTGTGGAGGTCTCCGCGTTGGACCGCCGTCTGCCCGCCGATGCGCGCGGCTTCGCGGCGTCGCTCTTCGACGCCCTGCACGCCCTCGACGACGCGGGATGCGACGTGCTCTTCGTGGAGCGGCCGCCCGCCGACGACGCGTGGGCCGGCGTGCGCGACCGCTTGCTCCGGGCCTCGCGATGATCGACGCGCCTCGCGACGCCGTGCTGGTCACCGGTGCTGCCGGGTTCCTCGGCGGAACGCTGCTGCGTCGCTTCGCGGCGTCGGGACGTCCCGCCGTGGGGCTCGACGTCGTCGCCGCCGAAGCGCCCGGCGCGAGGAGCCTTCGCGTCGACGTGCGCGATGCGGGAGCGGTGCGCGAGGCCGTGCTTCGGTCGGGTGCCTCGGTGATCGTGCACGCCGCGGCGCTGCTGCCCAACGCCTCGCGACGGGACCTCGATGACGTCAACGTCCGGGGCACCTCGAACGTCCTCGACGCCGCGCGGTCCTGCGGGCTTCGGCGCGTCGTCTTCGTGTCGTCGTCGGCGGTGTTTCCGGTGCTCGGAGCGCACGATGAGGACGGCCCGCGCACCGGCCTGGGCGCCTACGCGGCATCGAAGGTCGCCGCCGAGGACCGCTGCGCCGACGCTCGCGCCGCAGGCCTCTCCGTCGCGGTGCTTCGCGTCGTCCCGGTGGTGGGTCCCGGGCGCCTCGGGCTCTTCGGCCTGCTGTTTCGGTGGGTGCGCGAGGGTCGCCGCATCCCGATGCTAGGCGACGGCCGCAACCACCATCAGCTCCTCGACGTCGACGACGCGTGCGACGCCCTCGCGCTCCTCGCCGACGCGCCGGACGACGACGTCGCCCGAAGCTTCAACGCCGGCGCCGCGATCACCGGCACCGTTCGCGAGGACCTCGCAGAGCTCTGTCGGCGGGCGGGCACCGGCGCGCGCCCCGTGGCGGTCCCGGTGCACCTCGCCGCGAGCGCGCTGCGCCGGCTTCACCGCTGGGGTCTCTCGCCGATCCACCCGCGGGTCTTCGACTCGGCGAGCGTCGATGCGCGGGTCCCCGTCGCGCGCCTCGAGTCCCTCGGCTGGCGACCCCGGCATTCGAGCGCCGACGCCCTCGTGCGCGCCTACGACTGGTACGTCGCGCACCCCGACGTCGTCGCGACCCGAGGCAGCGGTCACCGCGGCGCCTGGGACACCGCGGCCCTCGACGCCCTCCGTCGCCTCTTCTAGGCGTCGTTCACAGGTCGAGAGCGCCGTAGCCTGCGCGACGCCACGCCGCGCGCACGGTGTTCTCGAGCAGGCACGCGATGGTCATGGGACCGACGCCCCCGGGCACCGGAGTGATGGCCCCGGCCTTCGGCGCCACCGCGGCGAAGTCGACGTCGCCGACGAGCTTGCCCTCCGCGTCGCGATTGATCCCGACGTCGATGACCGCGGCGCCAGGCTTCACCCAGTCGGCGCCCACGAGCTTCGCCCGCCCCACCGCAGCGATGAGCACGTCGGCCTCGGCACACAGCTCCGCGAGGTCCCGCGTTCGGGAGTGCGCCACGGTCACCGTCGCGCTGCGCTGGATCAACAGCGCCGCCATGGGCTTTCCGACGATGTTGCTGCGTCCGACGATGACCGCCCGGGCGCCCTCGAGCTTCACGCCGGCGTGGTCGAGGAGGCGCACGCAGCCCCACGGCGTGCACGGCACCAGCGCCTCGCGACCGAGCCAGAGCGCGCCCACGTTGGCGGGGTGAAACCCGTCGACGTCCTTCGAGGGCTCGATGCGCGCGAGCACGGCGCGCTCGTCGAGGTGCGCCGGGAGCGGGAGCTGCACGAGCACGCCATCGACGGCTTCGTCCGCCATCAGGCGATCCAGCAGCGCCGACAGCGCGTCCTGCGTGGTGTCCGCGGGCAGCCGGTGGATCGCGCTGCGCATGCCCGCCTCCTCGCAGGCGCGGCCCTTGTTGCGCACATAGACCTGCGAGGCCGGGTCCTCGCCGACGAGCACCACGTCGAGGCCCGGTGGTCGCCCCGCCCGCGCCGCGAAGGCCGCCGCCCGCTCCGCCACCCGCAGCCGAAGCGCCGCCGCAACGGCCTTTCCGTCGATCACGTTCGTCATGACGGGCCGCGAGGCTACCAGCCCTTGCGCTGCGACAGCGTGTAGATCGTGGCGCCGCGCACGTTCTCGTCGATGCGCATGGGGTGCCGCACCGACGGGTGCGCGCGCTGGGCGCAGTCGTTCCGCTCGCAGCTCCGGCACGTCACGCCCACCTCGGCAGCGATGCGCTGGCTCCCGAGGTCGACGCCGTCGGCGTACACGAGCTCCTTGGCGTGCTCGATGCGGCAGCCGAGGCCGATGGCCTGCTGCGGGTGCTGGCTGAAGTACCCCGTGGCCTCGCGCTGCACCGTGCGCGCGATGCAGAAATACCGCTGTCCGTCGGGCATCTCCGACACCTGGATGCGGATCATGCCCGGCGTGCTGAACGAAGCGAAGACGTTCCACTTGGGGCACGCCCCGGAGAACCGCGCGAAGCCGATGCCGCTGGCCGAGAAGCGCTTCGAGATGTTCCCCGCGACGTCGATGCGGAGCATGTGAAAGGGCACGCCCTCGGCCCCCGCCCGCCGCAGCGTCGTCACGCGATGGCACACCTGCTCGAAGCCCACACGAAAGCGCCGGCCGAGCACGTCGAGGTCGTAGTGCTCCTGCATCGCCGCGCGAAGGAACCGCGTGTACGGCATCATCACCGCCGAAGCGAAGTAGTTCGCCAGCGCCACCTTCGCGAGGGCGCGCGACTCCGGCGACGTGAGCAGCGGGTCCGCGCAGAGCGCGTCGAGCTCGGCGCCGACCTCGAGCAGCGCGAGCTGGTGCGCCACCTGGAACGACCGGCTCCGCGTGGGAAGAAGCTCCGAAAGGTGCAGCTCCCGCAGCCGCGGATCGAACGCGCGCAGCGTGCCGCGGTCGTCGACGTTGCGCTCGATGAGCACCTTGATGCCGTGCTTGCGCACCAGGTAGTCCGAGAGCCCGCGGTACATGTCGTCGATCTCGAGGCGCGCGTCGACGGTGAGCTGCTCGGCCCGCGCCTCGAGGTCCGGGAAGTGGTTGCGCCGCTCCTGGATCATGTCGTTGACCTCCTCCGTCGGCGCGCGCGACATGGGAGCTCCGACGCTGCTCTCCTCGTCGTGCATGCGCGCGGCGAGCACGTCCGTCGACTCGCGCGCGCTCTTGTAGCCGCGGTAGAGCGTCAGCACGGCGCGGGCGACGTTGGGCGCCGCCGCGACGAGCTCGCGGACGTCCGCGTTGGTCAGCCCGTGCGGCTCGAAGAGCGGGTCGCCGAAGACCTCGTGCAGGTCCCGCTCGATGCGCGTGTCGGTCTCCGACGCGAAGGCCGCGAGCTCGACGCCGAGCTCCGTCGCGACGCGCAAGAGCAGCGCCGCCGGGAGCGGGCGCTTGTTGGCCTCGATGAGGTTCAGGTAGCTCGCCGAGATGCCCAGCCTCTCGGCGAGCTGCACCTGCGACAGCTCCCGCTGCCGCCGCAGCCCGCGGATCTTCTCCCCGAGACGCAGACCCTCGCCCGCTTTGACAGCGTTCCGTTCGGCCATGGCACGAGCAATTTACAAGTCACGCCCGTTGACTGACAAGCACTGACAACGCGAACAGCCTGCAAACGAGGTTCCCCTTGCCCGCATTGACAACGCGATTGACAGTGAGGGAGCGATGGGAACGCAACCACTCACGGTGCTGGGCTCGATGGAGCCCGGGTTCGAAACGGTGCTGACGACCGAGGCCCGGGCCTTCGTCGAGGGCCTCGTGCGGCGGTTCACGGACCGCGTCGACGCGCTCATGGCTGCGCGACGGGAGCGGGCTCCGGGCTTCGAGACCGCGGCGGGCTGGGACTTCCTGCCCGAGACGGCGGCCGTGCGCGCGGGCGACTGGAAGGTCGCGCCGCTGCCCGGCGACATCCTCGACCGGCGCGTGGAGATCACCGGCCCGGTGGACCGCAAGATGATCATCAACGCCCTGAATTCCGGGGCGAACGTCTTCATGGCCGACTTCGAGGACGCGAACTCCCCGACGTGGGCGAACCAGGTCGCGGGGCAGCGCAACCTCATGGACGCCGTGCGGCGCACCATCTCCTTCGAGGACGTGCGCACCGGCAAGTCGTATCGCCTCGGGGCGAAGCCCGCGGTGCTCTTCGTGCGCCCGCGCGGCTGGCACCTGCGCGAGCGCCACGTCATCGTCGACGGCCGCGACGTCCCCGGCGGCCTCTTCGATTTCGGCCTCTTCTTCTTCCACAACGCGAAGGAGCAGCTCGCACGCGGAACGGGTCCGTACTTCTACCTCCCGAAGATGGAGCACCACCTCGAGGCGAGGCTCTGGAACGACGTCTTCGTCTACGCGCAGGACGCGCTCGGCGTTCCGCAAGGGAGCATCAAGGCGACGGTGCTCATCGAGACGCTGCCCGCGGCGTTCCAGATGAGCGAGATCCTGTACGAGCTCCGCGCGCACTCGGCGGGCCTCAACTGCGGCCGCTGGGACTACATCTTCTCGTTCATCAAGAAGCGCGCGGAGGACCGCTCGTCGCTCCTCCCGGACCGCGGCCAGGTCACCATGGACCGCGCGTTCCTCGAGGCCTACGCGGCGCTGCTCATTCGCACCTGCCACCGCCGCGGCGTGCACGCCATGGGCGGCATGGCGGCGCAGATCCCCATCAAGGACGACCCCGCCGCGAACGACGCCGCGCTCGCCCGGGTGCGTGCCGACAAGCTCCGCGAGGTGACCAACGGGCACGACGGAACGTGGGTCGCGCACCCCGCCCTCGTGCCCATCGCCCGCGAGATCTTCGACGCGCACATGCCGGGACCGAACCAGCTCTCGAAGCTCCGCGAGGACGTGGTCGTCGGCCCCGAGGACCTGCTGCGCCCGCACACCGGAACGCGCACCGAGGCCGGCCTTCGCCACAACGTTCGCGTGGGCGTGCAGTACCTCGAGGCGTGGCTCCGCGGGAACGGCTGCGTGCCGCTCTACAACCTCATGGAGGACGCCGCGACGGCGGAGATCAGCCGCGCGCAGGTGTGGCAATGGCTGCACCACGGCGTCGCCCTCGAGGGCGGGCAGGTAGTCACCGCGGGGTGGCTCCACGACGTGATCGACGAGGAGATGGCGCGCATCGCCGTCGAGGTCGGCGCGTCGCGCTTCGAGGGCGGCCGCTTCACCGAGGCGCGCGGCCTCTTCGAGTCGCTCTCCACCGCGCCGACGTTCGCAGACTTTCTCACCGTGCCGGCCTACGCGCTCCTGCGCTGAGCCTCCGCCCCCGAAACCAAGGCTTTCCTTGCCAGGAAGGATGATGACCCCGATGAGCTCCGAGACCTTCAGCACCAGCGATTTCGTCAGCCACGTCGAGCCCGGGCGCTTCGACGGCATCACCCGCACGTACTCCCTCGCGGACGTGCAGCGCCTTCGCGGCAGCGTGCGCATCGAGCACACGCTCGCGCAGCGCGGCTCGCGCAAGCTCTGGAACATGCTGCGCAACGAGCCCTACGTGCACGCCCTCGGCGCCCTCACCGGCAACCAGGCCGTGCAGCAGGTTCGGGCCGGCCTCAAGGCCATCTACCTCTCCGGCTGGCAGGTCGCGGCCGACGCGAACACCGCCGGGCAGATGTACCCGGACCAGTCGCTCTACCCCGCCGACAGCGTCCCGGCGGTGGTGCGCAAGATCAACCAGTCGCTCACCCGCGCCGACCAGATCGACCACTCCGAGGGCCGCTTCGAGCGCGACTGGTTCGCCCCGATCATGGCCGACGCCGAGGCCGGCTTCGGCGGCCCGCTCAACGCGTACGAGCTCATGCGCGGCATGATCGAAGCGGGCGCTTCGGGCGTTCACTTCGAGGACCAGCTCGCGTCGGAGAAGAAGTGCGGGCACATGGGCGGCAAGGTGCTCGTGCCGACGTCGCAGTTCCTTCGGGTGCTCACCGCGGCGCGCCTGGCCGCCGACGTGCTCGACGTGCCGACGCTGCTCGTGGCGCGCACCGACGCCGACAGCGCGAAGCTGCTCCTCTCCGACGTCGACGAGCGCGACCACGCGTTCATCGACCGCACCAAGGGCCGCAGCGCCGAGGGCTTCTATCACCTCAAGGCGGGCATCGAGTGCGCGATCTCCCGCGCGCTGTCCTACGCCCCGGTCGCGGACCTCATCTGGTGCGAGACGTCGACGCCGGACCTCGGGCAGGCGAAGCAGTTCGCCGAGGGCGTGCACAAGAAGTTCCCGGGCAAGATGCTCGCGTACAACTGCTCGCCGAGCTTCAATTGGAAGAAGAACCTCGACGACGCCACCATCGCGAAGTTCCAGCGCGAGCTCGGGGCCATGGGCTACAAGTTCCAGTTCGTCACGCTTGCCGGCTTCCACACGCTGAACTACGCGATGTTCTCGCTGGCGGCGGACTACCGCGAGCGCGGCATGACGGCGTACTCGCAGGTGCAGCAGGCCGAGTTCGCAGCCGAGAAGATCGGGTACACGGCGACGCGCCACCAGCGCGAGGTCGGCACCGGCTACTTCGACGAGGTCGCCCAGGTCATCTCCGGCGGCAAGGCGAGCACCCTCGCTCTGCACGACTCGACCGAGGCCGCGCAGTTCTAGACCGCACCTTCCCCGCGGCTCGCGGCTGCGGCACCCTCCGCCTCGCCGTGCGCCGCGCCCTCCCCGTCCTCCTCGCTCTCTTCACCGTCACCGGCGCGGTGGCCGCGCAGACCGTCGCGCAGGAGGCCGCGCGCGGCATGTGCAGCACCGCCGGCGTCACGGGCCTCTCGCAGCAGCTCGTCGAGACGCAGCAGTGCCTCTACCCCGGCGACCTCGTCGACGTGACACCGCACGCCGGCGTCACGCTGACGGCGTCGCGGCTCTACCCGTACCTCCAGTCGAGCGCGCGCGACGCGCTGTGGTCGGCCGCGCGCACGGTGCCGCTGCAGATCAACTCGATGTTCCGCACCCTCGCGGACCAGTACGTGCTCTACCACTCCGGCGCGTGCGGCCTCGCGGCGACGCCGGGCAACTCGAACCACGAGACGGGCCGCGCCGTCGACGTCGCGAACTGGTCGGCGGCGCTCCGCACCCTCGAGTCCGCGGGCTGCACGCACACGTATCCCGGCACCGACGACGTGCACTTCGACTGCCCCGGCGCCGACCATCGCGCCAACTCGGTGCGCTCGTTCCAGCACCTCTGGAACACCAACCATCCCTCGGACCTCCTCGCCGAGGACGGCGCCTACGGCCCGCTCACCGGAGACCGCCTCGGACGCTCCCCCGCCGCGGGCTTCGCGACGCACGGCTGCACCGTCGATGCCGGCGTTCCCGATGCGGGCGCTCCCGATGCGGGGGTTCACGACGCCGGAGCGGTCGACGCCGGTCCGCACGACGCCGGGTCTCACGACGCGGTGGCTTCCGTCGACGCAGCCTCTGCGGCCGACGTTGCGACGAGCTCCCGGGATGGCTCCGTCGACGGAGCGCTCGCCGACGCCCGGGTCGACGCGTCGTCCGAAGACGTGCCGAGCGACGCCGCCACGATCACAGCGTCCGACGGTTCCGCCGACGGGTCCTTCGAAGCCATGCCCGACGGCGGCTGCCAGTGCCACGGCGGACGCGGAGCCCGCTCGTCCGGCGGCCTCGCTGCGATGGGCATCGCGGGCCTCGTCCTGGCGCTGCGATGGCGGCGACGGCGGCGTCAGGGGAGGTAGCGAGCGAGCGCGTGCACCGCGGCAAGCGTCGCGGGATCGGCGATGGCTCCGACGGCGAGGCGGCAGAGCAGCGTCGCGAAGTCGTGGTGCAACGGCTCTCCCGCGCGCGTCGGGTTCTGCGCGGCGAAGCGATGAAGCACGCCGGCGTCGAGGGCCTCGTAGTCGACGCGGATCCCATCACGCCCCGCGCGCCCCGCATCATGCAGCGGCAGCCGCGGCATCTGCTCGCCCAGCGCCGAGAGCGTCGCTGCCGACACCACCGCCTCGGACACCGATGGGGAGGGCGGGGCCCCGGGCGGCACGGCGACGGCGTACCCCGCGCGGTTCATCGCCCACGCCCGCGCCGGCGCGGCGAGCACCCGCACCTCGAGCCAGCCGCCGGCGTCGACGTCGACCAGCGTGATCGCCACGTCGGCGTCGAAGGCGGGCTGCAGCACCACGCGCCACACGCGATCCGCGCGTGCAAACGATGGCTGGTCCAGCGATGCGAGCCCGCAGAGCTCGCGCCACGCGAGGGCGTACCGTTGGGCGGCGTCCGGGGGCTGCATCGGCGCAGTGTACCCGCCCCGAACGCCCGCCGCGCTACCCTGGGCGGGTCGCGTCGAGCACGCGGAGAAACGCCGCCACGAGCATCGGATCGAACTGTGCGCCGGAGCAACGCTGAAGCTCGGAGTACGCCTCGTCGTGGCCGAGACCGGCGCGGTACGGCCGGTCCGCGGTGATGGCGTCGTAGACGTCGCACACCGCCACGACCCGGGCGCAGAGCGGGATCTCGTCGCCGCCGACGCCGGCCGGATACCCTCGCCCGTCCCAGCGCTCGTGGTGGAACCGCACGATGTCGTCGACGCCGGGCAGGACATGGAACGCACGGATCAGCGCGTGTCCGGTCTCGCAGTGCTCGTTGACCAGCGCGCGCTCCTTCGCGTCGAGGGGCCCCGGCTTGAAGAGCACCGCGTCGGGGACGCCGAGCTTGCCCACGTCGTGAAGCATCGCTCCGCGGCGCACGACCCACTGCTCGTCGTCCGACAGCCCCGTCTCCTGCGCGAGGAGCACCGCCCAGCGAGCGACGCGAAGGGAGTGCGCCGCCGACATCTCGTCGCGCAGAGCCAGCGAACGCCACAACCCCATCGACAGCGTGTCGGCCGTGTCCGGATGCGGAGGTCCTTCCGTCGGCTCCGCGGGCGGCAGCACCGAGACCCGGGACGAGAAGTACGGTTCCTTCGGCTCGCCCATGATCGCCTCCCAGAGCCCTCGGCGGTCATCATGGGAGCGACCGCCATCGCGCGCAACTGTTGGACAATTGGCGCGTTGCCACGTTTCCGTCCGATGCCCGTTGGTTTCGTGACGTCACGGCGGGGCGCAGGGCGCGCCGCATCGATTGCAGACCTCGCAATGCTTGCGACCCATGTGCGTTGCACGCATTGGCTGCATGTTCATCGGAGTTCTTTTTCGACACCTCCGTCTTGAATAACCCGCCCCGCTCTGCCAGCCTCGGATCGTGGGCACCGCGGCAACACTCCGCGTTCCGGGGACCATCGCCGCGCGGGTGCTCGAGGCCTGCGCAGAGCGAGGGGTCGCGCTCCCGTCGGTGTGCGCCGATGGTCTCCGCGACGGCGCCGAGGGCTTCTCCCAGGACGCCCTCAGCGTCGAGGCAGTGGAGATGCTGGCGGTGTGGCTGAACGTCCACCCGGCGTGGCTCGCCTTCGGCCTCGGCGGCATGGTCCCGTGTCCGAAGGAGGTCCTCGTCGAGGCTGCGGGACGGCGGTCGACGGAGGCCGCGAACGTCGAGCTGGTCGCGCTCCACGAAGGTCTCCGCATTCGCGCGCCGCTTCGACGCTGACGCTGCGGACCGGGTGCGATTCGTCCTACACTGGCGCGGGCGATGGCGACGGAAGACGGCGTGAACGATCCCGAGTCGGCGGTGCGGGCCGTGGGCGGTCCCGCGGAGCTCGATGTGAACGCCGTGCTGACGGCATCGGGCCACCTGTCGCTCGAGGGGACGGTGCTGCACTTCCGGCCGGGTCGCGACGCACGGCTCCTCGGTCGCAAGCCCTTGCAGGTGGCGCTGGCGGAGGTCACGGGCATCCAGCGGCGCGATGGAACGCAGCGCGTCGTGATCTCCGCGGGTGACCAGGAGCACGTGTTTCGGGGCGTCGGTGCGCAGCGTGTGTGGCTCGCGCTGACGGCGGCCCGCGACGTGACCGCCAGCGGCCTCGACTTCGCCGCGCACGTCTTCGAGGAGGAGAACGTCCAGGGCGACGCGGCGAGCTCCAAGGCCAATGGGCTCTTCGCCATCGGCGCGCGAGGCTACGGCTACGCGTCGCGACCGGCCTGGGGCCGTCCCGTGAGCTACTGGGACCCGCTCGAGTCCCTCGCGAGCATCCATCGGTACGAGACCGGGGTCGTCGTGCGCGGCGCCGAGGACCGCACGATCACCGCCGCGTGTGCGCAGACCTTCGCCGAGGCGCTGACCGAGCGGTGGCTCGAGGCCGCGCCGGACGTCGAACCGCGGGACCGCTGGCGCGTTCGGGCCGGCCGGCTCGGGGAGTCGCAGATCGAATTCGGCGTGCTCGCGCTCTCGCCCGACGGTCTCGCGTTCACGCCGGTGGGCGCCGAGGCCGACGTGCTCGTTCATCGCGGCGGGCTGGCCATCGTCAAGGCCGCGGCGGAGCCTGCATCGATCCTCGAGGTCGAGACCGACGATGGAACACACCGCTTTCGCCTGGTCGGCGCCGCGACGAACGCCGAGACCCTCGCGGCGGTGTTCGGCTCCGACGACTGGCGTGCGCGCTCGGGCCAGGTGGCGCGGACGGTGCTCGCGCCGGAGCAGGTTTCGCGCATCTACGGACCCTGCGCGAGCGTCGTGATGCACCACGGCGACGCGGTGGTCGGCCGGGCGCGGCG
>CAIMWA010000098.1 GCA_903845045.1 uncultured delta proteobacterium | reverse complement strand
TCGTTCGAGGAACACGCGTTCCCGCACGCTCCGCAATGCTGGACGTCGCTCGCGAGCACGGCGCAGGACCCGTCGGGACACGACACCTCGCCGTCAGCGCAGGCTCGGTGGCACCGCCCCCCGAAGCACATCTCCCCGACAGCGCAGACGCCGCCGCAGGAACCGCAGTTCGCCGTGGCCGTCTGCGTGTCGATGCACGGTCCACCAGGCGCGCAGCGCCCACTGCCCATCTCGCACCGAGCGAGGCATCGGCCCCCGAAGCATTCGAGGGACTCGCACACGTTGCCGCACCCGCCACAGTTGTAAGGGTCCACGGCGAGGTCACGACACGCGCCGTCGCACGGCGTCGTACCCGGGCGACAAGGCGTGCAGACACCTTGGACGCACACCGTGCTCGCACCGCAGTGCGGTCCGCATCCGCCGCATTCCACGGGGACCTCGGTAACGGGAACGCAACGCCCGTCCGCATAGCAGACGAGATGGTCGGGATCACAGCTCGGTGGGACTGCGCAGTGCCCCTCGACGCACGCCACGCCGGCCCCGCACGTGATGCCGCACCCACCGCAGTTCGCAGGATCGCTGCGGACGTCTCCGCAGTCCGGTCCGCTGCATTGCAGCGCGAGCACCGCGAGGAGCCACGGCGAAGCTCGCCGACCGGCGCCGACACGGCGTGGGATTCGCGGGGCGTACGAGGGGTCCATGGCCGGGCAGTCTCGCGTCGGCGAGGCTCGATCAACGTTGCCGCAGCTTCACCCGCCGGGGCAACCGGTGTGTCGACGACTCTACGGGGGGCACGAGGCAGGAGGATCGCTGGCGCCCGCCCGCGATCACCACTTGAAGCCCCCGGCGTGGTGCCGCGCGGGATCGTCTCCCGTGGCGCCTCCCGCGGGCAGGTAGGGCTTTGCGTAGACGTCGCCTCGCCGGTCCGCGAACTCCACGTAGTCGATGGCGTAGGTGACGCCCTGGGTCACCGGGGACGACGCTTCGTAGAGCCGCGCGTCCTCCTTCGCGTCGAAGGCGCGCCCCATCGCGGCCACCACCGCGGGGTCGTCGAAGAAGGCGGGGTCGCTGTCGGTGACGTGAATGCCGTTCTGGTAGAGCGTGACGACGATCCGGGCTCCGCCCATGGGGCTCTCCTTGGTTCGTGGTGTGGGTGGAGCATACCGCGGGGTCTGCCTGCATCGCTCGCCCCGGGGCGGGACTGCGTTCGCGGCGGAACCAAAGCGGAGGAAGAAGGGGGGAAGCGCGAGGCCCGGCACGTCGTGACGTTGCGGGCCTCTTCGAGGGGAACGGGCTAGCGGCGCCGGCGGCGGCGGATCTGCGGGACGACCGCAGCGAGGGCCGCGAGGGCCAGCACCGCGGCGCCACCGCGCGGGCTCGTTCCCGGCATCGCGGTGCACGAGAAGCCGTCACCCTGGTAGCTGATGCGCACGATGGCGTTGCCTGCATCGGCAGGGCCCGCATCCGCGAGCCCGGCGTCCGCAGGACCGCTGTCCGCGGGACCCGCGTCGGCAGGGCCGGTGTCTGCCGGGCCGGCATCCGCCGGACCCGTGTCCGCGGGACCGGTGTCCGCGGGACCCGTGTCCATCGCGGCGTCGAGGGGACCCGCATCCGCAGGGCCCGCGTCCAAGGGGCCCGCGTCGGCAGGACCGGCGTCGGCGGGGCCGGCATCGGGCGTGCCCGCGTCGGTGCTCGCCACGCAGCGGCCGACGGTGGTGTCGCAGATCGGCGTCGCGCCCGAGCAATTGGCGTTCACGTCGCGCGACGGAACGGTCGGATCGGTGCGCGCAGCGCCCGCCTCGCGCGGGTCGGCGTCGGGCACGCAGTCGTTGTCCGAGTCGAGGTCGAGGTAGTCCGGTCCGTCCATCTGGCCGTCGGTGTTGGCCGGGTGCGTCGGGTCGGCGCCGGCCTCGACGTGGTCGGGCACGCCGTCGCCGTCGGAGTCGAGGTCGCGCCACGACGGGAGCCCGTCGCGGTCGAGGTCGCTGCCCGGCGAGGTGTCCTGGGTGTGCTCGACGCGCGTCGGGATGCCGTCGTTGTCGTCGTCGGTGTCGAGGTAGTCCGGGTGACCGTCGCCGTCGGTGTCCCACGGCATCGCCGCGCCGCCGGGGCCGAGCTCCTGCGCCGTCGGCACCGAGTCGTTGTCGTCGTCGGGGTCGAGGTAGTCGGGGATGCCGTCGCCGTCGGTGTCGCGCGGCGCGCGGAACCCGCCGGAGCCGAGCTCTTGCGAGGTCGGCACGCCGTCGCCGTCGTCGTCGGGATCACGATAGTCGGGGATGCCGTCGCCGTCGTGGTCCGCCGTCGGCCCCTCGACGTAGTCCGGGATGCCGTCGCCGTCGGTGTCGAGCGCGGTGCAGTGCTCCGGCGACACCGGGCGATACGAGATCCCGTCGATGGTGAAGTCGTTGCCGCGGTCCGTCGGCTCGTTGTCGACGACGCGGAACACCGCCGGACCCGTGCGCGTCGCGACGTACGTGCCGCCCACGTAGTCCCAGAACAGCGACGTTCCGTCCGACGGCCGAAGGTGGATCTCCGGGGTGATCGGCGTGCCGTCGACCGTCGCCGAGAGCCGCGACGTGAGCTGGCCGCGAGGAATGTTCTCGCTGCCCCAGTCGGCCACGTACATCTGCACGAGGTACTGGCGTCCGGCCTCCTGCGAGATGGTCACCTGGTACGCCGTGCGCACGCCGACGCCGTTGAAGAGCGCCGCGTAGCCGTCGCCGTTGCCGTCGGACCACACCACGCCGCCGAAGGGCGTGAAGACGCCGTTCCACCCCGTCGGGTTGTTCGTGACTGTGAAGTTTCCCTCGGGACCGCCGCCGCCGTAGCCGTCGGTGACGCTGCGGGAGTCGTCGTAGGTGTAGTCCGACGTGAAGCCCGAGCGGCCCATGCGGAAGTCCCCGTTCGGCGCGAGGTTCGTCGACGTGTCGACGCACGAGTAGCCGAACTCCAACGCGCACGTGGACGAGCAGCCGTCGCCGTTCGTCGTGTTGCCGTCGTCGCACTGCTCCTGCGACGCGCCGACGCCGGCGCGAATGGAGTCACCGCAGACCGCGGTGCAGCGCATGCCCGCCGTGGGGCATCGGAACCCCGGCTCCTGGATGCACGTCGCGCCGCAGCCGTCGCCGCCGGCCCGGTTGCCGTCGTCGCAGGTCTCGCCCGCGTCGATGGCGCCGTTGCCGCAATTCGAGGTCTGCGCCTGCGCCATCGGGGCCGCGAGCCAGAACGCAGCCGCCGTCGCAAGGCCACACTGCCAGACGTGTGCTCGTCTCTTCATCAAGGGTCCTGTCCTCCGCAAGACACCCATGGTGCGGTGACACGGGCGAGAACACAATGGGTTCGCGCGAGGGGCGCACCCGGACCGCGCTTCGATCAGCGCCGGCGACGCCGTCGGCTGACCGCCATCAGCGCGAGGAACGCCACCGGCGCTCCATCCACGCTCCCCGTCCGCGTCGCACAGCCGCAGCCCCCGGGGGTCGCCGGCGGTGCCGTAGGGCGCGCGTCCGCTGGCGCCGAGGCATCCCTCCCGTCCGCGGGCAGCAACGTTCGGAGCACGCCGTTCCACCGCCCCGGGCAGAGGTCGTGCATCGCCGTGCCCGCCACGCACCGCGACGGAGGTCCGCCGATGTCCGCCACCGAGAGCGCCGTCGCGAAGGGCCCCGCGCCATCGCCCCGCAGCAGCAGCGCACCGCCCGGCACGAAGGTGCGGCACGCCCAGAGCGCTCCGCCCGCGTACCGCAGGCACTCCACGGGATCCGTCCCAAGCTGCGACATCGTCGCGCCGTCGCGGGACGTCCACACGCCGTCCTCGGGGCCGCCGGCCCACACCGTGCGGCCGTCGGGGCTGAG
>CAIMWA010000097.1 GCA_903845045.1 uncultured delta proteobacterium | reverse complement strand
CCGACGTGCTGCTCCTCGACGAGCCCACGAACCACCTCGACATCCTGTCGATCCGCTGGCTCGAGAAGTTCCTCGCGGGGCACCGCGGGTGCACCGTGGTGATCTCCCACGACCAGCGCTTTCTCGACAACGTCGCGACGCACGTGCTCGACGTCGACTACGGCACCATCACGCCATACACGGGCAACTACTCGGCCTTCGAGGTCGAGAAGGTGCAGGTGCGCGAGCGCATGACGGCGCAGATCGCGCGGCAGGAGAAGATCATCGCCGACAAGCGCGCCTTCGTGGAGCGCTTCGGCGCCAAGGCCACGAAGGCCAAGCAGGCCCAGAGCCGCTTGAAGCAGATCGAGAAGATCGAGGTCGAGGAGCTCGCCGACACCTCGCGCCGCGCCCCGAACTTCCGCTTCATCCCCGCGCGCCCCAGCGGCAAGGACGTGCTCACGCTCACGCACGTCTCCAAGTCCTACGGATCGAAGAAGGTGCTTCACGACGTGTCCGTGGCGGTGCGCCGCGGCGAGCGCCTCGCGATCCTCGGACCCAACGGCCTCGGCAAGTCGACGCTGTTGAAGATCGCCATGGGCCGGCTCACCGCCGACGCGGGCAAGTGCGAGTGGGGCCACGAGGCGCGCCCCGGCTACTTCGCGCAGGACCACCGCGACCTGCTCGTCGACGAGCAGACGACGCCGCTGCGCTTCATCGAGAGCGCCTGCCCGAGCGAGTCGCAGAGCTACGTGCGCGGTCAGCTTGGGCGCATGCTTCTCTCCGGCGACGAGGTGCACAAGCGCGTCGGGTCGCTCTCCGGCGGCGAGGCCGCGCGCCTCGTGTTCTGCCGGCTCATGGTCGAGAAGCCCAACGTGCTCGTGCTCGACGAGCCGACGAACCACCTCGACCTCGAGAGCATCGCGGCGCTCGTCGAAGGGCTCAAGGCCTTCGAGGGCACGCTCATCTTCGTCTCCCACGATCGGTGGTTCGTGTCTGCGCTGGCGACGCGCATCCTCGAGGTCACGCCCGACGGTCCGCGCGATTTTCCGGGGACCTACGCGGAGTACCTCGCGCGCTGCGGCGACGACCACCTCGACGCCGACGCCGTGGTGCTCAAGGCGAAGAAGGCGCCGAAGTCCGCGCCCGCGCCGTCCGCTCCGCCCCCGGCGCAAGCTCCGTCGTGGGAGGACAAGAAGCGCCAGCGCAACCGCGCCAAGGAGCTCCCTCTGCGCCGCGAGAAGCTCCTCGCATCCATCGACGTCGCCGAGGCGCGCCGCAAGGAGATCGAGGCGCTCTACGCCCAGCCCGGCTTCTTCGTGCGCGCTCCGAAAGAGGAGCTCGCGCGCCTCCATGCCGAGGACCAGGACCTCGAGACCAAGGTCGAGGCGATGATGAAGGAGTGGGAGTCCGTCGAGGCCGAGCTCGTGCAGCTCGCCGCCGAGGGCGCCACGTAGTCAGCCGGCGGCGATGCCGAGCGCCACGAGGGCCGCGGCGACGTCGCTCTTCCACGCCCCCGGGTCGAGCCCCGGCGGGCACAGCGGCACGAGGCCGAAGCCTCCCGGGCGCGTCATGCGCGCGTCGTAGGCCGCGGCCGGGCAGCGCGCGCGCAGCGTCGAGAGCACCGTGGTGAAGTTGGCCATGCTCGACGGCGCCCGCGCCGCGCCGAGGAACGCGTAGTTCATGCTGCGCTCGTACACCGCGAGCCAGGGCTCGCCGGGCGCGCCCACGACGTAGGCGAAGGTCTCGCGCACCTCGGTGCTCTTCGTCGACGTGACGGTCTTCGTGCTGTGCGTCGAGAGGCCGCCGGTGAGGATCGTGCGCGCCCCGCTGAAGCTCTTCACCGTGGTCTCCTCGGTGCTCGTCGCGACGCCGGTACGCACGCCGTGCAGGAGCGCGCGCACGGATCCGTAGGCGAGGGTGCGCGTGCGGTTGCCGCGCAGCTCGGCGTCGAAGCCGTCGGGTCCGAAGGCGAGGGAGCGCGCGAGGTCGCGACGGGCGTCGTTGGACACCGTGTCGCCGTCGACGACGCCCGCGGTGAAGCCGTCGGCGCGCAGCCCCGCGGCGAGGGTGTTCGCGGCGGACGGGTCGGCGAAGACCTGCACGATGCGCGGAAACCCTCCGGCGAGGCGCGTGCGGGCCTCGGACGCGTGCACGCCCTGCCGCGCGGCGAGGGATGCCACCGCGCGCTCCACCGGCGACGGGAACTCGAAGACCGTCACCATGAACATGCCCGCAGTGTACGCGGCGACGACGCGCCCCGCCGCGGGCGAAGGCTCAGAACCAGCGCGTGACCCAGACCTCGCCGGTGCCGGCGTCGCGCGAGCGGAGCGGCGCGTAGTCCTCTAACTGCTGGTGCAGCCAGCCGCCGCGCACGCCCACCTCCCACGACGGAGGCGCGGGCCACGCGGGCCAGTCGAAGCGGAACGACGCCGTCGGCCAGAACGCCTCCATGGGGCCGAGCATGCGGTCACGGGTGCGGTACTCCGTGAGCGACGCATACGTTCCTTGGTAAAACGACGCGCCGTTCTGCGCCATGACCCGCGCGCGCACGTCGAACATGGCCCAGGGCGCGGGCTCCCAGCGCAGCCCGACCTCGCCGGAGTGCGCCACGAGGCCCCACGAATCGCCGCTCAGCCCGTACTCCGCGAGGAGCGAGACGTTGCGACGCAGCGACCGCTGGATCCGCGCGCTGCCGGACCCGCGCACGCGAAGCTCCGGCACCTGCTCGGTGAACCACTGACCGCCCACCGGAACGTAGCGGTACGCGGAGGCCTGGTACCCCGAGAGCACGTCGGCCTGGAGGGCGAAGCGCAGCACCGTGAGGCGATCGAGCACCTGCGTGAGCGACGCCGCGAGGGTGCCCACGCCGAGGTCCGCGCGGTCCTGGAGCACCCAGCCCGGGCCGACGCGGTCCCAGCGGCCGCGGGCCTCGACGTGGAGCGTGCGCGTGCGCGCGGCGTTCTCGCGGTCGACGGTGAGCGTGACGCCGTCGGAGAGGTAGTCGCTCTCGCGCGAGTCGCGCCCGCTGACGCCGACGGTGGTGCGGTCGTCGACGGCCACCTGCGCGCCCGCGGTGGTGTCGTGCCGCACCTCGTTCATGCGCGACGCGCTCGCGACGATGTCCACCGACGCCGCCGACACGATGTCGACGCCGTAGCTGGCGGACACGGTCACGCGCCGCCCCACCGGCACCCGCGCCCGCACCGACGGGCTCCACACCGAGACGTGGTCGTTGTCGCCGTAGTGACCGCCATGCAGCGTCACCTCGGCGCGCGGCCGCGGAGGCAGCGGACCGCCGCACCCGACGACGCCGACGAGCACCCACCGCCAGGGCTTCAGTTGCACCCGCAGCCTCCTCCCCCGGCGCCCGCGGCCACCACGTCGCCGATGCGCACGGCGCGCACGTGGGCGTCGTACATCGCCGGCGACGTCGGCTCGTCGGTGGCCATGCACCTCGCCGTGAGGCGCTCGCGCTGCCACGGCCGCACCGTCGCGCAGCCCGCGAGGCCGAGGAGCAGCAGCGTGCCCATCGCGCGGGTCACGGCGTGCCTCCGTCGCGCGCGAGGCAGACGCCGTCGGCTCCCTCGATGCACGTCGGGTCCCAGCGGAGCACGCCGGCGTAGGTCCCGACGGCGTGGTGCGCGCGGTCGTCGAGGGTGACGGTGAGGGTGCCGACGTGGCCGACGACGCGCTCGAGGGCGACGTCGTTCGCGAAGACCATCTCCGGCTCGCTCACGAAGACTCCCGGGTTGCGCTCGTGGAACGCCACGGCGTTGACCCGCTGCTCCGCCGGGTCGAAGCCCTCGATGGCGAAATGGAACACCCCGGGCGACGCCGCGGGCACCGTCCCGGTGGCGACGAGCACCACCCGGGTGTATCGAAACCCCTGGAATCCAAGGCGCATCTCGATGCCGGCGTCGCCCGCGAGGACCTCGTACCCGTCGGGGCGCAGCGCCGCGAGGGAGACCTGGTACGGCGTCGCATCGACGGTGGCATCCACCGCCGACGCCGCCGGGTCGGCGCACGCCGCGAGCGCCGAGGCCAGCGCGAGAGCGCACCCCGCGCGTGCGTTCACGTAGGCACCGCGGCCCCTTCGGACGGCGCCGCATCCAGCACCGCCTCCATCGCCGGCGTCATCTCCGATCGCAGCGACGGCGACGTGCGAAGCACCGCGAGGCCCCGCTCGCGCGCGTGCGCCATGGCCCGCTCGGGGCTCATCACGAAGAGCGACGTGTCGAGCGCGTCGGCCTCGAGCGCCGTCGGCGTGATCACCGTCACCGACGCCGTGTGCTCCACCGGCCACCCGGTGCGCGGGTCGATGACGTGGTGGTAGCGGCGCCCCTGGTGCACGAAGAAGTGCTCGTAGTCGCCGCCCGTCGAGACGGACCCGCGAGTGATCGACACGGCGCCGAGCAGCGCGCCCGGGTCCCGCGGGTGCTGCACGCCGACGCGCCACGGGCGGCCGTTGCGCGTGCCCTCGGCGAGCACCTGCCCGCCCGAGTACAGCAGGAAGTCGCGCACGCCCGCGCGCAGCAGGATGTCGCGCATGCGGTCGAGGGCGTAGCCCTTGGCGATGCCGCCGAAGCCGATGGCCATGCCCGGCCGCGCCAGCCGCACGCGGCGCGTCGAGGCGTCCATCTCGACGGCGCGCCAATCGACGCGCGGGAGCAGCGCGCGCACGGTGTCCGCGTCTGGCGGCACCGGCGACCGGGAGCTGAAATCCCACAGCCCCCGCAGCGCCGCCCAGGTCGGGTCGAAGGCCCGTCGGAGCGCGCGGCGTGCTGCAGCGAGTGCTCGAGCATCGTCCAGGTGTCGGGACCCACGGCCACCGGCGCGCCGCCCGCGGCAGCGTTCACCCGCGACACCTCGGTGCCCGGGCGGAACTCCGACAGCACCGACTCGAGGCGGTCGACCTCGTCGAGGGCGCGCTCGGCTGCGTCCGGCGCATGGCCCGGCGAGCCCGCCGGGAGGACCACCTGCCAGATCGTTCCCATGGCCGCGCGCTGCACGGTGCAGGGGCGCTCCGTGGGGCGGTCGTCGCTGCCGTGGCGGGTGCGACGGAGCAGCGCTGCGCTCGCCGCGCCGGCGGTGACCGCGAGGGGGAGCAGGAGCATCGTTCGTCGGCGCATGGGAGATCCTCCGGAGCTTTGAAGCGAGCGCGAATCGGGCGAGGGGCGCGTCATCGGAGGCCTCCGCTGCGAAGCCACGCGAGCACCGCCTGGCACTCGGGGTCGTCGACGGAGCCCCAGACCACGCCGCCCTGGTGGAAGACGGTGCCGAGGGACTTGGTGATCAGCATGCTGTCGGCCGCGTTGGTGATGCCGACCGCGAAGGCGGAGGCGGAGCGCTCGTTGGCCGCGACCTCCTCGGGGCTGATGGCCTCCGGGAGGCGCAGCCGCGACGGGTCCATGCGGTAGCGGTCCGTCGCGTAGGTCGCGAGCGGGCGCCGCGGGTTGCCGTGGCAGCTAGGCACCGCGCAGCGCTGCTCGAGCACCGACTCGACGGTGCGGAGGTACAGCGCGTGGTCCAGCGGCGGCGTCCCGACGGCGGGGTTCGCGGGCCCGCAGGCAGCGAGGGCGAGCGCGGCGAGGCTGCTCCCGAGGGCTCTCATAGGGACATCATGAAGTTCACGAGGTCGTCCACCTGCGAGGGCGAGAGCTGCGACGTCGCGCCGTGCGTGTTCGGGATGCCGTCGACCTCGTTGAACCCGTGCTCGCCGGGGCGCAGCGACGCGTGGCCCGGCGGCACGATGACCTCGCGCAACGACCGCGCCCGGCCGTCGTGCAGGTACCGCCGCGCGTGCGCCCACTCGTTGCGAAGCGACGTGACGCCGAACTGGATCATCCGCGTGTCCTGGTGCGTCTCCGGAAAGGTGCTCTGGAACCCGTCGCTCACGAGGTCGGCGTTGCGCCCGTCGGCGGCGCGCACCGGTGTGATGACGGGCAGGAACCGCGGCGCGAGGGTCACGCTCGCGTTCGACGACAGCGCGTAGCCCGGCGCCGGATGGCAGTTCGCGCAGGCGGTGTCCTGCGAGAAGAAGAGCCCTTCGCCGCGGCGCACCGAGGCCGTGTCGCGCGGGTTCGGGTTGGGCAGCAGCCGCGACCGCATCAGCAGCGAGAGCCCCAACGCGCGGGTGAGCCCCTGAAAGTTCAGCGGCGCGTCGAAGGCGTCGCCGATGGTGCGG
Source organism: uncultured delta proteobacterium (assembly GCA_903845045.1). Lineage (GTDB taxonomy): Bacteria > Myxococcota_A > Polyangia > Polyangiales > SCUS01. The sequence goes on along the minus strand of CAIMWA010000097.1, from coordinate 3,315 downwards.
GTGCGACCGAACACGCGCTGCGCCTGCGCCATGTAGAATGCGTTGCGCGTGGGCAGGTTGCGCGGCCAGGCGCGCGTCGCGCACACCGGCGGCGGCGACGTCTCGCAGTCGTCCGGCACGGGGTTCGCGGCGGACCAGAGCGACGGGTCGGTGCAGCAGAAGTTCTCGACGCGTGCGAACTCGTTGAGCACCGGAAAGAAGTTGTTCTCGTCCATCGCGGTCTCGAAGAACCACGGGCGCGTGTCGGCGAGGCCGCGGTGCTGCATGGTCATCCGCGTGCCCTCGGGGTACCGCAGCAACGGCATCGAGAAGGGCTTCTCGACGTCGCCGAATTCGCGGTGGCACATCACGCACGACTGGTCGCCGTCGACGGTGAACGGTGCCGTGGCGACGTTGAGCGCCTCGCCGATCTCGGCGTCGGTGGCGGGAAAGCGCCCGCCGGTGACGTCGCCCACGACGATGGACTCGGCGGCTGCGCCCGGCGTGCGCACGGTCTCGAGGGTCTCGGCGAGCGCGGCCACCACCGTCACCGCGGTGCCCACGCACGCCGCGGCGCCGGGCGCGAAGCCCACGCTGCTGCGCGGCGACACCGGTCGCAGCGTCCCTTGCGCGAGGTCGATGTCGAAGGCCTCGACCTCCGACGACGCCTGGTACGCGACCCAGAGCCGCGACGTCCCCGCGGTGTCGCCGGGGCACACCGCGCCGGCCTCGGGCACCGCCCCGCCGACGATCCACTGGTCCCGCGGCGGGAGAAACGAGCCCAGCACCGGGTCGTCCGGCGACACGTCGCGGTAGTCGCGGCAGCACGTCGTGTCCGTCGTGTACCGGCGCTGCACCGCGCCGTCGCTCGCGCGCAGCACCGCGATCTCGTTCTGCTGATCCTGGAAGTTCACGTTGGCGGTGGAGTCGCCGGGGCGTCCGTCGTCGTCGCCGTCGGGACCCACCAGCGGCGGGTGCCCGTCGCCGGCGCCCTGCGTGAGCGCGAGGAGCCACGACCCCGCGAAGACCACGTCGTTGGCCGGCGCGCGCAGGTTCACGTCGGCGACCACGTGCTCCGAGGGGAGCTCGAAGAGCGTGACGTGCATGCCGTCGAGGCCCGCCACCGCGAGGCGCGCGCCGTCCGCGGAGACGGCGACGTCGCGGGGGTGCGTCGACGTCGGGAGCGCCGCGGCGCGGGCGTCGGTGACCACGAAGCGGTCCGCGGTGGCGGTCACGTCCCAACGGACGACCTGGTCCTTCCAGCGGTTCGAGAGGTACGCGCGGCGGCCGTCGGGCGTGAACGCGACGTCGATGGCGTAGTAGTCCGTCGGGACGTCGAGGACCACGCGCTGCGCGGCGAGGTCGACGACGCTCGCCCAGTTCGAGAAGCGGTTCGTGACCACCGCGAAGCGCCCGCCGGGGTGCACCGCCACGCCGGTCGGCGACGACCCCACGGCGATGCGCGCGAGCACGCGGCGCGCGGCGAGGTCCACCAGCGCCACCTCGTGCCCGGGCTCGTCCTCCTGCCCCTGCAGCGTCACGAGCGCGCGGGCGCCGTCGGGGGTCACCGCCACGCGCGCGGGCCGATCGCGGTGCGGCTGCGGGGTCCACATCGGGTCGCCCGGTCCATACAAGATGGGGTAAGGCGCGAGGGTGTGATGGTCGAAGCCCGTCGGCGGGCTCACGTCGCCGCACGCGCTGGCGAGGACGGCGAAGACGGCAAGCGCTCGCATCGCGCGGGTCACGGGCAGGCCCCCGCGCAGTAGAGCGCGCCGGTCTCGATCCACCGCAGCAGCGTGTGCAGCTCGGCGTCGCTGAGCGCGGGCTGGCCGCGGTGCGGGGTTGGGTTCGTCACCGCGCGGGGCGCGTCGAGCTCCTCGCCGAGGATGCGCTCGATGACGTGGCTGCCGCGCGCCGTGGTGCCGACGACGTCGACGTAGCGGAAACCGTGCGCCGACCCGTCGCCGCGCGCCACGAGGGACTCGTACGCGGTGTCGTAGTGCGCCGTGGGCCGGCCCGAGAGATCCAACGCGGCGGCGTGCGCGCCGGCGTCGTGGCAGCCCGCGGTCGCGCAGGATCGCTGCAGCAGCGGCAGCACGTCGGTGCGCCACTCGGCGGCCTGGATCGTCGATGCGCCGAGGCGGATCGGCGCACGCGGCCGGGCCGGGTCGTCGTTCACCATGCGGGCGAGGGAGAGCGACGGCCGAGCGGTCATGTCGACGGTCCCGAACGCCTCGGTGGAGCGCCCGGAGCGCGCGCCGTGGCAGAGGTTGCAGACGAAGTCGAAGGTCTCGGGGGTGACGCCGATGTGCATGTCCTGCCCCCCGAAGATGTCGAACCAGCGGTTGTACTGCGTGCCCACGACCATCCCCCGCGCGTCGAGGAACTGCACCCGGAACGACGCCCCCGCGGGGATCTCGAGGTAGATGGTGCCGTCGCGCTCGAGCGGCGCCTCGGCCACCACCAGCGCGGGCAGGTGCGGCGTCGCCCCGCTGCGGCGCTGCTCCGCGTAGAGCCCCGGCACCGGCGTGTCGATGGGCGCGTCACGGGTGGCGCCGAGCCAGAGCAGCGCACGCACGCCGGCGATGTCGGTGCGCAGCACGCGCGGTCCGACGGCGCCGACCTGGTGCAGCACGTTCTCGATCATCACCGCGCCGCCGAGACTCAGGCGCCCGTAGTCTCCGTGCGGGTCCGCCGCGCCGCCGGCGCCGGGCACGTCGACGTACACGGGCACGGGCTCGGTCTCGGAGACGCCGGGCAGGTCGACGAGGCGGGTGCGCGACGCCACCACGACCTCGCCGGTGCCGGGGTCGCGGTCGAGGGTGAGCGCGTAGAGCCCGAAATCGGGGGCATGCGTGCGGTCCGTGAGCGCCACGGTGCCGTCGGCCCAGGCCACCGCGACGCGTCCATCGGGGAGCGGCGCCGGATCGCGGTACGCACCCTCGCTCGTGGTCCGCCGGAACGCCGGGTTCAGGGCGTCGGGACCATACGGATCGATGTAAGACTCGTCGTGCGAACCGTACGGGCCGAGGTAGGAGATCGGGTGCAGGTACCGGGGCAGCGAGCTCGCCGCCGCGCGGGCGTTGCTCAGCTCCGGACCGAGGTTGCGGTCGACGATCGCGAGCGCGCCCGCGGACCACACCGCGTCGCGGTCGAGGAGCACCGCGGCGAGCGTTCCGTCGGGCAGCTCGCGCATGTGGTAGGTGATGTCGACGCCCCCGGTGACGCCGAAGTGCGGGTGGTATTCGAGGTGCAGGTCCGGCGGAAAGCGGAAGACCACGCCCTTGTAGCCCTCGCCCACGCGGCGGATGGCCGTGAACGCGACGGACCCCTTGG
>CAIMWA010000096.1 GCA_903845045.1 uncultured delta proteobacterium | reverse complement strand
CCGCCTGCACGGAGGCCGTGCGCGTGCACTCGGTGCTGCCCGAGCAGATCATCGTCGGCGTCGGCGCGCCGTCGCGACTGCTGCTTCGCCTCGCCCTCGATCGCGCGGCCTGCGACGCGACGTTCCATGTCGAGAGCTCCGACCCGGCGGTGCTGTCGGTGCCATCGTCGGTGGTCGTCGCGCGGGGACATGGCAGCGCGACCCTCGCCGTGCAGGGAGTCGCGGCGGGGACGGTGCGGCTCCGCATCACCCAGACCGATCCCGCGGACCCGGCGGGCGTGGCGCGCGTCGAGGTGCCCGTCGAGGTGCGCGCGGCATCGGTGCCGACGTGCCCAGTGGGCGCGAGCGACTCCCTCGGCGTGCTCCACGCGGGCGGTGCTGCGACGACGGCCGCGACATCGACGGTGGGTGCCGCGGGCATGACGATTCCCGCGGGAACGACGGGGCTTCCGACGGATGCGGTGAGCGTGGCGTGCGCCGACCTCACGGTGCCCGACGGCTGGGACGCGCTCGGTCCCGCCGTCGCCTTCGGTCCTGGCGCGGCGCGCTTCTCGCGGGAGGTGGGCTTCACCGTTCCGGCCAACGCGGCGCGCGTGCCGACGCTCTACGAGGGGCACGTCGAGCTGCTGTGGAGCCCGCCCGGACCGACCTCCCGTCCGCGCATCGTCTCCGTCGCCGACGCGCACATCGACGCCGGCGGTCGCTCGGTGTCCTTCGCGGGGTACCGCCTCGGCACCTACCGCGCGGTGGTGCGCCGTGGGCTCGGGGCCACGCACGTGACGCGGCGTCGCACGTTCCACGCGATCTACGGCATCTCCATGGGCGCCGTCGGCACGTCCATGATCGGCACGCACCACCCGGAGCTCTTCGACGTCCTCGCGCCCCTCGGCGGACCCGCGGACGCGGCGTTCTCCAGCGCGTATCTCCGTCGTTGGGTCTACGGCGGGTTCTGCACCGAGGCGCAGCGCTCGGACCCTTCCGTCGATTGCTCCTCGAGCAGCGCGGACCGGACGCCGGTGCCCGACGACCTCGGCATGGTGGGCCAGCACTTCGAGCACTTCTTCGCGCCGCCCGGCGGCGGCACCGGCGGCACCTTCGACCGTCAGGCGCGCTTTCAGGGCTTTCGCGACATCGCGCGGATGTTCGGCAACGCGGTGATGGGCACGGACCCGACCACCGCGGGCATGCCCTTCGGCGTTCCGGCCTCGGAGACCGTGCGCACCGACGCCGACCGCTGCGCGCACCCGGTCGTTCTCGGCGGCCCCGGCGCGGCGATGGACCAGCGCTTCTACGACGACGAGTACGACCCCGACGGGCGCTTCGCGGCGATCACGTTCTGCGACGGCGGCCGCGCGGCCGGGGGCGACGTGGGGCAGTGGGACGGCTCCGCGGGCACCTACCCCGTGGAGATCACCCTCGCCGTGGACCGCAACGGCAACGGCCGCCGCGACCCCGGCGAGCCCGTGGTGCGGAACTTCAGCGAGCCCTTTCGCGACGTGGGCGCCGACGGACGCGCGAGCGCCGACGAGCCGGGCTTCGACGCGCGCACGAACCCCGACCCCGCGGGTGACGACTACGACCGGGAGTACAATCCCGCGGGCGCCGAGGGGAACTTTCGCCACGACGAGGGCGAGCCCTGGGACGACCTTGGCCTCGACGGCATTCCGTGCCCCGCGGGGCGGCGCTGCCCGTACGACCAGGGCGAGGGCAACGGCCGCTTCGACCTCGCGACGTCGTGGCTCCCCGGCGCCGACGCCAACGACCCGCGCGTGCGCTTCGCTGCGCTGGGCCGCGACGAGGCCGCGCGGCTCCGCACGTGGATCGACGGCGGCGTGCGCGACGCCCTGCAATTCGGGGTCAACGCGAACCACTTCGCCGGCGCGGTGGCGCAGCAGGCGGTGGGGCTCCACGTGGTGAACGGCTTCGTTCCGCTGCTCCCGGGCCACCGCTCCACCCCCGAGGCCGAGGACGCCTTCGACCCGGGCCTCGTCGACTGGGCGCACGTGCCGTCGCAAACCGCGCTGCGCTACGGATCCATCGACGCTTCGGCCGCGCGCATCGCCGCGGGAGACGGCGCGCACGTCGGCACCACGCTGCAGATCGCCGCGCGGCTGCTGTCGGGTCTCTATGCCGTGCAGTCGGCGTGGCCCGACGCCGACCGCGCGCTCACGGGCTTCTCGACCAGCGTCGACAACGAGGGCCGCTGCGCGCACGGCTACCAGTGCGCCTTCAGCTTCGCGAGCCAGCGCACGGGACGCAGCGGTCCGGTGAGCATCGTGCTGCCGCCGGGCTACCACGACCCCGAGAACGCCGGCGTGCGTTACCCGGTGGTGTATCTGCTCCACGGCTACGGCATGGAGCCGGGGCAGTTCTCCGGCGCGGCGCTCGTCGCGGCGTCGCGCATGGTCGCGCGGCAGACCGCCGACTGGCAGCGGCCCGGCAAGTTCATCTTCGTGTTTCCCGACGGTCGCTGCCGACCCGGCGACGGGTGCCTCGAGGGCACCTTCTTCGTCGACTCCGTGGCGGGCAACGCCCAGATGGAGACGTACTTCCTCGATCTCTACGACTGGGTCGACGCGACGTTTCGCGTGCGCGCGCCGGCCACCGTCGACGAGGTGGAGTGACCGTCGCGCCGCGGCGCTAGAGCCCGAGCACGGGCACCGGCACGCCGTGGTTCACCTCGTCGCCGGCGCCCACCTGGCCGAAGGCGTTGCCGCCCCAGCACCGCGCTGCGCCGTCGGAGCTTCGCGCGCAGGTGTGGGCGTCGCCGGCGGCCACCTGCACCACCCCCGCCGCCGACGCGGGAACGGGGGCCGGGCGATCGAGCGTCGTGCCGTCGGCGAGCTGCCCGAAGGCGTTGCTGCCCCAGCACCGCAGCGTCGCATCGCTCATGCGCGCGCACGCGTGAAACGCCCCGAGCGCAAGCGACTGCGCTCCGGCGAGGCCCACCACCGGCACCGGCGTCGTGCGGGAGAAGCGCGTGCCGTCGCCGAGCTGTCCGCTCTCGTTGCGACCCCAGCACCGAACGTCGCCGCCGTCGAGGCGCACGCAGCTCCGGAACGCGCCCAGCGCGAGGCCCGCCGCGTGGTTCACGCCGGCCACCGGCGACGGGCGCCAGTGCGTCTCGGCGTAGCCGTCGCCCACCTGCCCGAAGCTGCTGGCGCCCCAGCAACGGACCGTCGTGTCGGCGAGACGCGCGCAGGTGTGCAGGTTCCCCGCGGCGACCTCGACGGCGCCGGCGATGCCGACCACGGCGCCCGGGACCGTGCGCGAGTCCGCGGACCCGTCGCCGAGCTGCCCCGTGGTGTTGTCGCCCCAACAACGGACCGTGCCGTCGCCGAGGCGCGCGCAGCTGTGACCCTCGCCGAGCGCGAGCTGCGTCACACCCGCGAGCCCCGCCACGAGCACCGGCGTTCCACGGTTCATGCGTGTGCCGTCGCCGAGCTGCCCGGTGCTGTTCAGCCCCCAGCAGCGCACCGTGCCGTCGTCGCGGCGGGCGCAGGCGTGGGCGTACCCCGCGACGACCTCGAGAACGTGGTCGAGGCCCGCGACGACGGTGGCCGTGGGGTGCGGCGCGAAGCTCCCGTCGCCGAGCTGCCCGAAGGCGTTCCAGCCCCAGCAGCGCACGGTGCCGCCGGCCGCGAGCGCGCAGGTGTGGCCGTAGCCCGCGGAGAGCGTCGACACCCCGGGCGTGAGCGGCACCGGCGGGAGCAACGCGCGCAGCACCGCGGCGTCCCGGGGGGTGGACGTCGCCGCTCCCGCGTCGTCGCGGGTCTCCGCGCGCCACTCGCGCACCGCGAACCAGCCGCCGCCCAGGATGACCGCCCCGAGCAGCAGCCCCACCGCCGCGGCGCCGAGCACCGAGGTTCCGCCGTGCGGCGCGGGCGGCGGAGCGACCGGCGCGAAGGGCGCCGCGGTGAAGGGCCCGGGCGCCGAATACCCTGGGTTGTATGGCGTCGGCGCCGTGCGGGCCATCGTCGACGGCGGTGCCACGGGCGCGAAGGGCATCGCGGGGATCATCTGCGTCGGCGGCACCGTCGGCGGTGCCGGCGCGGGCGCTGCGGGTCCGGGGGCGGCGCCGTGCAGCACGGGGAGCAGCCTCGCGAGGGCCTCGGCGCCGTCGCGGAACCGGGCCGCCGGGTCCGGCACGACGCATCCCGCGAACCACGCGTCGAAGCCCGACGGGAGCGCGACGCCGTGCTCGTGCGCGCGGACGCTGGCGGGCTCCAGCGGCTCGCCGAAGAGCTCGCGGAGCACGCGCTCCATGGGCACGCCGGGCACGTTCCCGCTGCGCCAGTACGACCGCGCGGTGAGCGCCGTGTACGCGACGAGCCCGAGGGACCACACGTCCGACGCCGGCGTGACGGTGCCGCGCTGGGCCTGCTCCGGGGCCATCCAGAGCGGGGTGCCGACCGCCGCCGTGGCGTGCCGTGCGCCGGGCTGCGGGTCGTCGTCGAGGGCCTTGGCGATGCCGAAATCGAGGAGCTTCACCGTGAACGGCACGCCCTCGCGGCGCGGCGCGCACAGGAACACGTTGTCGGGCTTGAGGTCCCGGTGCACGAGGCCCGCGCGGTGCGCCGCCGCGAGCGCGTGCCCGAGCTGGCTGAACACCTCGGCGACCTCCGCGGCCGGCAGCGGACCGCGTCGCTTCACGGCCTCGCCGAGGGTCTCGCCGCGAAGCAGCTCCATGACGATCCACGGCACGCCGTCGTCCTCGATGCCCGCGGCGAGCACCTGCACCACGTGGTCGCTCTCGATGCGCGCGCCGGCCCGCGCCTCCTGGAGGAAGCGCTCGCGGCTCTTGGGGTCGCGCAGCAGCCGCGCGTGCATGACCTTCAGCACCCGCTCGGCGGCGGTGGAGAGCTGAGTCACGAGATAGATGGTGCCCATGCCGCCCCGGGCCAGCTCGCGCTCGACGCGGTAGTCCGACGCGACGACGACGCCTGGGGCGAGCGGCTGGGCGAGGCTCTGGCTCATGGCGCGCGTCGCTCGCTCACCCGCGGCGCTTCGTCGACGCAGCGCCGGGCCTCCCCATCGTCGCCCGGTCCATCGGGAGCTCCACCGCGTCGAAGCTGACGAAGCGGCTCGCGACGAGCGCGTCTCCGAAGATTCCTGGCTGCGCGGCGTCCATGGCGATGGGCGGCGAAGGTGCCACGGGACGCCCTCCGGGCTCCAGCGTCCCTACGCGGCGAAGGTTCGGGGTACCAACGGTCATCCATGGCCCCGATGAGAACTCCCCGTTTCGAAGCGCGGCGCGGGAGCCGCTGGGTGTGCGCGGTCGGCGCGCTGGCTCTGCTCGCAGGCTGCGGCTCCACCGTCGAAGCCGTCTGGGACGGCGGCACCGTCGATCCCGGCACCGACGCGGGATCGCCCCGCGACACCGGCGTGGTCCGGGACACCGGCGTCGTCGACACCGGATCGACGACCGTCGACGACGTGCCCGAGGTCGTCGATGCGGGCGCGCCCGTCGACACCGGCGTGGTCGTGGTGGACGCAGGGTCGCCGCGCGACGCGGGCCCACCCGTCGACACGGGCTCCGGCGCGCCGGACCCGCTCGACGCGGCGCCCCGCTGCTCGAGCAACCTCACGTGGTTCTTCGGCAACTCCCTGGGCGACGTGATGAACCCCGGCGAGGCGTGCATCGCGTGCCACACGAGCATGCACCGCGGCCCGGCGTTCCAGATCGCGGGCACGATCTACCCGTCGGGGCACGAGCCGACGCAGTGCATCCCGCCGATCAACAGCGCCGCCGGCGCCACCATCGAGATCACCGACGCGCGCGGCACCGTCACGCGCATCACGCCGAACCTCATCGGCAACTTCCACTGGGCGGGGACGCTCGCGCTGCCCTACACGGCGCGCGTGGTGATGGCCGGCGGGCGCTCGCGCGCGATGATGAGCGAGCAGATGAACGGCGACTGCAACAGCTGCCACACGCAGGCCGGGCTCATGGGAGCGCCGGGAAGGATCACCATCCCGGCGCCCTGAGCCCGCGCCGCGGTCAGCGGCCGAGCATGTTGCGCGCGATGACCATGCGCTGGATCTGCGAGGTTCCCTCGTAGATCTGCAGCAGCTTGGCGTCGCGCATGAGCTTCTCCACCGGGTACTCGCGCGTGTAGCCGTAGCCGCCGAAGATCTGCACGGCGTCGGTGGTGACGGCCATGGCGCTGTCCGCGCCGAAGACCTTCGCGTAGGCGCTCACGACGCTGTCGGGGTTGCCCTGGTCGATGTTGCACGCGGCCTTGTGGCAGAGGAGCTTCGTCGCCTCGTATTTGATGGCCATCTCCGCGAGCATGATCTGGATGGCCCCGTGCTGGCCGATGGGCACGCCGAAGGTCTTGCGCTCCTTGGAGTAGGCCGTGCTCTCGTCCATCGCGCGGCGGATGACGCCCGCGGCGGCGGCGGCGATCCACGGACGCGACCGGTCGAAGGTGCGCATCGCGACCTTGAAGCCGTTGCCCTCGCCGCCGACGACTGCGCTCGCGGGAACGCGCACCTCCTCGAACTCGATGTCGCAGGTGTGGCTCGCGCGCTGCCCGAGCTTGCGCTCGTGACGGCCGATCTTCACGCCCGGCGCGTCGGCGTCGACGACGAAGCACGTGATGCCCTTGTGCTTGAGCGCCTTGTCCTTGGTGGCGAGGACGGTGAACCACCGCGCGGCGTGGGCGTTGGTGATCCAGCGCTTCTGGCCGGTGATGACGTACTCGTCGCCGTGCTTGTCATAGCGGGTGCTGAGCGCCGCGACGTCGCTGCCGGCGTCGGGCTCAGAGCACGCGTACGCCGCGAAGGCCGGCTCGCTCGTGAGCATGCCGAGGTACTTCGCCTTCTGCTCGTCGGTGCCCGCAATGAGCAGCGGCATCGCGCCGAGCATGTTGCCCGCGAACACCGTCTGGATGCCCACGCAGCCGTAGGAGATCTCCTCGAGCACCATGCAGTGCGAGAGACAGCTCAGCCCGAGGCCGCCGTATTCCTGCGGGATCTCGAGGTTCGCGAGGCCGAGCGCGTGCGATTCCGCGTACAGGTCGTCGGGGAAGCGCTCCTCCTCGTCGTACTGTCCTGCCACGGGCGTGATGCGCTCGCGCACGAAGCGCCGCGTCGTGTCGACGAGACCCTGCTGTTCCTCGGTGAGATCGAAGCCGTACATGATGTCCTCCGTGCCGCGAACCGTTGCCGAAATCGGGCCCTGCCCTACCACGACCGCGACGGCGGGAAAACGTCTTGCCGGTTCCGTCGTTCACCCCCACATGCGCCCTTCCATCGCCTCGCTCGTGCTGCTCCCGCTCCTCGGTTGTGCAACCCCTGCGCCCCCGCGCCGGCACCTCGCCGCGCCGCCGCCCCCGGAGCTCGCGCCCCTCGTCGCCACGCCGGTCCCGGCACCGACGAACCCCGCCGCGGAGCCCGCGCCGAGCGGCGTGGTGGTGAGCCGCGACGGCCGCACCCGTACCCGCCGCGGACCGTGTCAGCCCGACGCGCCCGCGCCCACCACGGCGCTCGTCGCGTGCACCACCGGCGCCGACGGACACGCCCGCGAATGGAGCGATCCCGACGGCGGAGCGCTGCTCGACGTGTACGACGGCGCCGCGTTGATCACCCGCGACGGCGAGGTGTTCCGCTTCGACATCGACCTCGCGCGGGAGACGCCGCTCTCGCTGCCCGAGCCCACGGCGCGGTGGCTGCGCGCGGGCTTCACCGCCAGCGGCATGCTGGTAGGGCTCGTGCGCACGGGCACGCTCCGCGATCCGCGGACGTCGTGGGTGCACGGTCCCGGCGCCGGTCCCCTCGCGATGGAGGACGTACCGGTGGACGCCGACGACATCGACACCGCCGACGACACCGCGGTCTGCGTAGGAGCGGGCACCGGCGCCGCCGTGTCGGCCCTCGGCTGGCGACGCCGCATCACCTTCCCGTCGCCCGGCCCCCACGCCGTTTCTTCGGCGCAGACAGTGCGCCGCGCCGGCGAGCGCGTTCGTTGCGACGCGGGGCGTTGCGTGGTCGACGGGATGTGGGTTGTGCAGCTTTCGCACACCGGCGACACGAACGATCCGACTTCCGCGAACTTCCGTTGAGTACGCGGCTGCGCATCTGGTACGAATGCAGGAGCAGCGGCGAGGCGGTAACCCCACCAACGTCCTGCACAACTCGGTAATCAGTGCGCCCTGTTCCGGCGATCATGTGTCCATTCTGCGGGAGCGAGCACTCCGCGGGGACCTTTGTCTGCCCGAACACCAACCGTCGGCTGCAGGGGCTGCTGCCGAAGGGCACGGCGATCGACGGCAAGTACCGCATCGAGGGCATCATCGGCGTCGGCGGCATGGGCGTCGTGTACCGCGCCGAGCAGACGAAGATCAGCCGCCTCGTCGCGCTGAAGATGCTGCTGCCCGAGTACACCGTGTACCCGGACCTCGTGGCGCGCGTGGAGCGCGAGGCGCGCACCGCGGGGCAGATCGACCACCCCAACGTCGTGGCCATCACGGACCTCGGGGTCACGCAGTCCTACGGCCCGTACATCGCCATGGAACTCCTGCGCGGCGAGGAGCTCGCGACGGTCGTCGAGAACGCCGGCGGGCGCCTCGACCCCGCGGAGGCCGTGGAGATCGTGCGGCAGATGCTCGCGGGCCTCGAGGCCGCGCATCGCAAGGGCGTCATCCACCGGGACCTCAAGCCCGAGAACGTGTTCCTGAGCACCGACGACGACGGCAAGCGCCGCGTGAAGCTGCTCGACTTCGGCATCTCGAAGCTCCGCGACGACAAGGAGCTGAACTCCCTCACGCGCACCGGCACGGTGATGGGCACGCCGCAGTTCATGGCGCCGGAGCAGGCCGCCGGCGCCCGCGACCAGGACGCGCGCATCGACCTCTACGCCACCGGCGCGGTGCTCTACGCGATCCTCTGCAACGGCCTCCCGTACGAGGCCGAGAACTACAACCTGCTCATCAGCGAGATCCTGAACCGCTCGCCGATCCAGATCCTGCAGCGCAACCCGTCGCTCGACCCGCGGCTCGCGAGCATCGTGATGAAGTCCATCGCGAAGAAGCCCGAGTCCCGCTACCAGTCGGCGAAGGAGATGGCCGAGGCGCTGGGGCACTGGTACGAGCAGCGGCACTCGCCGCCCTCGGCCGCCGCGGCCCGCAACAGCCAGGCCCGGGCCGCCGCGCTGTCGGCCGACACGCCGGTCTTCGACCTCCGTCGCGGGGGGCGTCCGCCGCCCATCAACGCCCCGGAGCTCTCCGAGGACGATCCCGAGTACGTCGACCGCGCCGAGGCGACGGTGATGGTGCCGGTGCCGTTCCGCGGGGGCGACGACGGCGGCGACGACGCGGTGCCCGACGACGAGTTCTTCGACGACGGCTCGGTGTCCCGTGGCGGGTCGCGCCCGCCGT